>NZ_JBQKKT010000088.1:0-321 GCF_052116585.1 Luteococcus sp. Sow4_B9 | reverse complement strand
TCAACGACTCCAGACGTTCACGATCACCCTCACGAAGACCCAGCGCCGGGGCAGGAGAATTGGCCATGACCAATTCTCCCAAACCACAACCATTCAAGAACTAACGACACGCCGCACTAGGTTCCTTGTCAGCGGCGGGATAGGGCAGTGACTGTGCACTGAAGATAGGACGATCCCGGTCCGGCGACGATCCATCTATCTCACCCGAGCGCCCCTAGTGCCCCGTGTGTGAAGTTGTTGGACGGTTGGCTTTGGCGAGGATTTCGTCGGCGGTCTTGGTCCAGATGAAGGGGTGGCAGCGGTCGTTCCAGCCGTTGACGA
>NZ_JBQKKT010000087.1:0-340 GCF_052116585.1 Luteococcus sp. Sow4_B9 | reverse complement strand
CTGCCATGACGGGCGGTGGGCGATCCAGGTGTCGATGAGGGTCTTGAGGGCCGGGTCGAGGGGGATGTAGCGGTCGGTGTGGAGTTTCCCGACCGGGGTGCGCAGCCAGTAGCCGGTGCCGATCTGGACGACGGCGTTGATGCGTAGCCCGAGTAGTTCGCCGCGGCGCATGCCGGTGCGGGCCAGGATCTGGATCATCAACCGGTCGAGCTCGTCGGGTAGTTGTGCGGCGGCGGCCATGAACGCGGCAGCCCGGGCATCGTCGAGGAACTTCGGCAGGGGCTTGTCCAAGCGTGGACGGTCTTCCCGGAAGACCAGGGCGCGGGTGGGGACATCGGGA
>NZ_JBQKKT010000086.1:0-340 GCF_052116585.1 Luteococcus sp. Sow4_B9 | reverse complement strand
TCCCGATGTCCCCACCCGCGCCCTGGTCTTCCGGGAAGACCGTCCACGCTTGGACAAGCCCCTGCCGAAGTTCCTCGACGATGCCCGGGCTGCCGCGTTCATGGCCGCCGCAGCCCAGCTATCCGACGAGCTCGACCGGTTGATGATCCAGATCCTGGCCCGCACCGGCATGCGCCGCGGCGAACTACTCGGGCTACGCATCAACGCCGTCGTCCAGATCGGCACCGGATACTGGCTGCGCACCCCGGTCGGGAAACTCCACACCGACCGCTACATCCCCCTCGACCCGGCCCTCAAGACCCTCATCGACACCTGGATCGCCCACCGCCCGTCATGGCAG
>NZ_JBQKKT010000085.1:0-369 GCF_052116585.1 Luteococcus sp. Sow4_B9 | reverse complement strand
CCAGTTCGTCTCCCCGGCGAAATACTTGGCTGCCTTGCGCAGGATGTCCCGTTCGGTCTCGATGCGGGCCTTGTCCGCCCGCAACCGGGCGTTGTCGGCCTCCAGTCGGGCAATCCGTGCTGCGGTCGACTCGCCATCCGGTGCTGCGGGTGACGGGGGCGTCGCACCGGGTGTCCTGACACCGCTGCCCAAGACCTTGACCCAGTCCGCGAGGGTCCCGCGGGACACTCCCAGATCCGTGGCGATCTGCTTCAACGTCGCATCCGGAGAGGTCTCGTACAAGTCAACGGCCTGCTGACGAAACTCTGCCGAGTAGTTCTTCCTGGCCATGATGATGATCATCTCGCTTCCTCCAGCCCATGCTGGATT
>NZ_JBQKKT010000084.1:0-386 GCF_052116585.1 Luteococcus sp. Sow4_B9 | reverse complement strand
CAGAGCGATGCTCGCCGACCGGGCGACCTGGACCCATCAAATCACTCAGCTCGCTCCGGCGGCTTGACATAGAAGCATCAACGGGCTGCTGCGCCAGTACTTCCCCAAGGGAACCGACCTGTCCCGCTGGAGCGCCGCGGATCTCGAGGCCGTCGCCCACACCCTCAACAACCGGCCCCGCAAAAGCCTCAAATGGAGAACCCCGGCCGAGGTCTTCGAAGAACAACTACGATCCCTGGAAGAAGCCGGTGTTGCAACGACCGGTTGAACCTGCCCAGTACGTCAGTTTTGCCCTCACCCAGCGGCTGGTCGAGGCCGGAGTCGATCCATCGGTCGGGTCGAACCACGACCCCTACGACAATGCCCTGGCCGAGTCCACGATCGGG
>NZ_JBQKKT010000083.1:0-404 GCF_052116585.1 Luteococcus sp. Sow4_B9 | reverse complement strand
ACAGTCCCACACCAGCACTTCGAAGAAGTCACTTCCCGAACCCGCTGACCCCGACCTTACGACGCCGCTGCCGATCGCGTCATGAGCCACCCTTGACACAGAGGGGTGCCAAAGTAGGGCATTCTCAGGCGCCCGTTCCTCAGCCGCTGATTTTCCCGGTCGTCCGCCGGGGGGGTGTCCCTATGTCTCGTCAAGCGGCGAGGGGCATGGGTGAGGGTGTTGGGGCGGGTGCCCGGTAGGGCTCCCGGTTCTTGAGCATGGCGAACAGGACGTCACAGCGTCGTCTGGACAGGCTGAACCGCCCCGGCATGTCCGGAGAGTGAATTCGTTGAAAGGATCACTCTCATGGCACGTCCTTCGAAGTACCCGCCCGAGTTGCGCCAGCGGGCTGTCCGGCTGGTGAT
>NZ_JBQKKT010000082.1:0-413 GCF_052116585.1 Luteococcus sp. Sow4_B9 | reverse complement strand
CAGGCCATGAGCGCGCATCACCCGCGCGACGCGCTTGTGGTTCACCCGCGCCTGTGGCTCGGCGCCGTCGTTGAGTTCGGCGGTGACCCGCGGCGCGCCGTAGGCCGGATCGCCCCCAGCCTTGGGGTCCTGCACGGCGCGGATCCGTGCGGCGAGCTGGGCGTCGGCCTGTTCGCGTTGCTGGCGGGCCGGTGCTGCCTTCTGCCAGGCGTAGAACGAGGAGCGGGACAGTTCCAACACTTGGCACAACCGCTTCACCTGATAGGTGGTCTGGTGGTCAGCGACGAACTGGAAGCGGTTGGCCAGTTCGTCTCCCCGGCGAAATACTTGGCTGCCTTGCGCAGGATGTCCCGTTCGGTCTCGATGCGGGCCTTGTCCGCCCGCAACCGGGCGTTGTCGGCCTCCAGTCGGGC
>NZ_JBQKKT010000081.1:0-414 GCF_052116585.1 Luteococcus sp. Sow4_B9 | reverse complement strand
GTAGGCGTTGATCACCGCCGCGATGTCTGCGTCGAACGGGACCCGACGGTCCTTGGCTCCCTTTCCGTGAACGGTCAGCCAGCGGGCGCCGATGTCGACGTCGGCGACCGTTAGCGACAGCACTTCACACGATCTCAACCCGCAGTAGAGCATCAGCCCGGCCATCGCCAGGTCACGCTTGCTGTGCAGACTGGCCAACAGTGCGGAACACTCCGCAGCGGACAAGGCCCGCGGGAGCCGGCGTGGGGTGCGCAGCCGCAGCCGGGACCGGGGTGTGGGGCGTCGTTTCGTGTGAGCCAACAGCCCCGAGCGCTCACCAGGGGCGAACCACGACGATGGGCGGCCCTTCGGGATCGGTGAGACGCGATCAGGGTCGCGCATGGACAAGAACTCATACATCCCCGACACCGCCGC
>NZ_JBQKKT010000080.1:0-480 GCF_052116585.1 Luteococcus sp. Sow4_B9 | reverse complement strand
GAGCTCGCGGTCCAGGTCGAGAAAGTGGTTGATGCTCACCCTCTTGCCGAGGTCCTGACCTCGATGCCAGGCGTCGGGGTCAGGACCGCAGCACGGATCCTGCTCGACGTCGGCGACGCCTCACAGTTCCCCACCGCCGGGCACCTGGCGGCCTACGCCGGTCTCGCACCGGTCACCCGCCGTTCCGGCACCTCGATCCGTGGCGAGTTCCCCGCACGGGCCGGGAACAAGCACCTCAAACGAGCCCTGTTCCTGTCCGCCTTCGCTGCCCTCCGAGCCGACTCGACCAGTCGGGCCTACTACGACCGCAAACGAGCCGAAGGCAAGAAGCACAACGCCGCCCTCATCTGCCTGTCCAGACGACGCTGTGATGTCCTGTTCGCGATGATCAAGAACCGGGAGCCCTACCGGGCACCCACCCCAACCCCAGAACCCTCACCCATGCCCCTCGCCGCTTGACGAGCAACATAGGGACACCCC
>NZ_JBQKKT010000079.1:0-495 GCF_052116585.1 Luteococcus sp. Sow4_B9 | reverse complement strand
CGTTAGTTCTTGAATGGTTGTGGTTTGGGAGAATTGGTCATGGCCAATTCTCCTGCCCCGGCGCTGGGTCTTCGTGAGGGTGATCGTGAACGTCTGGAGTCGTTGACGCGGTCCCGGACTGCTGAGGCGGGTGCGGTGATGCGGGCCAGGATCGTGCTCGCGGCCGCGGACGGTGTTGCCAATGACCGGATCGCCGAGCAGCTGGCGGTGTCGAAGAACACGGTGCTGGCGTGGCGGCGTCGTTACGCGGACAGGGGCATGGCTGGGTTGGTGGATGCGCCTCGTTCGGGCAGGCCGAGGGTCGTGGATCATCGCCAGATCGTGGCGACCACATTGAAGCCGCCGCCGAAGAAGTACGGGGTGACGCACTGGTCGAGCCGGCTGCTCGCTGCTCATCTGGGGGTGGGGAATGCGACGATTGCCCGTGCGTGGCGGGAGTACGGGGTGCAGCCGTGGCGCAGTGGGACGTTCAAGTTCTCCACTGACCCCGAGCTG
>NZ_JBQKKT010000078.1:0-530 GCF_052116585.1 Luteococcus sp. Sow4_B9 | reverse complement strand
CCCCGAGCGCTCACCAGGGGCGAACCACGACGATGGGCGGCCCTTCGGGATCGGTGAGACGCGATCAGGGTCGCGCATGGACAAGAACTCATACATCCCCGACACCGCCGCCAAGCGCAGGTTGATCGAGGCCGGCGCCAGCTGGTCCATCCGGCGTCCATTCAGATCGACCACATTCGGCCCAGCCCTGCCGTCAATGTGCTCGTGGCGGCAATGGTCCACGAACTCCAGCATCGCCTCGACATCCACGTCCTCGACGCTGTGACCCGAGACGCTCAGCCAGCGGGCAAAGGCCACCAACCCGTAGCCGTAGGTGCGGATCGTGCGAGGCGAATAGCACCGATCCGCCAGATAACGCAGATACGCATTCGGCGCCGCCACCAGACCCTCATCCGGGCTCTCCAACCGCCAGCCCGTGTCGCCATCACGGACCAGAACCACCCTCATCGACGTGTCCTCCATGCCACAGGACTACGCCCCAAAACCATTCCTGACAAGGGTTCTGGTCCTCATTAGCCGGTTAACAGGCA
>NZ_JBQKKT010000077.1:0-532 GCF_052116585.1 Luteococcus sp. Sow4_B9 | reverse complement strand
CGAAGGTCAGACCGTCACCGGCTGGAAGGCAGCCCTTGCCGAACTCGCCAACGTCTACCCAGAGCGCTTCAACCCCTACCTGTAATCAAACATTCAACCGATCATCACTTACACAGATAGCTTGACAAGCTCGAGCTGGTCGCCAAGGTCACCGACGTGGTCGGGTTGCACCTGGCCCCGCCCGAGAATGCGGTGGTGTTGTGCGTGGACGAGAAGTCGCAGATCCAGGCCCTGGACCGTACGCAGAAGGTCCTGCCGATGCAGCCCACCCAGATCGAGCGCCGCACCCATGACTATGTGCGTCACGGCACCACGACCTTGTTCGCGGCATTGGACATCGCCACCGGGCACGTGACAGGCGCGTGCAGACCCCGACACCGACACCAGGAGTTCCTGGCGTTCTTGAAGCAAGTCGCCCGTGCCTATCCCGACCAGCAGCTGCACTTGGTGATGGACAACTACGCCACCCACAAACGTGTCGAGGTGCGTGACTGGCTGGCGGCCAACCCGCGGATCCACGTCCACTTCACCC
>NZ_JBQKKT010000076.1:0-533 GCF_052116585.1 Luteococcus sp. Sow4_B9 | reverse complement strand
TCGTCAACGGCTGGAACGACCGCTGCCACCCCTTCATCTGGACCAAGACCGCCGACGAAATCCTCGCCAAAGCCAACCGTCCAACAACTTCACACACGGGGCACTAGGGGCATCGGAGTTTGGGTTGCTCGAATCTCTGGAACTTGACGCCGGACACCTGATCTTGGAGCGGTGGGTTGACAGCAAGGCCCAGCCCGCCGCGTATCCCAAGAGCGAATCGCTCACCACAGCTCGCCGGTACCTGACCGTCTCAGTTCTAGTCTCAGTTGCCCTCGCGACGAGGCGTCCAGGGCGTCCATCAGCAGCCCATTCACGCTCAGACACACCCCCGTGGACACCCATGGGACCCTGACCCCCGACTTGGAAAGCGGGTTGGGTTCACGCCCTCACGGGTTCAAATCCCGTATCCTCCGCCATCCCTGACTAGCCTCGATCTTTCATGAGGGCTGATGGATTGACGGTTCAGCGTCGTTGCTGGTCTCGTGTTCTTGATTCTGGCATGTGGGTGTGACAGTTTCCCGCATGTCGTTGCG
>NZ_JBQKKT010000075.1:0-545 GCF_052116585.1 Luteococcus sp. Sow4_B9 | reverse complement strand
TAAGTGATGATCGGTTGAATGTTTGATTACAGGTAGGGGTTGAAGCGCTCTGGGTAGACGTTGGCGAGTTCGGCAAGGGCTGCCTTCCAGCCGGTGACGGTCTGACCTTCGACCAGCTTGCCCGCAGCTGTACGGGGCTGGCCCTTGGGACGGCCAGCTTCCTTGGCTCGTTCACGGGCCCGTTTGGCCTCGATGTTCATGATTGCCAACCACAACAACTTGACCGCTGCGGCGTCGTTGGGGAAGTGCCCACGATTCTTGATGACCTTGCGCAGTTGGTAGTTCAACGATTCGATCGCGTTGGTGGTGTAGATCACCTTGCGCGTCGCGGGCCCGAAGTCGAGGAAGGGGATGAATCGGTCCCACGCGTTCTCCCAGGTGGCTGCCGCTGAGGGGTACTTCTTTCCCCAAGTCGAGTCCGCGAACGTGGTCCAAGCCATCAACGCCGCCTCCGGGTCCGGGGCGGTGTAGATCGGGCGCAGCGCGGCCGCGACCTGTTTGCGGTCGGTGTAGGACACGAACCGCATTGAGGCCCGGATCAGGTG
>NZ_JBQKKT010000074.1:0-548 GCF_052116585.1 Luteococcus sp. Sow4_B9 | reverse complement strand
TGTGACTGTTGCCATGTGGAGTGCTTGGTTGAGACGGCGATCCCCGCCGGGGTTGATGCGGTGACGTTGTGTGTTGCCGGAGGATGCTGGGATCGGGCTTGTCCCGGCGAGGCTGGCGAAGGCGGCTTCGGAGCGGACCCGTCCGGGATGTGACCATGCTGTGAATGCGACGGCCGCGGTGATGGGCCCGATCCCTGGTTCCTCGAGCAGCACGGAGGCAGGGCTCATGCGCAGGAGTTCGAGGATGCGTCTGGTCGCGGTGGCAAGGTCGTGGTCGAGGTCTATGATCCGTCTCGCCAGGCGTGTGGCTTCACCGCGGGCGGTTGCAGTGGCGAGGTCTTCGCTGCGGGGTCGCCAGGTGGATGCGGTAGTGATCTGGCTGTGGTTGAGGGGTCGTCGCGCGTCGATGCCCAGATCGACGATGCGAAGCAGCGCGGTCTGAACCGCCCCGGCATGTCCGGAGAGTGAATTCGTTGAAAGGATCACTCTCATGGCACGTCCTTCGAAGTACCCGCCCGAGTTGCGCCAGCGGGCTGTCCGGCTGGTGA
>NZ_JBQKKT010000073.1:0-570 GCF_052116585.1 Luteococcus sp. Sow4_B9 | reverse complement strand
CGTGGCGAAGGCCAGAGCTGCGGCCCGTGACCACGTGTGGGGCTTGGCGGGCGACAAGGCCCCCGGCTATGACGCGACTGCTGACAAGCCGGTGATCATCGATCTGGACGCCACGCTCGTGACATCGCATTCCGACAAGGAGCAGGCCCGGCCCACGTTCAAGAAGGGTTACGGTTTCCACCCGCTGCTGGCCTTCGTCGACCACGGCCCCGATGGGACCGGCGAACCCGTCGCGGGCCTGCTCAGAGCGGGCAATGCCGGCTCCAACACCGCATCGGATCACGAGGCCGTCATCCGGCACGCCCTGGGACAGGTGCCCGGCATCAACCCTGTCAGGCCGGGCCGGAAGGTGCTGATCCGTACTGACGGGGCCGGCGGATCCAAACAGCTACTCGGCTTCCTCGCCCGGCGCGGACTGTCGTACTCGATCGGCTTCACGTTGCCGATGAGCACCCCGGAGTTGTATCACCTTGTTCCCGAGCACGCGTGGCAGGACGCCTATGACGCCGACGGCCAGGTCCGGGACGGCGCCGGTGTGGTCGAGTTCACCGCCCTCCTCACCGCCAAAGA
>NZ_JBQKKT010000072.1:0-584 GCF_052116585.1 Luteococcus sp. Sow4_B9 | reverse complement strand
GGCCCCGCGAACGTGGCTTGCCCGGCCAGGAGTTCTCGTTTGAGGGTGGCGTTGAACGACTCGGCCAGGCTGTTGTCCGCACTCGTTCCGACGGCCCCCATCGACTGGGTCACCCCGAGACGCTTGCAGAGCCTGGCGTAGGCCTTCGACGTGTAGACCGACCCATGGTCGGAGTGAAACACAGCCCCTCGCAGGCTGCCCCGCTCTGCAACAGCAGCGGCGAGTGCGTCTTCGACCAGCTCGGTGCGCATGTGGTCCGCGACGGCCCAGCCGACCAGCTTGCGGGAATAGCAGTCGATCACCGTCGCCAGATACAGGTTCCCGCCACCCTGTAACGGCAGGTAGGTGATGTCGCCCACGTAACGCTGGTTCGGCGCGGTGGCGGTGAAATCCCTGCCGAGGAGATCACCGAACTTCTCATCGGCCGGCTCCGGGGCGGTGGTGCGCACCCGGCGTCGTAGCCGGATCCCGGCCAGGCCATGAGCGCGCATCACCCGCGCGACGCGCTTGTGGTTCACCCGCGCCTGTGGCTCGGCGCCGTCGTTGAGTTCGGCGGTGACCCGCGGCGCGCCGTAGGCCGGATC
>NZ_JBQKKT010000071.1:0-658 GCF_052116585.1 Luteococcus sp. Sow4_B9 | reverse complement strand
ACTAGCCTCGATCTTTCATGAGGGCTGATGGATTGACGGTTCAGCGTCGTTGCTGGTCTCGTGTTCTTGATTCTGGCATGTGGGTGTGACAGTTTCCCGCATGTCGTTGCGGGTGGGCGTCGGTTCCACTGCCGAAGGGTGGTGGCGGTCGTCGGGTCGGGTGGCGGCTGGGTCAGGGTGGCGTCAGGGCGGCGAGCCGGGTCCAGCCGTCCAGGATGGTCGTGGACCAGGGGCTGGTCTGTTTGAGGTGCAGGATGGTGCGCCTTCCCGTGTGGGCGAGGGTCGCGGCGATGGTGAAGATCCGGTGTCGCAGGGTTTTGGGTTCCCACCGCCGGGCCGGGCCCTGGAGGGCGAGCATGGCCATCCAGGCGAGCAGCTCGTTGGCGAGCTGGACGATGAGCAGCCAGATGCGGTTCTGCGCGAACCCTTGCAGCGGCAGGTTGGTCAGGCCAGCATCCTTGGCGGTGCGGATGCGGTCCTCGCAACGAGCCCGGCGGCGGTGTCGCATCTCCAGGTCAGCCAACTGGCCGGTGCGGCTGTTGGTGACGAAGGCGGTGAGCCGGTAGCCGTCGACGTCGTCGAAGCGGAGCTGGGCGCCGGGGTGGGGGCGTTCCCGGCGGACGATGACCCGCATCCCGGTGGGGTAGCCCTTCAACAG
>NZ_JBQKKT010000070.1:0-720 GCF_052116585.1 Luteococcus sp. Sow4_B9 | reverse complement strand
CTCATGGGTTCTACCGGGCCTGGCGATCGGGTGTCAGGCTTGGTTCCGGTAGCGACGGGCGGGTCAGCACTCATCACTCTTCTGACCCTGCGAGGTCTGGCGGCAGACAGTGCGCCCGCTCGTCGTGAGGGGACGGTGACCGCTACTGGGATGACGTGCCCCCGAGGCTGGGTGAGCACTGTGGCCATGAGATCGCTGGGAGTTCCCTCTCGCTGCTGCTGGACAATCCAACACGCAGAACGGGGTGATGCAGGTGTTGTTCGTCGGGGATGACTGGGCAGAAGACCACCACGACATCGAGATCGTGGACGACCAGGGCCAGGTCCTGGCCCGCAAACGAGTCCCCGAGGGGCTCGCCGGGATCACGCAGCTCCACGAGTTGATCGCGACGCTGCTGCCCGACCCGGGCGGCGAGGTGTCGCCGGAGCCGCAGGTGATCGTGGGGATCGAGACCGAACGCGGCGCCTGGGTCGCTTCACTGGTCGCGGCCGGTTACCAGGTGTTCGCGTTGAACCCGTTGTCAGCCGCTCGTTATCGGGAACGTCACTCGACGTCGGGGGCGAAGTCGGACGCGGCCGACGCTCACCTGCTCGCGGATATCGTCCGCCTGGACCGGGCCCACCACCGCCCGATTGCTGGCGACACGGCTCTGGCCGAGGGCGTGAAGCTCGCCGCCCGGGCGCATCAGAACCTGATCTGGGAACGGACCCGCCACGTCCT
>NZ_JBQKKT010000069.1:0-737 GCF_052116585.1 Luteococcus sp. Sow4_B9 | reverse complement strand
GCCCAGGCGGTGTGTTCGTCGTAGTGGGTGCCGGTCTTGAGGCAGCCGTGGAGGATCCCGACCCAGCGGTTCGCGAGCTGACGCAAGGCGGCCTGGTGGCCCATCTCCCGGGCTCGGAGTTGCTGGTAGTAGGCCTTCGCGCCGGCTGAGCCTCTCATCGAGGAGAACGCCCATTGCTGCGCCGCGTCAGACAGGCGCTTGTTGCGGGCATAGCGCGACATCACGACTTTCTTCTTGCCCGAGGCCCGGGTGATCGGCGCAGTCCCGGCGTAGGCCTTGCGGGCCTTCGCGTCGACATACCGGCCGGGATCGTCGCCGAACTCACCCAGCAGGCGGGCGCCCAGGATCGGTCCGAGTCCCGGCAGGCTCGTGATGATCTCGGCTGCCGGGTGCTGGCCAAAATGTGTTTTCACCACCTCGCCCAGCGCCTCGATCTGGGTGTTCAACGCCGTGATGAGGGCGACCTCGGCCGACACGATCGCCGCGAACGCGGCCTGGACCGGCGCCGGTTGCCGCAGCTCCTGCGCCCGCAACACGGTCACGATCTCGGTGGCGCGCTGCTCGACGTTGCGCCGGTTCGCCCTGGTCAGAGCCGCCGTCACGGCCCGTTTCGACAGCGCGGCGGCAGTATCCGGGTCGGGTGCTTTCGCGAGGAGCTCCAGGGTGTCGGGTTCGTCGAGCTGGTCGAACGCCGCCAGCGCCGCGGGGAAGAACTCCCGCAACGCCGAGCGCAGCCG
>NZ_JBQKKT010000068.1:0-866 GCF_052116585.1 Luteococcus sp. Sow4_B9 | reverse complement strand
AGTGGTGGTCTCCCGAGATGAAGGAGATTGACTGTGACCATGACCAAGGAGAAGGGCCAGTCGGAGACGCAAGCCCGCCAGTTGCGGCGTGAGTTGTTCGACGACCAGTTGCTGGATGAGTTGCTGGCCGCGACCACTGAGCGGGGTGTCGCGTTGACCGGCGAGGGCGGGTTCTTGCCGGAGATGATCAAGGCTGTCCTCGAACGCGGTATGCAGGCCGAGCTGAGCGAGCATCTGGGCTATGCCAAGCACGACGCGACGGGCCGCGGTAGCGGGAATTCGCGCAACGGGACCACACCGAAGACCGTCGCGACCGAAGTCGGGGACGTGCAGCTGGACCAGCCACGGGACCGCAATGCGAGCTTCGCGTCCGCGTTGGTCCCCAAGGGCCAGCGTCGGCTGGGCGGGCTGGAGGACATGATCATCAGCCTGTATGCGGGCGGAATGACCATCCGTGACATCCAGCACCACCTGGCCGCCACCCTGGGCACGGAGTTGTCCCACGAGACGATCAGCAAGGTCACCGAGGCCGTCGCCGACGAGGTCACGGCGTGGCAGTCGCGGCCGTTGGAGTCGTTCTATCCGGTGGTCTACCTCGACGCGCTGGTGGTCAAGGTCCGTGACGGCGCGCATGTGGCCAACCGCTCGGCCCACATCGCTGTCGGGGTCGACGTCGATGGCATCAAGCACGTGCTGGGGATCTGGGTCCAGGCCTCCGAGGGCGCGAAGTTCTGGACCGGGGTCTGCAGCAACCTCGCCAACCGCGGCGTCAATGATGTGCTGATCGTGTGCTGTGACGGACTGACCGGCTTCCCCGAGGCGATCACGGCGACTTGGCCCCACGCCACCGTGCAGACCTGCGTGGT
>NZ_JBQKKT010000067.1:0-897 GCF_052116585.1 Luteococcus sp. Sow4_B9 | reverse complement strand
GTGTTCCCGCTCTGCCCTTCCTCGGTCGCGAGGCAGCGGACAAACGGGGAGCGGATCGGGCGACCCACCGGCTGCCCACTCGCATCCCAGCCGTCAAAACGCACCGGAGCAAGAGCCTCCGCCACGCCAATCAGCCCTGCGACCTCCGACTTCGCCCGACCCTTCGGCATCGACAGCACGCCACGAGAGATCAGCCTGTGCCCAGACGCCGGTTCGAGCTCGTAGGCGTCCACGATGAAGTCAAACATCTCGTCATCGAACGTCAACGGCTGCCCCTCCACCGGCCCAGGGCCATGGCAGGCATACGCCTCGAGCCAGTCGATGACGGCATAGCCGAGAGAGCACTTCTGCCCCTCGAACAGGGGGCGGAACATCAGCCTGCGCGCCGCTTCCGCGCCCGGTCAAGGCTCGACACCTTGCCTGCGGATGCGACCGACTCCACAGACTTCTGATAGGCACCCCTCGGACCCCGATACTGGGGCCGTCGACCCTCCACGTCCGGCAACCGCAGCGCCGCCAGCAGCTGCTTGAGGACCGTGGCCGTCGCGTTCGCCTCACGCAGCGCCGAGTTCACGACCAAGCTGGACACTCCGTTACCGTCCGTCTCAATCGACAGCAGCACGTCATGCTTGCCACGGATCGCCGCATCCAGAGAATCGAGCCGATCCTTTGCCCGGCACGCCTCCTCCAGTTGCACCAACTGCTCCGGCGTCAGCTCGAACACGTCCGCCACGCCACGCCACAAAGCACGCCCACCATCCGCCAACGAGGCTGGACACGGGGCCGGGATATGGGGCTCGTCAGACATGCTCAACACCTCCAGCGTCGCGCCGATATGCATCTGGTGGTATCGCACCACCAGAGAGAATGGTTTTCAGGCCCTGTAGACTGCGAGAC
>NZ_JBQKKT010000066.1:0-916 GCF_052116585.1 Luteococcus sp. Sow4_B9 | reverse complement strand
CTCCGCCAGGGCCTGGGTGATGGCGTCGGCGAAGTCCTGCGCGCCGCGGGGGTAGGCCTTGGTGATGACCCGCAGCAGCTTGGACTTCGAGGCGTGGGCCATGCCGTGGGGTCCACCGAGTTGTTCGATCACGGCCAAGCCCTGTTTGGTGGTCAACCTGGGTCCGACAACGCGTTCCAGCGCGGGATGGATCTGGGTGAGCAGGCCTCGGATGCGGTTCGACAAGCGGGTGGCCTCGGCGGCGAGGTCCTCGTCGAAGCCGACCAGGACCTTGAGTTGGGCGAGGGTTTCTTCGCCGGTGTCGACGCGGCGCAGGGTGTGTGGCATGGTCCTCGCGGCATCCGCGATGATGAACGCATCCTTGGCGTCGGTCTTGGCGTTGCCAGGGTAGAGGTCAGCCGCGCGGCGCATCGCCAGGCCGGGCAGGTAGGCGACCTGGATGCCCATCGACCGGGCGACAGCGATCGGTAGCGCGCCGATCGTGTTCGGCTGGTCAACGATCACCAGCACCCGCCCGTGCTCTTGGAGTCGGGTGAACAGGTCCTCGAGCTTGGCCTGGTCCTGGGGTAAGGCCTTGTCGAAGACGCGTTTGCCGGCAGCATCCAGTGCACAGGCGTGGTGGGCCTGCTTGCCCACGTCCAGCCCGCACCAGATGTCGAAGCCGCTGTCCTGGTTCATGACGACCACCATCCTTCCATCCCGCGTTCGACGGTCGTCGGGTTGGTGATGCGTCAGCTGCCGGCACCCACGTTACAAAGAGACCTCAATGCTGGGCCGTGTCCCTATCAGCGGTCGGCTGGCGCCACCAGGCCCGGTGACAACACCCCCCGGATCATGCAAACGACAGGGGCACTGAGTCATGCCGGGCCCGGCGACCGTAACCCCGCCCTACGGGGTCACCAGCAAGGTAACGGGT
>NZ_JBQKKT010000065.1:0-930 GCF_052116585.1 Luteococcus sp. Sow4_B9 | reverse complement strand
CTAGGACGTGTTGCTAAATCCATTGCAGAGCGGCGGAGAGGCAGATCCCTGCCGCGTATGACCGGGCGGTCTTGTCGTAGCGGGAAGCGAGTCCGCGCCACTGCTTCACGAAGTTGAAGCACCGCTCGACGACGTTGCGGCCCTTGTAGCGCTCCCGTTGGTCATCGCCGAAGTCGATCGGACGGCCCGGCCGCTTGCGACGGTGCGCGATCTGGTCGTCGCGTTCGGGGATCGTGGCCTTGACGCCGCGCTCGCGCAGCCAGGCCCGGTTCTTCTTCGACGGGTAGCCCTTGTCCGCGAGCACCCGGTCCGGTCTCGTGCGCGCGGGCCCTCGGCCGGGGATGTGGATCTCGTCGAGTACGCAGGTGAACATGCTCGTGTCTGCGACCTGCCCGCCAGTGAGGACGAACGCCAGCGCCCGGGCCTTCCCGTCGCAGACGAGATGGATCTTCGTCGTCAAACCACCCCGTGACCGGCCGATCGCGTGGTCAGGAGGCTCTGGCCCGGACTTCTTGTAGTTCGACGGATCCCCCTGTGACCCGGGGCAGGGTCGCGCCATGCTGGTGGACGCGCGCGATCGAGGAATCCACCGACACGACCCAGTCGATCTCGCCAGCGAGCGACGCCCGCTTCTGCACGTGGGTGAGCAGGTCCTCCCAGACGCCGTCGGTCGCCCAGCGGCGGAAGTTCTTGTAGATCGTGTTCCAGCTCCCGAACCGATCGGGGAGGTCTCGCCACGCCGATCCCGTGCGGAACCGCCACGCGGTCGCCTCGACCACTGTGCGCCGATCCACCGGAGGACGGCCCCGTGTCCTCGCCGGCGGGAACACGTCCCGGATCAGCTCCCAGACCTCGTCCGTGATGACATCTCGCGACACGACTCAAGAATCACCCGAAGGCTCCACACCCACATTTAGCAACACGGCCTAG
>NZ_JBQKKT010000064.1:0-1042 GCF_052116585.1 Luteococcus sp. Sow4_B9 | reverse complement strand
CTGCGACCCGGCATCCGTGTGATGGACCAGCCCCGTGAAACTGGTGACGCCTTGCTGCTGACGTGACCACAGGGCCTGCTCCAACGCGTCCAGGACCAAGTCGGTGGTCATCCGCGGCGCAGCCCGCCAACCCACGATCCTGCGGCTGAACACGTCGATCACGAACGCGACGTAGACCATTCCCGACCACGTTGGGACATATGAGAAGTCCGCGACCCACAACCGGTTCGGCCGAGCCGCCCAGAACCCTCGGTCGACCAGGTCCGCCGGCCGCGGTGTCCCGTCCGAGGGCATGGGCTTGAACCTGCGCCGACGTGTTGCGCCCTGCCAATCCTGGGCGCGGTAGAGCCGTTCGATGGTGCAGCGGGCCACGTCATGGCCTTGCGAGCGCAGGAAGATCCACATCTTGCGCGCACCGAAGCGGGTCAGGAACCGGTTGGCTTCGCGGAGCTGGCGCATCAGCTCGACCAGCTGCTGGTCCCGACGGGCCCTGGCCGAGGCGCGGCGTTGGCGGGCCTCGTAGTAGCTGCTCGGGGCGATCTGGTAGCCGTGCTCACGCAGGACCTTGCAGATCGGCTCGACCCCGAACCGGTCACGATGGGCGTCGACGAAATCGACTAGTACCTGCCGGGGCGGTCGAGCTCCGCCGCGAAGAAAGGCTTGATATGTAGGTGATCCTGACCCCGGTGGAGCAGCGCGGCGACGCGGCGGTGACGATGGTGGTGTCGTCGAGCGGCTGGGGGCCGGTCATGGTGGGGTTCGCACCGAAGCTGGTTTTCGTGGAGGGGCAGCCACCCAGATTGGGTGAGCCGTGGACCGACGAGTACCTGAAGTTCACCGCGGCCCGCCTACGACCGAATTCGGTGCTGGCGCAAGCGTTCGACTTGAAGGTCTTCTTCACCGTCGTGGGCAAACCCCCGGCCGAGGTGGACACGGCGGATGTGTTGGCCTTCATCGAACAGCAGCGTGAACCTCGCCATGGCGGCAACGTGGTCCGGCTGGTCGACGGCGAGCCAGGCCTGGCGGCTTCGACCATCAAGCG
>NZ_JBQKKT010000063.1:0-1044 GCF_052116585.1 Luteococcus sp. Sow4_B9 | reverse complement strand
TACTGGCTGCGCACCCCGGTCGGGAAACTCCACACCGACCGCTACATCCCCCTCGACCCGGCCCTCAAGACCCTCATCGACACCTGGATCGCCCACCGCCCGTCATGGCAGGCCAGCGACCTGCTCCTGCTCGAACGCGGACGGCCCATCCCACCCACCCGCGTCGACAAGGCCGTCCAGAAAGCCGCCACCGCCGCCGGTATCGGCCACGTCCACCCCCACCAGCTGCGACACACCCTCGCCACCCAAGCCATCAACCGAGGCATGAGCCTCGAAGCGATCGCCGCGCTGCTCGGCCACGCCGACTTGTCGATGACGATGGTCTACGCCCGCATCGGTGACCGCACCGTCGCCGACCAGTACTTCCAGGTCACCAACAAGATCGAAGCCCTCTACCAAGCCACCGAGCCGGCCATCCCCGTCCTGCCCGCCGAGGCCGCCGGTCCAGCCATGACCGCCCTGCACGCCGAAGTCGACAAACGCCTGCTGGGCAACGGCTACTGCCGCCGACCCGTCGAGCTCGACTGCCGCTACGAAACGATCTGCGAAACCTGCCCCATGTTCTTCACCACCCACCACCACCGGCCCACCCTCATCGCCCAACGAAACGACGCCTGCGCCAAAGGACAAACCCGCCGCGCCGAGATCTACACCAGCCTCCTCGAAGACCTCGATCACGCCACCGCTTGACACCGATCACCCACATAAGCCGAGGCCGCCTTCAAGATCTCGTTCGCGCGGCGCAGTTCGGCGTTCTCCCGCTTCAGGCGTTTCAGCTCGGCCGATTCCTGGCTTGTCACCCCAGGGCGGACACCCTGGTCGATCTCGGCCTGGCGCAGCCACTTGCGCAGCGTCTCGGGCGAGGTGATCCCCAACTTGGCGGCCACCGACTTGATCGCGGCGAACTCGGTCTCGTGCTCCTCGCGGGACTCCATCACCAGCCGGACAGCCCGCTGGCGCAACTCGGGCGGGTACTTCGAAGGACGTGCCATGAGAGTGATCCTTTCAACGAATTCACTCTCCGGACATGCCGGGGCGGTTCAG
>NZ_JBQKKT010000062.1:0-1256 GCF_052116585.1 Luteococcus sp. Sow4_B9 | reverse complement strand
ATGAAAGTCACACCCAACGGTGGACAGCCGCAAACGGAGCGACCGCCCCAGACCACCTGAACCGAGCCTCGGCCAAGGCCCGACCTGAGGTCAATGGAACTAGTAGCCGCGATCAAATGTTGTGGCATTGGTGGGCGTCCGGCTACTTCGCCGCGCTGAGGTCAGGATGCCGGCAGCCATCGCGGATCAATGTCCTCGGGAAAGGCCACTAGCCAGTAGTCAGGCAGGACTGCGCTGAGCTTCTTCCATTGGACGTGGACGGGGTCCCCGGGGTCGGCGACTGCCACCAGCACGCCGGGACCGTGAATGGCCAGGCGTTCGCGGCAGACGCCGCACGGGCTCAATACGACGGTTCGTCCGCTGCCCTGCCGGTGGAGACACACGGACGCGACGATGCGCTGCTGCAGTCGGTAGGCGGCGCAGTACGGCTCTGTCTCGTGGCAAAGTGCGCTCGTTACCCGACATTGAAGGTTGGTACCACGGGCGGTATCATGTGGCCATGCCCAGTGTTGCGAAGATCCTCGCCGAGATGCGAGCCAATCCCCGCAACATCGGCTACGCCGAGCTGGCCAAGGTCTGCGAACACCACTTCGGACCACCCCGCGCGAGCGGCGGGTCCCATGCCGTCTACAAGACACCATGGCCCGGCGACCCCCGCGTCAACATCCAGAACGACCATGGCAAGGCCAAGCTCTACCAGGTCAAGCAGGTACTGCAGGCCATCGAGAAGTTGGAGGCGAACCGATGAGCACCACCACCATGATCGACACCGCGCGCTACAGCTTCCGCGTCACCTGGTCCGCAGAGGACGAGGAGTTCGTCGCCACCTGCGTCGAGTTCCCGTCCCTGTCCTGGTTGGCGAGTACCCCGGAAGCCGCCCTGATGGGTCTGCGGGAACTGGTGGACGAAGTCGTTGCCGACATGCGCGAAACAGGCGAGGACATCCCCGAGCCGCTGTCCACACGGCACTACTCAGGCAAGTTCCAACTCCGCCTGGGCGAAGACCTGCACCGCCGCCTGGCGATCGAGGCCGCCGAACAGCACGTCAGCCTGAACCAGTACGTCACCCGCAAGCTCGCCGCGGCGCCCTGAACTTCCGTCGCTGGGCGAACATCCGCCACTGGCTGACCAGCGAACGCACTCTCCTCATGGGTTCTACCGGGCCTGGCGATCGGGTGTCAGGCTTGGTTCCGGTAGCGACGGGCGGGTCAGCACTCATCACTCTTCTGACCCTGCGAGGTCTGGCGGCAGACAGT
>NZ_JBQKKT010000061.1:0-1310 GCF_052116585.1 Luteococcus sp. Sow4_B9 | reverse complement strand
TCAGTGTCAGGGTGGTGGCACCGCGATGTGTCGCGGTGGTTGGATCCTGATCACCAGTCGTCTGACTCGTAGGGTGTTTGCCTTCGTGGCGTTCATGCGTTTTGTCGGCGTCTGGTGTGACGGACCGGCCGGCGTGACTTGATAGGAGCGTGGCACCGCCCCCACTGAGATGTGTCCGCCGACCGGCCCAACCGTCCCTGCACTGAATCAGGTGAAAGGAGGCAACCACCATGGTTGTCGTTGGAGCCGATGTTCACAAGAAGACACACACCTTCGTCGCCATCGACCACGCGGGCCGCAAACTCGGCCAAGTCACGGTCAAGGCCACCAGCGAGGGCCATCACAAGGCCCTTGTCTGGGCCCGACGCGAATACGGCACGGATCTGGAGTGGGCCATCGAGGACTGCCGCCATCTGTCGGCCCGCCTCGAGACCGATCTGCTCGCAGCCGGGCAGGTGGTGGTGCGGGTCCCGCCGAAGATGATGGCCCAGGCCCGCAAGATCGCCCGGACCCGCGGCAAGTCCGACCCGATCGATGCTCTCGCGGTCGCGCGGGCTGCGCTGGCCGAACCCGACCTGCCCCGCGCCCAGCACGACGACCAGGCCCGCGAGCTGAAGCTTCTGGTTGACCGGCGCGACACGCTGGTCAAGCAGCGCACCGCCACCATCAACAGCCTGTTGTGGCGCATCCACGAACTCGACCCCACCCACGAGGTGAGGCCCCGCGGTCTGGACCTGGCCAAGCACCAACAGGGTCTGCGGCAGTGGTTGGAACAGCTACCGGGCGGCATCATTGTCGAGCTGGCCCGGGACGAGCTGGCCGACGTCATCGCCTTGACCCAGCGGATCAAGACCTTCGAACGGCGCATCAGCGTGTTGGTCGGCCAGCGGGCGCCGCAGCTGGTGGCCTTGCCGGGCTGCGCGGAGCTGACCGCGGCGAAGCTGGTCGGAGAGATTGGTGGGATCGAGCGGTTCACCCACGACGCCCAGCTGGCCCGCCACGCGGGGATCGCGCCGATCCCGGTCTGGTCCGGCCGCACCGAAGGACGAGTCCGCATGACCCGTTCGGGCAATCGGCAGATCAACTGCGCGATCCACCGCATCGCCGTCACCCAAGTCAGATTGAAGGGCTCGCTCGGCAAAGCGTTCTACGACAAGAAGCTCGCCGAGGGAAAGTCCAACCGCGAAGCACTGCGTTGCCTGAAACGCCACCTCATCCGCATCGTGTTCACCACCCTCAAGAACCCACCCAAGACCACCCAAGCAGCCCCCGGGACTTGCATCCCACTGGCCGCTTGACATAGGAGAAAC
>NZ_JBQKKT010000060.1:0-1367 GCF_052116585.1 Luteococcus sp. Sow4_B9 | reverse complement strand
CCCTTGGGGAAGTACTGGCGCAGCAGCCCGTTGATGCTTCTATGTCAAGCCGCCGGAGCGAGCTGAGTGATTTGATGGGTCCAGGTCGCCCGGTCGGCGAGCATCGCTCTGTGCACGACGTCGACCAGGTGCCGTTGGAGGATGCGACGTGCGCCTCGGGTGCCTTTGCCTGGCTCGTGGCGTGCGAGTAGTTGTTGTGCTGCGGGTTCTCGTCGCTTCTGCACGATTGCTGCGGTGTAAAGGACGCTGTTGAGCCTGCGGTTCCCTCCCCGGTGTAGGCGATGGCGTTCCTTGTCTGAGGAATAGACCGGGATCGGGGCGCATCCGGTATAGCGGGCGAGCTTGGCGGAGTTCGAGAAGCGAGAGATATCGCCGATCTCGGCGATCAGCACAGCTGCGGAGATGTGGCTGATACCTGTGATGTGCAGCAGCGAGGGAGCCAGCGGGGTGACCAGCTGCCTGATGGTGAGGTCAAGGTCACGGACGCGCTGGTTGACGGCGGCCAGTTCGCTGAGCATGTCGCTCATGACCCCTACGACGCCCGGGCGCAGTGAGCAGTTCTTCAGCAGCACCGTCACCGAGGCGATGGCCGTGGCCCGTGCCAGATCTCCTGGGGTGTGATCCAGCCAGAGGTGTAGTTGGGCCTTGAGCTGGTTGATCACTGCAGTTCGCCGTTTCACCAAGTTGGCCCGATAATCGACCAGGACCCGAAGCTCACGGACCCGTTCGTCGATGCGGTGCTTGTCCAGTCCTGGTGTCGCGATTGCCGCGCGTGCCGCTGCTGCAGCATCAACGGGGTCCGACTTTGCGCCGGTAGCAGCGTGGAGCCTGCGGTGTGCGACCATGAGTCGGGTCGGGACCCAGACCACCTCTTGGCCGGCCATGAGCAGTCCGTCAGCGAGCCTTCGGGCGAATCCGTGCCCATCCTCGATCGCCCATGTGACTGGCGTCTGGTCGTCACTGATCGACCGAATCCAGACCAACAGTGCTGTGATCAGATGCGGTCCATTCTTGACAGTCAGAGTCCTGCCGACCTGTCGGCCAGCAGCGTCCACAGCCACTGCCACATGAACATGCTTGTGCGGGTCAACTCCCACTGTCACCATCGACGTGTCCCTTCTGCTGTACCTGTTCGAAGACGGGGCAGTGGACGAGAGCCCTAACCGAGGGACATACCTATTGCGAGTTGACGGCTCAGCAAGCTTCTATCAAGTCACTCCCGGTCGGAGCTCTCGCCCACCGGGCCGCCGTGGACAAATCAACGGCAAGCCTGATGGCACGTGTTCTCCGAGTCACCGGGCGGCCCGTGCCAGAGCGACTCCCGTCGAAGACGCTTCCGGCTCCGCCATCTTGTACCAATAGGTGTT
>NZ_JBQKKT010000059.1:0-1413 GCF_052116585.1 Luteococcus sp. Sow4_B9 | reverse complement strand
GGGTCGGACACCACTGGTGTCCGACCCCCTTCGCACGGCTGTGAGGCCTGGCTCCTACGGAGCGGCCGTGTCACGAGAATTCGTGTCAGGCCTGCTGCTCGGCAGCCTGCTTCTTCAGCGCCTCCATGTCCAGGCCCTTGATCTGCTCGATCAGCTTGTCCAGCTGGCTGCCGTTCAGCAGACCCGCCTGACGGAAGACCAGCATCCCCTGGCGGAAGGCCATGATCGTGGGGATCGACGTGATCTCCAGGCCAGCGGCCAGGTCGCGCTCCTCCTCGGTGTCCACCTTGGCGAAGGTGACATCCTCGTGGCGGCCCGAGGCCTCGTCGTAGATCGGCGCGAAGCGCATGCACGGGCCGCACCAGCCGGCCCAGAAGTCGACGAGCACGATCTCGCTGTCGTTGATGGTGCTGGCGAAAGTGTCCTTGTTGATTGCCACGGGGGCCATGGTGAACTCCTTGGAAGGTCCTTGGCGAGGCCGGGGCGTCGCCCTTCACCTGTGTCCAACCGAGCCCATCGACCGGATATTCCGAACCCGCCGAACCGACTACTTGATGGCCGCCACCCGACGCAGCGGAATGGGCACCCTGAGATCCTCCCCGGCCTCCGCCCGGCTGGTCATCCAGTCCGCCGCCGCCTGGACCCGCTGCGGGGAGGTGTTGGGCAGGTAGAAGCCCTGCAGCAGCCGCTCGGCATCCTCCCGTGAGCCCACCCGGTAGTGATACCGCTCACGAGCGTCCTCCACCTTGCGCAAACCGTGGTCGGCCAGCAGTCCTGCCACGCGAAGCTCCACCTGCCCCGGGAATTCCGGGGTGCCGCGCAGGAGCCGCGTCAGCTGACCGGCCACCCGCATGTCACGCGGGTTGAGCGGGCGAAGGGTGGGCACCAGACCAACGAAGACGCCACCCGGCCTGAGCACGCGCTGCACCTCGTCCAGCAACCGCCCGGTGGGGTGGATGACCGCCAGCTCCAGCACGCTGACCACCGCGTCGAAGGAGCCGTCGGCAAAGGGCAGGGCACGCGCATCGCCCTGGACAAAGGGCCCGGGGCCGGAGGCATGGCGCAGTTCCGCCGCCGAGCGGTCCAGCCCCACGACGATGCGGCCGGGCAGTTCCAGCTCGCGCCCCATCGCGCCGGCCCCACAGCCGATGTCCAGCACTTGCAGGGCTCTGGAGCTCACGGCACGAGCCAGCCATCGGTAGGGAGTCTTGTTCCCGGAGACACAGCGCTTGAACACCTCGTCGGCGATGCCCGGACGCTGTGCGTGGAAGGAGTCTAGGTAGGAGCTCCAGTCGGCCATGGGTTTCTCCTATGTCAAGCGGCCAGTGGGATGCAAGTCCCGGGGGCTGCTTGGGTGGTCTTGGGTGGGTTCTTGAGGGTGGTGAACACGATGCGGATGAGGTGGCGTTTCAG
>NZ_JBQKKT010000058.1:0-1423 GCF_052116585.1 Luteococcus sp. Sow4_B9 | reverse complement strand
CGGCTACTAGTTCCATTGACCTCAGGTCGGGCCTTGGCCGAGGCTCGGTTCAGGTGGTCTGGGGCGGTCGCTCCGTTTGCGGCTGTCCACCGTTGGGTGTGACTTTCATTTGGCGTGCGCTACCCCGGACCACCGCTTGGGCGGGAGAGGCTGAAGAGGGGAATGACGCCTGGTAGTAGCGGTGCCCTCCCGACCCGACACACACATTGTCAAGGTGAAATTAGGAGGTAGTCATGGGCGTGGTGATCGGGATGGATCCCCACAAACGCACCGTCACAATCGAGGTGATGGACGCCGACGAACAGATCCTGGGACACCGGCAGTTCACCACCGACGTCGACGGATTCGACCAAATGCTCGCCTACACGCAGACATGGCCGGAGAGGGTCTGGGCGGTCGAAGGATGCGCCGGAATCGGCCGCCACGTTGCCGAGCGACTGGTCCTGCGCGGTGAACGTGTGGTCGATGTTCCGGCCAAGTTGTCGGCGAGGATGCGGATGTTCGCCACCGGCCAGGGACGCAAGACCGACGACACCGACGCTCACTCGATCGCGCTGGTCGGAGTCCGCATCACCGGCCTGCACCAGGTCGTGTCCGACGAACAGCTGGAAGTGCTCCGGCTGCTGGTCGACCGCCGCCGCAGAATCGGTGACGAGCACGTCACCAAGGTCTGCCAGCTCCATCGGATCCTGCTCGAGCTGATCCCCGGCGGGGCGAAGAAGGACTTGTCAGCAGCCCAAGCACGACGACTCCTCGCCGGTATCCGTCCCAGGGATGTGGTCGGCAAGACCCGCAAACGCGTCGCGATGGAACTCGTCGAGGACCTCGAACGCGTCTATGCCCGCAAGAAGGCCGCGAACAAGGAACTCATCAGTCTGATCCGCGAGACCCGCACCGGCCTTCTGGACTTGCACGGCATCGGTCCGTCTGGCGCGGCGAAGCTGCTGGTCGAGGTCGCCGACATCACCCGCTTCCCCGACAAGGGTCACTTCGCGTCCTGGACCGGCACCGCACCGGTCGACGTCTCCTCGGGTGACCATCCACATCACCGGCTCTCGCGGGGCGGGAATCGGGAGATCAACCGGGTCCTGCACATGATGGCCGTCGTCCAACTCAGGAACCCGACCGAAGGGCGGGCCTATTACGACCGCAAGAAGGCTGAAGGGAAGAGCCCCAACGAAGCGATGAGGGCGTTGAAACGCCGGCTGTCGGACGTCATCTATCGGACCATGCTGAATGACTACGTCGCCATCCATGGGGCGGGTTCGGGAGGACACCGGGACGCGCATACTGGCTCCGACGCGGCTGGCTCACAGTCCCACACCAGCACTTCGAAGAAGTCACTTCCCGAACCCGCTGACCCCGACCTTACGACGCCGCTGCCGATCGCGTCATGAGCCACCCTTGACACAGAGGGGTGCCA
>NZ_JBQKKT010000057.1:0-1486 GCF_052116585.1 Luteococcus sp. Sow4_B9 | reverse complement strand
CCCGTTACCTTGCTGGTGACCCCGTAGGGAGGGGTCACGGTCGCCGGGCCCGGCATGACTCAGTGCCCCTGTCTCACCAATGATCCGGGGGGTGTTGTCACCGGGCCTGGTGGCGCCAGCCGACCGCTGATAGGGACACGGCCCAAGTTGAGGTCTCTTCGTAACGTGGGTGCCGGCAGCTGACGCATCACCACCCGGGCGACCGTTCCTCTTGGGATGGAAGGATGGTGATCGTCATGAGCGAGAACACCGGTTTCGACATCTGGTGCGGGCTGGACGTGGGCAAGAGTGGCCACCACGCCTGCGCCCTCGATGCTGCCGGTCGGAAGGTCTTCGACAAGCCCCTGCCTCAGGACCAGAAGCGCCTCGAGGAACTCTTCGACAAGCTCCAGACCCATGGCAGGGTCCTGGTGATCGTTGACCAGCCGAACACCATCGGCGCCCTGCCGATCGCCGTCGCCCGGTCGATGGGCATCCAGGTCGCCTACCTGCCCGGCCTGGCGATGCGCCGCGCGGCTGACCTCTACCCTGGCAACGCGAAGACCGACGCCCGCGACGCATACGTCATCGCGGACACCGCGAGGACCATGCCTCACACGCTGCGCCGGGTCGACGCCGGCGAGAAAACCCTCGCTGAACTCAAAGTGTTGGTGGGCTTCGATGAGGACCTCGCCGCCGAGGCCACCCGGTTGTCGAACCGCATCCGCGGCCTGCTCACCCAGATCCATCCCGCACTGGAACGCGTTGTCGGACCCAGGTTGACCACCAAACAGGGCTTGGCCGTGATCGAGCAACTCGGCGGACCCCAAGGCATCGCCGCTGTCACCAGGTCCAAGCTGCTGCGGGTCATCAGCAAGGCCTACCCGCGCGGCGCCCAAGACTTCGCCGACGCCATCACCACAGCTCTCGGTGAGCAGACCGTCATCGTTGCCGGCACCGCCGCAGCCGAGCAGGTCCTTCCCCAACTCGCTGCATCGCTGCGCCAGACGCTGGACCAGCGACACGCACTCGCGGCGCAGATCGAACAGGTTGTTGATGCTCACCCTCTTGCCGAGGTCCTGACCTCGATGCCAGGCGTCGGGGTCAGGACCGCAGCACGGATCCTGCTCGACGTCGGCGACGCCTCAGCCTTCCCCACCGCCGGACACCTCGCGGCCTACGCCGGCCTCGCCCCAGTCACCCGACGATCCGGCACCAGCATCCGCGGCGAGTTCCCCGCCCGGTCAGGCAACAAACACCTCAAACGAGCCCTGTTCCTGTCAGCCTTCGCCGCACTGCGCTCAGACCCCATCTCCAAGGCCTACTACGACCGCAAACGAGCCCAGGGAAAGAAACACAACGCCGCACTCATCTGCCTGTCCCGCCGCCGCTGCGACGTCCTGTTCGCCATGCTCAAGAACCGGGAGCCCTACCGAGCACCCGCCCCGACGCCAGAACCCTCACCCATACCCCTCGCCGCTTGACGAGCAACATAGGGACACCCCCC
>NZ_JBQKKT010000056.1:0-1516 GCF_052116585.1 Luteococcus sp. Sow4_B9 | reverse complement strand
AATCAACGGCAAGCCTGATGGCACGTGTTCTCCGAGTCACCGGGCGGCCCGTGCCAGAGCGACTCCCGTCGAAGACGCTTCCGGCTCCGCCATCTTGTACCAATAGGTGTTCTCGTTGCTGGGCCGCTGCCACGGGCTGTGCGGGTCAGCGAAGTAGACCTTCGTGCCGGTCTCCAGCGCGAACGTGGCGTGGGCAGACAGCTCCTTGCCGCGGTCCCAAGTGATGGTCTTGCGCAACTGCTGCGGCAACGCGGTGATCGACGCAGCGAGCGCGGTGTTCATCGCGACCGCGCCGTAGCCGCCCAGGGATGGTCCGTTCTTGACCGGCGGCGTCTGGCCCCAGCCCTCCAACCGTGGGAGATGGACCAAGATGGTGGCGCGGCTGTGTCGCTCGACCAGGGTGCCGAGCGCGGAGCGGCCGGTGCCGATGATCAGGTCTCCTTCCCAATGCCCCGGAACAGCCCGATCCTCGGCCTCGGCTGGCCGCTCGCTGATCACAACATCAGCGGTGACATGGCCTTGGGGCTTGCTCCTCGAACGCTCACGCGGCGATCGGAGGGCTCGTCCGGTGCGCAGGCAGGCCACCAGCTCCCGCTTCAGCGCCCCGCGGCCCTCGATGAACAAGGATTGATAGATCGCCTCGTGACTGATCCGCATGGACTCATCATCGGGGAACTCCAGGCGTAGCCGGTGGCTGATCTGCTCTGGGCTCCAGGCCTTCGACCAGCGCCGGTCGGCCCGGTGGGGCTTGTTCAACCCCTTCCAGACCGGTGTGTCGGGGCCGTCGACCGTGGTGCCGTCGGGTCTGGTGACCTTGCCGGCGAGGCGGTCCTGGACGTAGTCACGCAGCCGTGGGTTGGTGACCATCTTCGCGGTCTTGGGGCGTTTCGCGGCCTCTTGCGCCTTCCACTGGGCCACCGTTGCCCGGTATTCGAGCTTGCCGCTGCGGGTGGCGGCGTTGCGGCGCAGTTCACGGCTGACGGTGCCCGGGTTCCGGCCGATGACGCGCGCGATGTCGCGTACTCCTTTGCCCTGGGCCTTCAGGATTGCGATCTCTTCACGCTCCTCGAAGGACAGGTAACGTGCACTCGGCTCGGCCAGGCTGATTGGCGGCATGCCCCCAGCGTGACGAAACCAGCGCGACCCGACGGGAACCGACACGCCGACCGCGATCGCTGCCTCCGCCGTCGTGACACCCGTGGCGATCACCCGCCAGAACTCCCGCTGGACAACCCGAGACGGCTGAGGCCTGCCCGGAGAGAACATCAAGGGTCGCAACGCCCTGTCCGCCCGCCACTGGCGCCGCAACCCCTCCGGCGCATCGCTGGTCTTCATCGACCAATGAACCCTGCCCATCACCAACACCTTCCACGTCAAGGTGTTGCGACGACCATTTGAATCCGCCCTGCGACCCGGCATCCGTGTGATGGACCAGCCCCGTGAAACTGGTGACGCCTTGCTGCTGACGTGACCACAGGGCCTGCTCCAACGCGTCCAGGACCAAGTCGGTGGTCAT
>NZ_JBQKKT010000055.1:0-1700 GCF_052116585.1 Luteococcus sp. Sow4_B9 | reverse complement strand
TGCAGCTGCTGGTCGGGATAGGCACGGGCGACTTGCTTCAAGAACGCCAGGAACTCCTGGTGTCGGTGTCGGGGTCTGCACGCGCCTGTCACGTGCCCGGTGGCGATGTCCCCGGAGCCAAGACGTCGACAGGGTCCGGCTCCTGCTGAGGCGGCATCTGCGCGTGTTGGAAGAGATCCGGATCGACGAGGACGAGAGCTACCGGGCAAATCATTTCCGGGCCTTGCTCGCCCCAGGGGACATCCTGTCTTTGGGGGAGCGCTTCAACGGTGCTCGGGTGGAGGTTCAGGTCGCCACGTTGATGATGCATGCCTGGTCGGAGGTGGAGCACGACTTGCTCTACAAGAAGCTCGACGGCGAACCTTCCGACGAGGAGAAGGATCTGCTCAAGGAGCTCAATCAGGTCGTACGTTGCGGCGACCACTTGATCGAGAAGTTGGCTGAGGCGAGGGATCGACGCATCCGGGGCGACAGGCACATGTTCGTGTCGGTATCGGAGCTGTACGACCAGCTGCGCACGGCTCAGACCTTGGAAGCCGAGCCGCCGCAATGGCTACGGTCTTTCTCCGAGGGCGTGTTCCGTCATCTTCAAGACTGCGGCCGGGCCAACCAGATGGATGTCGAAGAGGCGCTCACGGGTGCCTCGAAGGGCATCGATGAGCAGGAGCTGGCGGACCTGTTGTTTGCAGGTTCACTGGCACGATCTGGCTGGCAGGACGATGAGCAAGCGAAGCAGAGGGTGATCCCGCGGGGGCAAACGTGGTGGCAGGACGCCGACGGTGAGTGGGTGTCGATCTATGACACGTTGATGGACCTGAATCGTCGCTACGAACAGCACGTCGCAGACAATCCAGATTCCCGCGACATGCCTCTGGAGAGGGGTTTCACCGATTTTAGGCACCATCACCTGTCCGACAGCATCAATCGGCAAGTCAGCTACGAGTACCAAGACCGGATTCATCTGCTTGAGCATCAGGCACGTCATGTGTTGGGGGATGTCCAGTGAGCATACCTGGACGAGTCTCTCGCCGAGTCCCAGCGGCTGGGGACTCTTCACACGGTGGTTCAGAGCATGGATCGTTCCCGGCCTCCTATGGGGCCCAGGATTCTTGACCTTCAACGAGTCTAGACTCTTGGCACCCAAGGAGAAGGAGACAGCAAAGTGTCCACCGAAGAGTTCAGCACGCAAGACATCCTGGATGCCATTGACTTGCTCAAGATCGAAGAGGTGACCACCTACAGCGACCTCGCCGAAGCAATCGGTTGCAGGGGCAAGTACCAGGAATTGGCGGAGCACCTCGTCAAGACCTATGAGATCCCGCCCTGCGATGGCGCGCGCGTGGTCTACAAGAAGCGTGATGAGTCAGGCGAAAACCAGGTAATGCCCAACACCAAGTTCACCAGCCGACATGGTGTCGCTACACGCGCGGAGGCACTCCAGGCGGCAGGCGTGAAGTACAGCCTCACAGATGACGGCACGGTGCTAGTCCCTTCCTTCCGGGTTGTCGATGCCGTAGAATTGAGGATTCGTGCTGAGAAGCGACAGAAGCGCTTCACGGCGCGAGCAGCGGGCAGCTAGTGCGTCGTGTCGTTAGTTCTTGAATGGTTGTGGTTTGGGAGAATTGGTCATGGCCAATTCTCCTGCCCCGGCGCTGGGTCTTCGTGAGGGTGATCGTGAACGTCTGGAGTCGTTGACGCGG
>NZ_JBQKKT010000054.1:0-1771 GCF_052116585.1 Luteococcus sp. Sow4_B9 | reverse complement strand
CGGCTGGCGACGGTCACGTCGCTGTTCGACTACCTGGTCACCCGCGGTGTCTGTGAACGTCAGCCGGTTCCACGGTCGATGACGCCCCGGTCACGGTCGTTGCGGGGCTCGCCTCTGGTCCGGGCTCCGAAACGGCTGCCGCGGGTGCTGTCACCGGGTGAGGCGGTCGCGTTGATGGGCGCATTGCGCACCGAGCGAGACCGGGCGATGGTCACGCTGATGCTGCATGCCGGGCTGCGACGCTGTGAGGTCCTGGGCCTGCGTCTGACAGACATCCAGCTGGGCGACGGCAGGGTGTTCGTCCACCAGGGCAAAGGCGGCCACGAACGCATCGTCCCTGTCGTTGATGCGTTCTTCACGCACCTGGCCGCCTACTTGACCACCGAACGGCCACCGGGGTGTGACATCGGGTTGGTGTTCGTGGTGTTGAAGGGGCCCCGCCGCGGCATGCCGTTGAGCGCGGCAGGGCTGGATGAAGTCCTTGCTGGGGCCCGTCAACGGGCGGGGTTGCGCCACGCGACCTGCCATGAGCTGCGTCACACATGCTTCACCCGGCTGCGGGAGGCGGGCATGGCCTTGGAGGCGATCCAGGCCCAGGCCGGCCACGCCAACCTGGAGACCACCCGCATCTACCTGCACTTGTCCAACGACTGGCTCGCTGACCAGTACCGCGACGCCATGCACGTCCTGGCCGACATCTACCCACCCATCATCGAAGGGCCACGCCCATGACTGCTGTTGCCCCTGTCAGCACCAGTGCGGCTCTTGATGAGGTGACGGCCTCCTATGTTGCGGCTGCTTCCAGTTCAGCATCGGCGAAGGGCCGGCGCTTGGCGGCACAGCGCTTCGGACGGCTGTTCGGTGATCTCGACGGATGGAACCACGCCGACGTCGAGCAACGCCGCCAGGTCCGCACCGAGGTGATGTCATTCGCAGCGCACGCTGCCATCGCCACCAGCCTGCCGGTCACCCCGGACTTCGTCTCCCAGTCATGCTGTCACTGGGGCATCTACATCGCTGACGCCTACCCCGAGCAGCGCGACAGATTCGCCACCCAAGCGCTCGAGCTGGGCTTCACCACGGCACAGAGCCGACGTATGTGGTCCCACCTGGCGCGCATCTGCGTGATCGCCGGCACCAGCCCTGATGCCCTGACCACACAGACCTACCAGCAGGCGCGCACCAGCTATGTCGAAGCCGTGATGGCCTCCCGAGCGAGCGCGCCGCCCCGATGGTTGTCGACGCCACTGTTCGGCCTCGACGCGGTGATGTTCCACCGCGGTCAAGCACCCCAACCAGCCACCCGCCGGCCATGGGCGGCGCGCAGCGCCGCCGAGGTCGACTGGGAACAGATCACCACCCATGTCCCCGTGATGGCGGCCACGATGCGCCGCTACCTGCAGCAATGCCACGCCTCGCTGCGGCCCTCATCAGTGACGCTGTTCGAGACCACCCTGCGGCAGTTCGCCGGATACCTCATCGCCCACCACACCGATGCCGAGCGCATCGCCGACCTGCACCGCTGCCACATCGAGGGCTACCAGGACTGGCTCGAACAACGACCCGGCTACCGCGGCCAGCCCGGGTTGTCGAAGACCACGCTGGGCATGCGGATGGGTCACCTGCACACCTTCTTCACCCGCATCACCGAATGGGACTATCCCGATGTCCCCACCCGCGCCCTGGTCTTCCGGGAAGACCGTCCACGCTTGGACAAGCCCCTGCCGAAGTTCCTCGACGATGCCCGGGCTGCCGCGTTCATGGCCGCCGC
>NZ_JBQKKT010000053.1:0-1873 GCF_052116585.1 Luteococcus sp. Sow4_B9 | reverse complement strand
ACACACAACGTCACCGCATCAACCCCGGCGGGGATCGCCGTCTCAACCAAGCACTCCACATGGCAACAGTCACACGCATGCGCATGGATCCCCGCACCCGCGCCTACGTCGAACGCCGCAGCGCCGAAGGACGAACACCCCGAGAGATCCGCCGCTGTCTCAAGCGCTACCTCGCTCGAAACATCTACCGAAAACTCAACACGGCCGCAGCCAACTGCACCCCAAGCCCTGCTTGACAGACATAGGAGATTCAACGGACTCATCGAACTCCACCGCCGCATCGCCAGAGGCTTCCGCAACCGCGACAACTACCGACTACGCTGCCTACTCATCGCCGGCGGCCTCGACACGTGACCCCCACCTCAAGTCCGAAGAGATTCCCTAACGGGTTGTCAAGTCTCCAGCGGGTGGATTTTGGGGCGCGGTGAAGCGCCCGGACCGTAGGCCCGGGCTGTCGTAAGGGATCTACTTGGTGAGCTTGGAGCGGTGCGTGGCCGCGCTGCGCGCTCGAGCTCGGGCCCGGACGTCGTCGGGGACGGCATGGTCATGCCGGGCTTGGTCCTTGGCGACGATCCGGGTCACGGCCTGCCCGGTGGCGTCGCGGAACTGGTAGGGCTGGCCTCGCGTCAGGACCGTCCAGGTCCGTTCGACGAGTTTGCGGGCGACCGCGACGGTGGCTTGCGTGTGGCAGTGCCCGCGCTCGACCATCAGATGCTGGTAGTAGGCCGCTAGCTGCGGATCGACACGGCGGGCACCGTTCGCGGCCTGGTAGAACGCCAGCCGCAGCACCGCGGGCCCTTCCTTGGTGATCGCCCGGGAGGGTTGCACGACCGTTCCCGACGACCACGTTGACGGTGTCAGCCCGACGTAGGACGCGGCCGCTTTCGCCGAAACGAAGCGGGTGCCGTCGCCCAGGAACGCGCGGATCGTGGGGGCGGTCATGGGACCCATTCCGGGCAGGGACAGCAGCAGCGGGTCATCGCCATACAGACCCGCCCAGTAGCGCTGTGCTTGGGTGGTGGCCCGCTCGATCTGTTCGCTCGCGATCGTGATGTCGCGCAGATGCTCGGCGGTTTCCCAGGCCAACGCCTCCAAGTCCAGGCGACCGTCCCAGAACTCGACCCAGGCCGCCGCCGCGAGACGGATTGCGCCGGCACGCTCGGCGACACCCGGCACGCCTCGGGTGTGGGCGGCGACGACCGCGGTCACGCTGGAGCGTCGCGCAGCGGCCAATGCGCGCAGGTCGGGCCACCGGGTCAAGACCGCAATCGCGGTCGGCCACGACCCGACGAACGCCGTCCACACATCGGGAAACGCCCACCGCGCCAACGAGATCAGTCGCCGCCGCGCCCGGTTCCCGTCGATGACCAGCTTCCCGCGGCGCACGACCGCGCGGCGAAGCGCCAACTCCGCCGGCAGGGGAGGGTCCAAGGGTGACAGCGCGAACACATCAGAGGCCAGCGACAACACGTCGGCGTCGATCACGTCGGACTTCGACTTGCCCGAGATCGCTCCCCTCAAGCGGGCCGAGTGCCGGGTCCCGACCAAGGACAGGTCGCAGCCGGCGCGTTGCAGCGTAACGTGAAGACCCAGCCACGTCATCGACGTCGGTTCCGCGACAGCGACCACACCCGGGAACACCGACAGCCGCTCCCCAAGACGAGACAAGCCAGCGATCGTGGGTGGGACATGGAAATGGGACAGCTGCACCTGCCCGTCGGACAAGGTCGATCGGATCGTGACGTGATGGTCGGCGACCACCGCGGGCGTGTCAGATGGTTTGTGTAAGTGGTGGTCTCCCGAGATGAAGGAGATTGACTGTGACCATGACCAAGGAGAAGGGCCAGTCGGAGACGCAAGCCCGCCAGTTGCG
>NZ_JBQKKT010000052.1:0-1990 GCF_052116585.1 Luteococcus sp. Sow4_B9 | reverse complement strand
GGTGCGGGTGGTGGTGATCCTGTCGAGCAGGGTGAGTATGTCGGCGTCGATGGGGACCATCCGCTCGGTCTCGAGCTTGCCGAGCGGGACTTTCAGCCAGGACCCGGCGCCGGCAGGTCGATGACGGCATCGAGCTCGAGGTCGAGCAGTTCACCGATGCGTAGTCCGCAGGCGCGTTGCAGCAGCAGCGCGTCGGCGCCGAGCCTGTCCGGGGACTCTTCGAGGGCTTGTTGTAGGCGCCGGTCCGCGTCGGGTGGCAGGAACCTGGGCAGCGGCTGCGGCAGGCGGGGAACGTCGCTGCGGAACATGAGTTTGCGGGCCGGGGCGTTGGGCCAGCCCCATTCGGTGATCTCGGCCAGGAAGTTGCTGACGGCCAGGATCCGGCGGGCTTGTTCGGCAGTGGTCAGCGGCCGTCGGGTCGCGGTGCTGATGGTCTGTGGCAGGGAACTCATCCAGGCCTCGATGTGGGCGCAGCGCTCCAACCTGTCCGGCGTCAGGGTGGCGTCGATGCGGGTCACGAAGGTGGCGAACGCAGCCAGGCGGGTGGTCAGCCCGGAGACCGTGGAGGGTTTGCAGGTGACGGCCTTGCGTTCCAGATAGCCGATCAGCAGCGACTTCATCGGCTCGGGAACCTCGGCCAGGCGACGCTGGTAGGGCCAGCGGCTCTGCGCTGGTGGCGGCGGGGCCGGGAGGATCTTGTGATGGAACAACACGGTGCGGGTCGCGGTCGTGCAGCCCCGATAGTGCTTCCAGGTGCGGCCGGTGACCTCCTCACGCCGTCGGCCAGCAAGGTTGAGCGCGTCGAAGTCGGCGTTGGTCAGATCGCCCAATCGCTTGCCGGTGGCGAACAAGACCCGCGCCAGGACCTGGCTGGCCATCGCCCTGGCGGATTGCTCGCTGTAGTCACAGGCTCGCGCCGCGATGATGAACTCGTCGAGGTCCTCACCGATCGCGGTGCCGGTGACGTCACGCCAGATCGAGGAGAACTTGCGATGGACCAGATACTCCCATGACGGGCGCAAACGGCCCGTGACCAGCAAGAACGTGATGAACGGCCGAGTACTTGGGTTTGCCTGCAGTTGGACTACCAGCGGTTCATCCGCCCAGGACTGCGGGTCGGGCCAGCGCTCGACGAAGACCCTCGCCCAGTACCGGTAGGCCGAGTTGCCCCGCCCGGTGCGGGCCAGATGATCGCGGTAGGCGGCCAGCAGGGCCTCGCCGGTTTCGGCTGGCCGCAGGCTTGTAGTGGTGTCAGTGGGTGCGTGCGCGGCTGCGAGCGGCATCGTATTCGGCTTTCACGTGAACGGGGGCCAGATGGATGCAGCGGGCAGTGGTCTCGACATGGGCATGACCCAACAAGGCCTGCATCACCGCCAGGTCGACACCGGCCTCGGCCAAGGCGGTGCCGAAGGTGTGGCGCAGCGCATGCGGCGCGCCAGCCATCACCCCGGTCAGGTCTCGGTGGTAACGGAAGACCGTGCGCAACCCAGCCGGGGTCAACGGTTGTCCGCGGTGCGGGCCCTTGGCGACCACGAACAGTTCCGCGGCGGCGGTTTCGGGGCGTTCGGTCATCAGGTAGGCGTTGATCACCGCCGCGATGTCTGCGTCGAACGGGACCCGACGGTCCTTGGCTCCCTTTCCGTGAACGGTCAGCCAGCGGGCGCCGATGTCGACGTCGGCGACCGTCAGCGACAGCACTTCACACGATCTCAACCCGCAGTAGAGCATCAGCCCGGCCATCGCCAGGTCACGCTTGCTGTGCAGACTGGCCAACAGCGCAGAACACTCCGCAGCGGACAAGGCCCGCGGGAGCCGGCGTGGGGTGCGCAGCCGCAGCCGGGACCGGGGTGTGGGGCGTCGTTTCGTGTGAGCCAACAGCCCCCGAGCGCTCACCAGGGGCGAACCACGACGATGGGCGGCCCTTCGGGATCGGTGAGACGCGATCAGGGTCGCGCATGGACAAGAACTCATACATCCCCGACACCGCCGC
>NZ_JBQKKT010000051.1:0-2210 GCF_052116585.1 Luteococcus sp. Sow4_B9 | reverse complement strand
CGCCATCACGGACCAGAACCACCCTCATCGACGTGTCCTCCATGCCACAGGACTACGCCCCAAAACCATTCCTGACAAGGGTTCTGGTCCTCATTAGCCGGTTAACAGGCAGGAGCCGACCGATCCGACCGACGCGGCGATACTGGCCTCGTCCAGGCGTTCTGACAACGCAATCGAGGTGTACTGGGCAGGTTCAACCGGTCGTTGCAACACCGGCTTCTTCCAGGGATCGTAGTTGTTCGTCGAAGACCTCGGCCGGGGCCATCGCCAGCAGACGCTGCTCGATCCTGGACGACGGAAGACTGACCGGCTCAACCCGCTTCCACGGCTCACAGATCGCCACGCACACGTCCTCTCATCTGCCCGAACTGCTGGGAAAAGGACACCGGAGGGCCTCACAAGGAGACGCCTCCGGGTCGCTCTGCATGATCGCAGTGCCCTCACCCCATGACATGCGACACGGCCGGACCACAGCCCTCGCGCCCATCCACGCCCAAAGTCCTCACCACCGGCCTACACCCTCATCTGTGAAGAGCCCGTATGACGCCACACGTGCTCATCAACACCGATCACAGTGACGCCGTCGAGGCGGCCGGGCTTGTCGATCAGAAGCCTGTGTCCTTCGGCCAGGACAGCATCATTGGCGGTGTTCCACGCCACGTCGAGCGCAGCGGCGATCCGGGAAACCGACAGGTGGTTGACCACCAGCGCCTCCAGCGCCCACCGCAACGCCCCGTTCGACAGACACGAGCGCGGCTGCGCCGCGCACGTGAGGCCCTGGCGCCACACGTGACCACATTCGCGGCACTGGTAGCGGCGTAGCCGGATCTGGAGGGTGGTGGGTCGCCAGCCGAACGGCACGTGCGCCAACTCTCGCACGACACTGTCACGCGGCTGGCCGTGGCCCCCGCAGCGGTGACACCAGTCGTCAGGCTCGACCGGGCGACACAGCAGCACGGCGCGCTCGCCGGTGAGGTGCTGGCCGACGACGGTCAGGCCGAGGTCGTCGAGCTGGCAGAACGTGGTCAGATCAGGGCTGGTGGAGCTACATTGGGCACGTCGAGGTCTTTGGTGAGGCAGTGTAGGAACTTCCATCATCCAAGGACCTCGGCCCGTCTCCGAACCCAGGCCTACTGGCCACCTACACCCTCATCTGTGAAGAGCCCATTTATCTCCGCGGGAGGAGCAGGATAACCGGCCACGGTCAGCTCTCTCGAACACAAGCAATGCAAGGCCCAACGACACGCCACACCGGGAGTTACCTAGACTCCTTGGAGTTAAGCAACAAAACCAGCCCAATAATTAAAAGTGATGATGCTAACCCGATTGTCACCAAGGATCGCTCCGGGGCTATTAGCAGTAGCACCAGAGCGCAGATCCAGACGAAAATCCCCGTGTACCTCGCTACTGATTCTCTATTCATTTTCAGCACACATCCCCAATCGAACATCCTACGGCTATTGCCAAACCTCCTCCGCCAAACGCGAATCCAATTCCTGTCCCCAGCATCGCAACGGGGCCAGCAGTTGGAGCGAGAGAGGCGATGCCAATGATCGCGCCAGCCATCCCCACAGCCCCCATCGTAATATTGATTGCATCCATGGTGCTAAACAGGCCGGTGGGGTCGGTGAAGTTGATGGGGTTTCCAGCTGCGTACAGGTAGGGGTTGATCTCTTGTCCGGGGGGGTCTGCGGTGGTGAAGCGGCCCTGGGTGGGGTCATACCAGCGGGCGCCGAGGCGGACCAGGCCGGTGGCGGTGTCGCGGGGCGCCCCGACATACATGAGGGTGTTGGCCTTCGCGGTGGGGCTCCACCGGTAGTAGCTACGAGGCTGACCGTAAGGGTCGTAACGGTAGTAGGCCTCCTTGCCACCGGCGTCGTTGGTCATGGCCAACACCGACCCGAGACGGTCCTTGTGGAAGTACTCCATCACCCCGCCCAGGTCATAACCCAGCACCTGACCGTTCGGCAGGGTGAACAACTTCATCACCCCGTCGCCGAACATGTTGCTCAGCGAGTTCATCCCGGCCGGCTTCCACGACACGTCCTGGCCGTGGGCCCAGGTTCTGGTCGAGGTCACAAAGTCGAACGGGACGCTGACCTAGTGCCCCGTGTGTGAAGTTGTTGGACGGTTGGCTTTGGCGAGGATTTCGTCGGCGGTCTTGGTCCAGATGAAGGGGTGGCAGCGGTCGTTCCAGCCGTTGACGAAGG
>NZ_JBQKKT010000050.1:0-2611 GCF_052116585.1 Luteococcus sp. Sow4_B9 | reverse complement strand
AGAGCTCGCGCGGATAGGACGGCGTATGGATCAGGGGCACCGGGCAGGACGAGAGTCCCACCGGTAGCGCTTCCAGGACTGCCGGACCAGGCGGCGGATGATGATGATCGCGCTGGCCAGCGCCACCCAGGCGTTCTGCACGCACCCTTGCCGGTCGGTCACCCTCGCCAGCGCCGAGAACCCTCTGTTGTGCCATGAGTTGGTCCGCTCGACGACCCATCGACGAGTGTGGTTGATAGGCAGAAATACCCCCTTGGGAGTGATGTTCGGGGTGCAGCCCAGCTCGGAGAGAAGATCCCGGGTCCGAGCCGAGTCATAGCCCGCATCCAGGTGAACCATCATGACCTCAGGAAGCCTGAATCCGAACACGGCGAGGGTCTCTAGCGTCGGACGCAGGAGCGGAGAGTCGTTCCTGTTGGCCCCGGCCAGCACCCATCCGATCGGAATCCCGCCGCCGTCCACGAGCACCGATCTCTTGAGACCCGATTTGCCGCGGTCGACAGGGCTGCGGCCGGTGTTCTCTCCTCCGCACGGTGCCTTGACGATGCATCCGTCGACCACGAGGTTGTCCAGGTCGAGGCCGACAGCCTGGTCGTAGGCTTCCAGCGCCAGGTGGTGGAGCCGCTCGAACACGCCGGCACGGATCCACTCGTCCCGGCGGGCTCGCATCGTGGTCGCCGAGCAGGTCTCATCGGCGTGCTGCTGGTAGGTACCTCCCAGGACGAGGCGGGCCAGAAGCTTGTCAAAGACGACCCGGTCTGGGATGCGCGGGCGGTGACACCCCAAAGGGTGGTTGATGTTGCGTTCGGGCAGCAGGGCTCGGAACTGTTCCCACAGAGGGTCGGCGATGAAGCCGGGCAGGACGGGCACGTGGTCTTGTGATCGTCGTCGTCGAGAAGAAGGGCGGGGCCGCCGCGCCGTACCGTCCGGGCGCGGTGCGGCGGCCCCGGTCCTGCTACCCGACCTGCGGCTGCCCCGCCGCGGTGGACGGCGAGCGGGAGATGACCACGGCACCGACGACCAGCCCGATAACGGCGAGCACCGCAGCGACCACGAACGGGTCCCCGGAGTGCAGGGCCGGTGCGAACCCGAGGCCGACGTAGACGGCCACCCCGGCTGCTCCGCCGAGCTGGTCAGATGCTCGCTGGACGCCGGAGGCGATCCCGGCGTCCTCCTCGGTGGTGCCGCTGACTGCGATGTACTGCAGACCCACGAGCCCGAAGCCCATGCCCGCTGCGATCAGTAGCATCGCCGGGAGCAGCCACACCGCTCCACCACCCAGGACGGCCACGAGCGCGACCACGCCCATCGCGCCGGCAGCCGCTGCCAGGCCGACCAGCACGCAGGCGCGTGCGCCCCAGTGTCCCAGCAGCCGAGGCACGAGCACCGAGGCCACGATCAGCGCCACGGCCAGGGGCAGCATCGTCAGGCCTGCCCCCAGAGGCCCGATACCGAGCCTGTCCTGCAGGTAGAACGTGAACAGCAGGAACGAGGTCGACAACGCACCGCTGAGCAGCATCGTCGTCAGGTTCGCCCGCAGCCGGGCCCGATCGGCGAAGAAGGTCAGCGGGACCAGCGGGTTCGGCGACCTCGACTCGACCCGCACGAACCCGGCAGCAGCCAGCACCGCGCACACCAGCGCGACCCCGCTGACCCACAGGCCGGTGGCAGGCTCGCCCGCCTCGACCGCGGCGTAGACGAACAGCAGCGGGCACGCGGTCAGCAGGAGCGAACCGGGAAGGTCCAAGCGGCACCGTCCCCCGGACGCGGGCCGGTCGGCCGGTACCAGGAGCAGCGCGGCCACGATCACGACCAGGATGAAGGGCACCGAGACCAGGAAGACCCAGCGCCAGCCCAGGTGGGCGGTGATGATCCCTGACAGGGCGAACCCGAGAACCAGGCCGCAGCTGGCCACGGCCGCCCACACGCTCAGGGCCCGTGAGCGGCGCGGCCCCTCGGGGAAGAGCAGCACGATGGTCGCCATCGCCGCGGGCAGCGCGACAGCCTCGCCCGCGCCCTGGAGCAGGCGGGCCGCGACCAGGACCGGAAAGGACGGGGCCAGGCCAGCCAGCAGGGAGGCCGCGCCGAAGACGCTCGTGCCGACCAGGAGGGTGCGGCGGCGGCCGAGAAGGTCACCGAGCCGACCGCCGAGCATCAGCAGCCCTCCGCCGGTGATGGTGTAGCCGACCACGACCCAGGTCAGGGAGTGTCCCCCGACGCCGAGGTCCGCGCCGATCGAGGGCAGCGCGATGTTGACCACGGTCACGTCGACCGCGATGAAGAACTGCAGCATCGACATCGCGCACAGCACGAGCCATGCCCGCACAGGGGCGGGACCGATCCCGCATGAAGTGGTGGAAGTGCCTGAAAGCATCAATTGCTCCGTCGCTCTGAAGAGTTTCCGAGCAGCACGAAGGGCCGCTCCGGTCTGATCACGAAGCGGCTGGACGTTCCAGGTGAGGTGTTGCTGTGTGCCGGACGTCCCGCCGCTAGCGGGACGTCCTGGTCACTGCCGCGCAAGCGGCCGAGCTCGAAGCGCCTGACATGCTACAGATGCTAGCAGCGGGGAATATTCGCCCCCGGACCTGTCCCTCCTATCCGCGCGAGCTCT
>NZ_JBQKKT010000049.1:0-3984 GCF_052116585.1 Luteococcus sp. Sow4_B9 | reverse complement strand
CCAGGCCCGGTGACAACACCCCCCGGATCATTGGTGAGACAGGGGCACTGAGTCATGCCGGGCCCGGCGACCGTGACCCCTCCCTACGGGGTCACCAGCAAGGTAACGGGCTGTGGTGCCGTGCAGTCCTGGAGAACAACGCCGTGGTCGTCGCACGGTGGCAGGCACACCTGCTGGATGCGGAGGTGCGGGCACGAATACTGATGGGACGCCATGGGCTGCCGGCGGCCAGCCTGCTCGGGCACGGACCGGGCTGGATGGTCCTGGAGGACCTGGAGGAGGGGATGTGGCGCCGCGCCTCTGCCACGGAGCTGACTGAACCCGTGGTCCTTGGGGGACTCGGCACCTGGCTCGCGGGGCTGCATTCGATCCGGCTGGACGCGAAGGCGGCAACCGAGATCGGACGCTCGGCCCTCAGCTCCCTGCTCGATGCTGAGATGGTGCAGCTGGCTGCGACGAGGCTTCCTGGTCACCTCGCGGCTCGCCTGCGGGAGATCGTGGCCCGGTCCAGTGACGTGCTCTCGGTCGGCGAGCCCGTGCTCTGTCTGGGATCACTGGATCCAGGGGCGGTATGGATCCTCGGACTGGGCGGAACCGTGATGCCGGGCGAGCTCGGGCTGTGCTGCGCCGGCGTCGGGGAAGAGGATCTGGCGACCGTTGCCGAGGTGCTCGACGCCAATCAGATGGCCCACCTTCGTCGGGGGTATGACAGGGCTCTCGGTCCTGGCCACGGTGTTGACGATCACCGTCTGCAGGCCGCCCAGAGGCTCCGCCGCGTCGCGAGGATTGTGGCCGCCGTCATCGCTGGCCAGGAACTGGATCCAGTTGAACTCGAGGAGCTGGCCGTTCTGTGCGGCTGAGCCATCGCAGGGGACCATGCGGCCTGCCCCACGGCGTTGAGTAGGTCCCTTGCCGAGACAAGGGGACGAGCCAGGGACGCATCGGAAGCGCCACACAATGAGGAAAGGTCGATGACAGATGGTGCTGTCATCGACCTTCAAAGAGAGTGTCCGGAAGAGGACTTGAACCTCCACGCCCTATATCGGGCACTAGCACCTCAAGCTAGCGCGTCTACCATTCCGCCACCCGGACAGGTGGCTGCCGGACTCACCGGCAACAGCAAGAAACCCTAGCACCCCATCGCCCCTGGCGCACAATTGGGCTCGTCATCGAATGTCGTCGAAGGTGTCTTCCTGGGGTCATGGCTGACGCCCGCGGCGAAGTGCGGTTCCTGCTCGGTCAGGATGGCTCGTTCGGCCTGCCCATGACACCATGGAAGCGGCAGTCATCAAGGAGGTAGCGTGTCCCAGCATCCCAGCCCGATTGGCTACATCGCGGCTCGCCAGGTGCGCGTGGAGCACATGGATGGACACGACTTCGAAGTGCAGACCATCTCACTGCCGCACACCGTGACCCGCAATCAGGTACGCCGGCTGCTCACGGAGGAGGCCGAATACGGGCGGTGGGAACTGCACCGGCTCCGGCGCTACCGTGACGGCTCCACCCAGGCTTGGTTGCGACGCAAGGTCATCAAGGTCAGGTCGACGCTCCAGACGGCGTGATGTGCCGCGCGAAGTCGACCCACTGGACTGGCAGCCCACGGGACGGGAGCTTCGCGGGAGTGCGAGTGCTGGCCCGTCGGGTCAGACGGTGGCGCTCGCTGCCCTGAGCTGGTTCGTGCCACCCGAGACGTCGTCCAAGGCTGTGATGATCGGCTCCGGGAGCGTCGATTCGTCCAGCGCGAGGTAGGGGGCAAGCTGCTCCATGGTGCGCGCGCCCAGCAGCGGTGCCGTCACCACAGGAGCATCGCGTACCCAGAGCAGGGCGACCTGCTCGGGTGTCAGGTCGAGCCCCTGGGCCGCCCGGACGACGGCATCGGTGATGGCCCGGGACTTGCTCTCCAGATAGGGTTCGACGAACCACGCGAAGTGGTCGCTGGCGCCACGGGAGTCCCGCGGAGTGCCGGTGCGGTACTTGCCGGTCAGGACGCCGCGCCCGACGGGTGACCAGGGGAAAAGGCCCATGTCGTGGGCGCGCAGGGCTGGCAGCACCTCGATCTCGGATCTGCGGGCCAGGAGGGAGTACTCCACCTGGCCGGAGACGAGGGGATGGCGGCCGGGGACCGCCTGTTGCCAGGTGGCTGCCCGAGCGGTCTGCCACCCGATGTAGTTGCTGATGCCCACATAGCGGGTCATGCCCTGCTGCACGGCGTGATCGAGCGCAGAGAGGGTCTCTTCCAGGGGAGCCTCACCCCAGGCGTGCACCTGCCACAGGTCCACATGATCGGTGTGCAACCTGCGCAGGGAGGCGGCAAGGTCGTCGAGGAGGGCCTTGCGGGAGGTGTCCACTCGGCGACGGCCATCGTGGACGCCAAATCCGCCCTTGGTCGCGATCACGAGATCCTCGCGGCGCAGGTCCGTGTGGATCAACTTCCCGATGATCTTCTCCGCGATGCCATTGCCGTACGCGGGGGCGGTGTCGACGAGATTCCCACCGGCTTCCACGAAGGCCCGCAGCATGCTGCGCGCGTCGCGGGTGGGTGTGTCGATTCCCCAGGTCATGGTGCCGAGGCCCAGTCTGGAGACCGTCAGGCCGCTGCGGCCAACTCGTCGGGTCTGCATGGATCGACCCTATTGCACTGTTTCCAGGCGCCCCAGACGGCGCCGCGGCACCCTCGGCGCAGACCAGTACGCTCTGAACATGGTCACGCTTCTGCTCGCACGCCACGGACGCAGCACGTCGAACACAGCCGGGACGCTCTCCGGGCGCACCCCCGGGATTGAACTGGACGAGCATGGCAGGGGCCAGGCCCTGGCCCTGGGCAAGCGTCTGCGGGGGCTCGACCTGCAACTCGCGGTCCATTCGCCCCTGGAGCGCTGTCGGCAGACGCTGGAGCTGGCCATGGAGGCAGCCGAACTGGAGCCCCAGGTTCGGGAAGATCCCCGGGTAACCGAGTGTGACTACGGCGAATGGAGTAATCGCAAGCTCAGCGAGCTCGCCGGGGAAGCACTGTGGCGGCAGGTGCAGGACTCGCCGAGCACCGTCACCTTCCCCGGTGGAGAGTCCATGCAGGAGATGGCCAGCCGTATGGTGCGGGCCGTGGAGGCCACCAACCAGCAGCTCGCGGAGTCGGCAGGTGCTGACGCCGCGTGGCTGCTCGTCGGGCACGGAGACCCGATCAAGGCAGTGCTCTCCCACGCACTCGGCCAGCCGCTCGACGAATTCCAACGAATCGTGGTGGACCCGGCCTCCGTGAGCATCGTGCGCTGGCCCGTCGCAGGGGAGTCGGCCCAGGGCCGCAAACCGATGGTGGTCGCCATGAACACCACCCAGGGTGCGGTCTCCGCCATGATCGGGGCCCCGGCAGGCCCCCAACTCGGGGGCGGGCTCGGCAGCCAGTCGGCATGAGCCCGGCGGCACATCGCTTGCCGGGGACCCTAAAGTGGTTCCCATGCCGCGCATCCAGCACCGATTCGAGTTTCCCGACCGCTTCGTCGCGGGCACCGTGGGCGAGCCCGGCGATCGAACCTTCTTCGTGCAGGCGCGACAGGGCAGTCGACTGGTCAGTGTGGTCTGTGAGAAGCAGCAGGTGGAGGTTCTCGCGGAGCATCTGGAACGCATCCTGGACGAGTTGGCCCAGCTGGCCCAGGGAGTCGTCGACATCCCTCCGCAGCGGCAACGCGCCGCGGACCTCGAGCCGTTGGATGCCCCGCTGGAGGAGGACTTCCGGGTGGGCACGATGACCATCGCCTGGGACGGCAGTCTGGAAGCGGTCCAGGTGGAGCTCTTCAGCGTCGAGACCGAGGCCGATCCCACGGTGCAGATTCCCGGGCTGGACGAGGAGTCCCTGGAGGAGCTCGAGGGGCTCGAGGACGTCCTGTCAGCAACGGAGAGCCTCACGGTGGCGATCACGACCGATCAGGCCCGTGACTTCTCGGCCCGGGCCCGGGCTCTGGTGCACGCCGGCCGGCCAGCCTCCCCCAT
>NZ_JBQKKT010000048.1:0-4185 GCF_052116585.1 Luteococcus sp. Sow4_B9 | reverse complement strand
TCCCACACCAGCACTTCGAAGAAGTCACTTCCCGAACCCGCTGACCCCGACCTTACGACGCCGCTGCCGATCGCGTCATGAGCCACCCTTGACACAGAGGGGTGCCATGAGCGGAAGCACTTTGGAATGCTGTCCTGCACTGGGCGAAAGGAAGGCCTGACTGTGAAGGATCTTGACGAGGGCCTTGACTTCGAGGGGTTTATCGTGACCGGGGTGGCTGGCGCCAAAGTGCCCATCAGGTTCCGTCCCGTCTTGGACGACCTCGTCGGGCTGGCGGGTGCGAACGTGTCGGTCTATGTGTACGGCTCGGTGGCCACGGGCCGGGCCAGAGTGGGGCACTCCGACGTCGACATCGTGACCCTCGGCATGGATGCCTCTCACGCCAAGCACGTGTCCCGTGAGTTGTCCATGCGATACGCGGACCTGGCGCGGGAGGTCGCCATCGGCGCGTGGAGCGCCGCTGATCTGGCTGAGGGGGATGCCGGCTATGGGAACCAGGTGTTCCTCAAGCACTACTGCGCGTGGCTCGCTGGCCCAGACCCTGCCGCCGCGCTTCCTCGCTTTCGTGGGGATGTCACTGCCGCGCGTGGGTTCAATGGCGACTTCCCAGCGATGGCTGTCCGCTGGGCCCACGCCTTGACTGCTCTCGACCCCGGGGCGGCAGATCACGTGCGCCTCCTGGCCCGCAGAATCGGCCGGAAAACGTTGTTTGCGGTCTCGAGTCTGGTCAGTGTTCACGACCGGGTGTGGACCACTGATCGCGCCACGTCGGCAGAACGCTGGGGCCAGCTGCATCCCACCTTGGATGAAGACCTCACATCGCTCATCGCTTGGGGAGACGAGACAACCTCACCCGCGTATGACGAGGTGGCTCGCGTGCTGCAGACCAGTGTCACGACACTGGTGGACCAGTTTTCCAGTGACATCGGCGCATGGAAGGCAACCGCCTGATCGCGACAGATGCGCGCGAGTTGGCGACCTGCGGTTCGGGCTCTCAGGGGTCAGGCGGCTTCGAGCGCGAGGAACAGGAAGCCGATGAAGCGCCGTGTGCCGTTGGGCAGGAGCGAAGCAGGGGTTTCGTCGCTGACTGCGGGTTCGGTGACGCTGGTGATAGCGAACCCCGCGTCGACCATGAGGCTCAGCACCTCCTGGAGTGGCCGGTGCCAGTAGGTCATGGTGATCGTCTCGCCTCGGAAGTCGTAGTCCTCGGAGTATTGGGTCAGCGCGAAGTAGTCCTGGTCGGGGTAGGAGAAGGCGTAGACGAACGGATGGATGATCGAGATCACCAGCCGCCCGTGGGGGCGCAGGAGGCGGCGCAACTCCTTCAGGGTGCCTTCCCAGTCCTGGACATAGTGCAGGGCCAGCGAAACCGTGATGAGGTCGAACGTGTCGTCGGCGTAGGGCAGTGGCGCTGCGAGGTCGGCGATGCGAAGGTCCGCAGTGGCGCCGAGGCGTTCGCGCGCCAGCTCGTGCGGATCACCCCTGTGTGTCGGGGACCGGCGGGTCGTACAAGCTCGCTCATCGGCACCATGTGGGTTGATCGACGTCAAGTCCTTGCGCGAAACCAACGGCGTTAGAGGACGTTGGGCCACTTCGGAAAACGGCTGGCGCTGCGGACGGTCCCGCCGGGATGATGCAGTCGTTCGCACTACAGGGAGGCCCATGAGCTACGACGACCCGCGCCTCGCAGTCATCTACGACATCGACAATCCCGACGGCCCCGACCATGACTTCTTCCGCCGTATGGCCAATGAGCACCATGCTGCCGACATTGTCGATCTCGGCTGCGGAACCGGAATCCTCACCGTCACCCTGACCGGGCCTGGCCGGGCGGTCACCGGGATCGACCCCGCCCCGGCCATGCTCGACCAGGCCAGGAACCGGCCTGGCGGCGACAAGGTCACGTGGGTGCAAGGCACTGCCGAGCAGATCACCCCGGGTAGCGCAGACCTGGTCGTGATGAGCGGCAACGTCGCCATGCACATCCTGCACGAGCAGTGGCAGACCACGCTGGAGAACATCGCAAAGGGCCTGAGGCCGGCCGGGATTCTTGTTTTCGAGAGCCGCAACCCTGAATCGCGGGCGTGGCAGAACTGGAACGACGAGCTGGGCGAGCGAGACACCCCGGTCGGCCGGCTTCGAGAGTCCTTGGCCACCGACCCACCCGACGAGGACGGGGTGGTGGTGATGCGCTGCCACAACGAGTTCGACGATGGGACGCTCCTGGATGTTGACCAGCGACTGCAGTTCCGCAGTCACGCGCAAATCGTCCAGGACCTCGCCGCGGCCGGACTTGTCGTGGATGCCACTTTCAGCGACTGGTCCCAGCAACCATTCGGCGGCGGACCCGGCCAGCCGCTCATGGTCTTTCTCGCCAAACGTCCCTGACCAACCGCGGCAAGAGCGGGCGTTGATCAGTGCTTGCGCAGCTCCATCTCGATGAAGTCGTAGGTGCTGCCGTTCGTGGGCTGCGTGTACGTCCGGACGATGGTGAAGCCTGCAGCTTCGTAGACCCTGATGGCTCGGTGATTGAACGCCGCAACGCTGAGCATGACCGGTCGCTGCGTGAGCCCTTCTGTTTCCAATAGGGCCAAGGCAGCGTGCAGGAAGCTGAGGCCGCGGCTGCCCCCGGTCAGGTCGGGGCGGAGACCGAGGCTGATCTCGCAGCGACCGTCATCGCGTGGGTCTGCTGTGAAGAAGCCCACCAGGTCTTCGCCGTGACGGACCTGCCAGAACCTGTCGGGCCATTGGGCAGCACTGACGAACTCCTTGTAGTCCTCCATGTCGGCCGTGGCGTCGTAGAAGTCGTAGGGCGCGGGGTACTTCCAGTCGTCAGCGATGACCCGGGCCACCTCGACGGTCATGGGGATGAAGGTCAGGGACTCGCGCCAGCCGTTGGCTTCCGCGGAGTTCGACATGCAACGAGTATCGAGTGGTTGTGACAGCTTGGTTCGGCCCCGTTGTGACGGGGTGGGTTCCAGTCATCGTTGCAACACGGGTGTGTTCTGCAGGCTAGCGAAGACCTGCTGCGGGGACTGCCATTCGAGGCTCCTGCGGGGCCGTTCGTTGAGCTGATGCTGGATCTCGGCGATGGCGACTGGGTCGAAGACCGCCAGGTTCGTGCCCTTGGGTAGGTAGTCACGCAGCAGCCCGTTGGTGTTTTCGTTCGAGGGGCGTTGCCATGGCGCGTGCGCGTCACACACGTAGATCTCCAGCCCGGGGACTCGAGCGGTGATCGTGGCGTGCTGCGCCATCTCGTTGCCCTGGTCCCAAGTCAAGGTCCGACGCAGGTGGGGCGGCAACGACGCGAGGAAGCCCGCGACGACGTCACATACTATGGCCGAGTCCTTGCGGCCCGGTGGCAGGTGGCCGACGAACGTGAACCGTGAGGAGCGCTCTACCAAGGTGATCACTGCCGAGGTGTTGCCCGACCCCATGATGAGGTCGCCTTCCCAGTTGCCGCACTCGCGTCGGTCCAGGACACTGGCGGGCCGCTGGTCGATCGAGGTCATCGTGGGTACGTGGTTACGTCCGGGCCGGCGTGCGAGGGGGTGACGTCGTCGCATCCGTTGACGATGCCGCTGACGCAGTACGAATCCGGGCAGCGCTCGCTGGAGTCCTCCCAAGTCAGATCGGTAAACGGCTTGGTAGATCGTCTCGGCGCAGATCCATCGTTCGGGCTTGTCGGGAAACATCGTGGGCAGGACTTGGGCGATTTGTTCGGGGCTCCAGCGACGCAACAGTTGCTTCTCGACGTACTCGCGCAGCACTGGGTCTCGGGCCAGACGGCTCGTGCGGGGTCGTGGGCGGCGCGCCATCGCGCGCTGGTGTGCCTGGTGTGGCCGGTAGCGGCCGGCAGGACTTGTGTTGCGTTGGAGTTCGCGGCTGATGGTCGACGCCGGCCGGCCCATGAGCCTGCCAATCGCGCGCAGGCTGTGACCTTCACGATGGAGGTCCGCGATCCGGACCCGTTCGTCCAGGCTGAGGTAGCGAGGCGAGGAAGGCTTCGCCGGTTTGAGCAGGATCACGGGGGCATAGTGCAGCACCCGCCCGTCCTGTGTGGGGACCGTGCGGCGGGCGTGTCAGATGGTTTGTGTAAGTGGTGGTCTCCCGAGATGAAGGAGATTGACTGTGACCATGACCAAGGAGAAGGGCCAGTCGGAGACGCAAGCCCGCCAGTTGCGG
>NZ_JBQKKT010000047.1:0-4513 GCF_052116585.1 Luteococcus sp. Sow4_B9 | reverse complement strand
CGTCCTGTTCGCCATGCTCAAGAACCGGGAGCCCTACCGAGCACCCGCCCCGACGCCAGAACCCTCACCCATACCCCTCGCCGCTTGACGAGCAACATAGGGACACCCCCCGGCTCGAACGCGCCAGCACCGGACACCTCGCCCGCGAGTCCATCGCTTCCCGGGACTGTCGGACCCTCCGTCTAGTGTGGTCGCATGGCACTGGAGAGCTCCCCCGAACACCCCTTGGCTCTGGGGCATGTCGTCCAGCTCGTCAAGGGCTGGGTGGAGCGCTGCGGTGCCGTCTGGGTTGAGGGCCAGGTCATCCAGATCAAGCGTCGCGCCGGCTCCTCGACGGTCTTCATGGTCCTGCGCGACAGCACCGTGCAGTCCTCGGCGCAGGTGAGCTGCTCGACGGCCGTGCTGGATGCGGCCGGGCCGGTCACCGAGGGCACGACGATCACCGCCTGGGTGAAGCCCACCGTCTGGAGCAAGAACGGCTCACTGAGCTTTGACTGCCGCGAGATCCGCATCGCCGGTGAGGGACGCCTGCTGGCCGAGCTGGAACAGCGCAAGCGGCTGCTGCAGGCCGAGGGCCTGTTCGATCCCGTCCGCAAGAAGCGGCTGCCCTTCCTGCCCCGTTCCATCGGCCTGGTCACCGGAGCCGGCTCCGCTGCCGAGCGCGACGTGCTCACCAACATCGCGCTGCGCTGGCCAGCCGCCCACGTCGAGGTCCGCCACGCACTGGTGCAGGGCCCGAAGGCCGCCGCCGAGGTGATGGCCCGGTTGGCCGAGCTGGATGCAGACCCCCAGGTGGAGGTGATCATCATCGCCCGCGGTGGCGGCGCCCTGGAAGATCTGCTGCCCTTCAGCGACGAGGGCCTCGTGCGCGCCGTCGCAGCCTGCCGCACCCCGGTCATCACCGCCATCGGACACGAGCCCGACGTCCCCATCGTCGACCTCGCCGCAGACCTGCGCGCCTCCACCCCCACCGATGCCGCGAAGCGCGTCGTGCCCGATGCCCGGGAGGAGTCCGAGCGGGTGCAGCAGGCACTGTCCCGGATCCGCGGTGCCATCGTCGGACGGGTCAGCACCGAGCAGCAGCAGCTGGACGCACTGCGCTCCCGCCCCGTGCTGCGCGACCCCGCCGGCAGCTTCGACATCCACTACGACCGGTTGGAGACGCTGCGGATGCGGCTCGACCACGCCATCGACCGGACCCTCTCCCAGCACGTCACCAGCCTGGAGCACGACGTGAGCCGGGTGCGGGCGATGAGCCCCAAGGCCACCCTGGAACGCGGTTACGCGATCCTCGCCGACGGCGAGGGCAATTCGGTCACCTCCATCACCGACGTCGACCTGGACGATGACGTGATGGCCTATCTCGCCGACGGCAAGCTCACCTTGGGTGTGCGGGCCGTCGACGACCCCACCGGCGTGCACAGCGCCACCATCGATGACTTCGCATTCGACGAGGAGCAGCCATGACCCCCAACCAGAACACCGCCCCCGGACCGCAGGGTGACGCGCCCGAGATGGGCTACGAACAGGCGCGCGAGGAGCTGGCCGAGGTCGTCCGCAAGCTCGAGTCCGGTGGCGTCCCGCTCGCGGAGTCGATGGCCTTGTGGGAGCGTGGTGAAAAGCTGGCGCTGGTCTGCCAGCAGTGGTTGGACGGGGCCAAGGCCAAGATCGACGCGGCCCGTCAGGCCAGCGTCGACGCGAATGCCTCCACGGCCTCATAGCTGGCATCGCCACAGACCACGGTGGTGGCCGGCTTACCCTTCTCCACCACATTGACCAAGCAGTGGCTTCGGCCGTCCTCGGTCACCATCCGTGTCCAAGTACGGCCGATGACCGTGGAGCTGCCCTCCTCGACGCCTTCACGCGTGACCGTCTTGACGAAGCCTGACTGGTTCGCGCCCGGACGCTGCTTCACCTCGAAGTAGACCTTCTCGGGGCTGAGCAGACCCAGCTGCAGCTCGTCCTGCTGATAGCGAGCGCGCACGGGCTTCCAGTCATCGGGCAGATTCGTCGGGGACAGCACCTGGAAGGGCGCCTTCTCCCGAGCGTTCTCAACCACGGTCTGCAGCGGCGCCACCGGCACCTCCGGCTCGTCGGGGATCCGGGAGAACATCACGTAGATCAGTGCCGCCGGCACCAGGATCACGGCAAGGGAGATCAACATGTCGCGGCCCGTGGCCCTCTGGTTACGCACCGCTGCATCCTACGGCCTCCCAGCGCGGCGGCCCACTTACTGGTTCGCCCGTTGGGCTCGGGACGGGCTGTTCCCGCCCCGAGCCCCGCACCACGGGCACATCCATGCGGGAGAATCAGATGCCGTCCTCCAGCATCTCGGTGACCAGCGCGGCGATCGGCGAACGCTCGGAACGGGTCAGCGTGACGTGTGCGAACAGCGGGTTGCCCTTGAGCCGCTCCACCACCGCCGCGATGCCGTCGTGGCGGCCGACGCGCAGGTTGTCGCGCTGGGCGACGTCGTGGGTGAGGACCACCCGGGAGTTCTGGCCGATGCGGCTGAGCACCGTGAGCAGCACATTGCGTTCCAGACTCTGCGCCTCGTCGACGATGACGAAGGCATCGTGCAGGGAACGCCCTCGGATGTGGGTCAGGGGCAGGACCTCCAACATGTCCTGGGCCAGGATCTCGTCGATCACGTACTTGTTGGTGACGGCACCCAGGGTGTCGAAGACCGCCTGCCCCCACGGCGCCATCTTCTCATTCTCGGTTCCCGGCAGGTATCCCAGGTCCTGCCCGCCGACGGCGTACAGCGGACGAAAGACCACCACCTTCTGGTACAGCCGTCGCTCCAGCACCGCCTCCAGGCCCGCGCACAGCGCCAGGGCGGACTTGCCCGTGCCGGCGCGGCCGCCCAGCGAGACGATGCCCACCTCCTGGTCCAGCAGCAGGTCCAGCGCGACCCGCTGCTCTGCCGAACGGCCGTGCAGGCCGAAGGCATCGCGTTCGGAGCGGATCAGCTTCACCTTCCCGTTGGGAAGCTTGCGTCCCAGGGCATTGCTGCCGGCATCGCCGTGCAGGACGAGGCCGGTGTGCGTGCAGAATTCGTCGGCCTCCAGGATTTCGGTCTCACCGTTCTCGTACAACTGGTCGATCAGCGAGTTGGGCACGCGCAGCTCCGCCATGCCCGTCCAGCCGCTCTCCACGGCGAGTTGGGCGCGGTACTCCTCGGCCTCCAGTCCCACCACGGATGCCTTGACCCGCATCGGGAGGTCCTTGCTGACCACGACGACGTCGTGCCCCTCGGCGGACAGGTTGATGGCCACCGCCAGGATCCGGGAGTCATTGTCGCCCAGTCGGAAACCAGCGGGCAGCCGCTCGGGGTCGGTGTGGTTGAGCTCGATGTGCAGGGTTCCGCCCTGCTCATTGACGGCCACCGGCTCGTCCAGGCGTCCGTGTTCCAGGCGGAGGTCATCCAGCAGGCGCAGCGCGGTGCGGGCGAAGTAGCCCAGCTCGGGATGGTGACGCTTGGCCTCCAGCTCGGCGATCACCACGATCGGCAGCACCACATGGTGCTCGGCGAAGCGCAGCAGCGCTCGGGGGTCGCTGAGCAGCACGGAGGTGTCGACCACATAGGTCTTGAGGGTGGTGCCGGCGTGGGTGGCGAGGGCCTGCTCGGTGGGCTTGAGCACGGGAGCTCCTTCATCGGTGAAGGGGCCGACCGGGCAGCCGACCCCTGTCTCGTTCAGGGAATCGGACCGCAGTCCGCAGGACGGCGACGTAGCAGCTCGAGGCCAGTGGCTCGCGGGCCAGTCACGGGTCCGTCCATGCCTTCACGCTACGACTCGCCCGGGGCCGGGGGCCGGTGCGACGAGCCAGCTTCATCCACTGTTCACCGCCCGGTTGCCGGCGTCATGTCACCCCATCACGGGACATTTGCGCGGCGGATGTGAAGCTCCGCTGAGGAGGCGAGCGATCCTCCGCCCTGGGCTGGGTTCTGTCTGACGGCCCGGCTAACGTCGCAGACCAGCACGCACGTCGAGCAGGGGGCCGACGCCCGTGCCTTGGGGGATTCATCATGAGCAACAGCATTGTCGAAGGTCTTCAGCTCGGTTGGGAAGACCAGCTACCGCAGGAGCAGTCCGTCTGCGTCCCGCTGCCCTGTTCCTTCCAGGAGCTGCAGCAGATCGTCGCGTCGATGGGCGCGAGCATGGAGCAGGCCGTCATCACCAGCGCCGGCCGGGCACAGGGGCGCGACGTCCTCCTGGTTCGCATCCCGCAGCCCGCTCGCGCGGCCGAGCTGGCCTCACGGGAGGTGCGGGAATTCGATCCGGCCGTTGGCAGCGACGATTGTCGCCTGTGCGGCCACGAGCTGGCACAACACGAGCTGGGCGTCACCTGCCCCCGTTGAGAGGGCGAGGGGCCCCGTGAGATCTGTCAGGGCCGGCTCCTAGGGTGGAGTCAGTGTCAGGGTGGTGGCACCGCGATGTGTCGCGGTGGTTGGATCCTGATCACCAGTCGTCTGACTCGTAGGGTGTTTGCCTTCGTGGCGTTCATGCGT
>NZ_JBQKKT010000046.1:0-5010 GCF_052116585.1 Luteococcus sp. Sow4_B9 | reverse complement strand
CTCCTGGTGCGGAAACCTGCCACCGAACACCTACGAGGCCCGCCGGGCCGCTACGCTGCCCACCGCAGCGTAATCAGACACCAACGTGTCCACGATCCGGGGCGAAGGCCCCGGCAACGACGCTGAACCGTCAACCAAACAACCCTCATGAAAGATCGAGGCTAACCAACCCGAACGAACGAATCAGCCTGTACACCACGCAGCAGGACTTGACCCGGACACGCCGGCAGGATTCTTTGACCTAGCTCGGTAGACCCTGGGATGATATACGAGTGAACGGCCTCTAGGAGCGCACCTGCTCGTGCCGGTACGTACGAGTCAAAGGAGTGCTGATGGGTGCAAGGACGATCCACCCGTTCCCCGCTAGGATGGCCCCCGACATCGCCATCGACCACCTGGACGCTGTCGAAGGTGAATCCGAGCTAGTGGTGCTCGATCCTATGTGCGGATCAGGCACGGTCCTCGCAGCAGCGGCCGACAGGGGGCATGCAGCACGCGGGTTCGATGTCGACCCTCTCGCTGTCCTCATGAGTTCGGTTGCGACCCAGGCCGTCGACACAGACGATGTCGTCGCTGAAGCCGAGCGCGTCTGCGCGCTCGCGCGAGCCTCAAGTCAGGATGAACCGCGGTGGGATGACCCAGAGACGCGGAAGTTCGCTGAATACTGGTTCGCGGCGAGTCAGCGGAGCCAACTCAATCGGCTTTCGCGTGAGCTGGACGGGGTCGGCGATGATGCTGTTCGGCAGGCCCTCCAACTAGCCCTGAGTCGGATCATCGTCACGAAGGCCCCCAAGGCTTCGCTGGCCGCCGACACGTCGCACAGCAGGCCTCACCGAGTGATGACCGAATCTAGCTACGATGTGTACCGCGGGTTTGAGAGCTCCGTCGCGAGCCTCAAGAAGCTGCTCGATCAGCGTTCCATCGTCGGACAGGTGGAGGTGAGCAGGGGAGATGCGCGAGCGCTCAGCCTGCCAGATGCGTCGGTCGACCTGATCATTACGTCACCGCCGTATCTCAACGCGATCGACTATCTGCGTGGACACAAGATGTCTTTGATCTGGTTTGGTCACACTATTCCTGAATTGCGGAAGATCCGCTCCAACAGCATCGGCGCGGAACGTGCGCTCGACGGCGAAGCACTCAAGCAAGTTGATGACATGGTGTCGTTTGTTGAGGATGCTGCGAACGATCGGTCAAAGCTACCTTTAGCCACGATCGTTCGATATGCGCACGACCTCACCGTGTTCTCTCGCGAACTGCATCGCGTGTGCATGGAGGGTGCGGAAGTGGTCACGGTGATCGGAAACTCCACGTTGCGAGGCAATTACATCCAGAACGATGTTCTGGTGCGGAAAGCCTACGAGGCGGCAGGTTTCAGCGTGCGCGACAGGACGGAACGTGAGCTTCCCGAGAGTAAGCGATATTTGCCCGTTCGCACAAGTAATGCGGCTTCCTCGCTGTCGAAGCGCATGCGTACCGAAGTGGTTCTCACCGTGGAGAAATCATGAGCTCGACTGAGGTGGTCGAAAAGTCCGAGGGCGTAGAAGCCGGCGACAACAGCAAGGCAGGAGAAGATGCGTCCACCGCGCAGGTGGTCCCAGTGTCTGACCTCGTTGCGAACGGCAAGGTCGTAGACCAAGTTCCCCTGCAATTATCCTTCGGAATTATCGAGCGATTCTCGGAAGGGTTGTATAGCTCGCCCAACAAGGCATTCGAAGAGTTGATCACAAACTCATACGATGCAGGCGCTCGAAGCGTATGGGTTTCGATTCCAGAGGATCTATCTCAGTCCACGGGAACTGTCATCGTTGCAGACGACGGAGAGTCCATGGACAAGAATGGCCTCCACGACCTATGGAAGATCGGCGAGTCGAGGAAGCGCTCGACCACTCCGCCGAAGGGGAGAACGAGCCCGGTCGGCAAGTTCGGCATTGGAAAACTGGCAACGTATGTACTCGCCAAGTCGTTGACGTACTTGGTGCATAGTGACGGAACGTACCGGGCAATTACGATGGACTATTCGCTGCTTGAGGGTAGACCGGCGGGGCTCCTCAATGCGGTGGACCTGCGCCTCGACATGGTCCAGCTGAAGAGGGATGATGCAATTCGCGCTCTGGAGAGAGCGTACGAGCCGCTGGGCGACAAGTGCAAGTTCCTCGATCATGTGCGAACCTCGGAACCCGAGCACTGGACCGCCGCCATCTTAACGAATCTGAAGCCGGCGGCGGCGGAGCTTGAACTCGGTCGGCTTCGCTACATACTCCGAACAGCGTTGCCGTTGCATCCCGACTTCAAGCTTGACTACAACAACGAGCCGCTGACGTCGACGAAGGTGGACAAGGATCGGCTCTGGTCCTTCCAGGTTGGAAAAGACGAGAATGTTCTCCCTGGCAGGGGTAAGGGCAGTCCGTCGCCGTGGTCGCAGTTCAAGTCCGTGGAGGTGGAGCTGCCGGACGGCACCAAGACAACTGGGCTGCAGCTCTCGTCGGCAGGGACTATTGCGGGACGGGCGGTGCTTTTCAAGGACTCGATCACTTCGGGTAAGAGTGAGAAGCTCGAACGCAGCCATGGGTTCTTCGTCCGGGTACGTGGTCGTCTGATCAACCTGGGTGTAGAAGCTGCTGACTTCGATCTCGATGTCGAGCTTCGGCACGGCACGCTGAGCAGGTTTTTTATGGAGGTTTGGGCGGACGGGCTTGACGCTGAGGTCGCGAGTGCGAGGGAGAGCATCAAAGATTCTCCGGCCTTGGACGAGGTCAAGGCCTATCTGAAAGCGGTCTTCAACCGAGCCCGAACGGTCGCTCAAGAGAAAGACGCCTCGGATCAGCTTGGCCGGCTTGGAAAAGACAACCGGTTGGCAGACCCGCCGCTTGCGCTTAGCCAGGGGCCTCTCAGACGGATGCTCAATCGGGCAGCCGAAGGAGATCGTGTCGTCCGTGAGAGCCTCGGGGTTTCAGACGACCAGAGTGCGGACATCTCCACCGCCTTGTCCTCACCTGGCGACCTAGTTGAGAAAATTGTTCTAGAGTCGCAGCAGTCAAGCGAACGTTTTGTTTCGTACGACCCCGGCCGGAAGACTGTGGTTCTGAACGAATCTCACCCCTTCGTATCCAATTACAAGGATGCGAAGAAGGTAGGAGAGCCGCTCCGCCTACTGGGGCTTACGGAGCTGCTGACTGAAGCGTACATGCTGGATGAGAACATTGCGCCCGAGGTTGTCGAGCGTGTGATGCGTCGGCGTGATTCTTTTCTCCGGGCTCTCGTGAAGAGGTTCCCGCACTCGGCGACCGTAATTGCCCAGAGTCTCAACGAGGCGCGAAACAAGAAAGATGATCTAGAGGACGCGGTGGCGGATGCGTTCACCATTCTTGGATTCAATGTATCTAAGCGTGGTGGAGCTGGCCATGGAACAGATGGAGTCGTTACAGCTCGCTTGGGACGTAGGCAAGAGAACGGCGACACTTCTAGTTACGCGTTCACCTACGACGCGAAGTCTAGTGGCGAACCCGTCATAGTTCACCTGGACGATGATGGTATTGAGATCCCTATCGATAATGCGAGCAAAGTCGCGAAGATTAGGGCAGATACCGCTCGAACATCGGTGCTTCGCGTTCACAGGGAGTCCCTGACGAGTGACACCACCGTGGAGATAAAGCCGAGTTTCACTGTGGTGGTTGCTCCTGATTATCAGGGTGCTGACGATCCCGAGGCTTTGATATCGAAAGTCTGTGAAAACGACGCTATTGTTCCGATCAAGGTCTCAGATCTAGCCAAGCTTGTTGAAGTCTTTCCGCTGCAAGGGTTGACTCCTGCGTCACTTCGGCCGCTGTTCGAACTGCGCTCGCCTGCTCAGACGGCTGCGTGGATTGCTGAGCAAGAAGCAAGCGTGGCAATACCGAAGCCGAGGATCGACAGTCTCTTGGCGATCCTTGTAAAGTACAGCGACAAGGCCGCGGCAACTCAGATACAGCACCTTCATGCGTGGATGATTGCCGATGGGTGGGAAGGGACCCAATCGGAGCTGGAAGGATTGGTGCGAGGCTTGCATGCCCTGGCTCCTGCATCGTTCTACTTCGAGGACGGGTTTATCGCGTTGAACGCAACGGTGGAGGCACTCTACGCCGAGATTCGCGCGTCGCTCGAAGCGTACGAGGATGCAGGCCTTGTAGCTCCGTACTTGCAGTCGATGGGCGACTGATACGGGAGTTGCGCGGGTCGCCGTGGCATCAGCGTGCAGCGCGGTTGATGGAGGGGACCAAAAGGGGCCAGAACCATGCAACTCATGCATCTCCTGAGTCGCGCTGCATGCTCTGAGGCCCGGAATCACGCGGCATCTGGCCTTGTCGAAGCCGTCTGGACGCCTGGGGGTCAAGGGGTCGCAGGTTCAAATGGGTCTGCCGTGAGTTTGGTGGCTTGTATGACTTGGAGTGCCTCCTGGTGACGGGTGGTGGTCGCTACGGTGGCCGTGGGAGAAGGCTCCGGGTCTCGCCGCTATCCGGCTGAGCGTGATGGCTCGTGAAAGAGATCGGTGGGCTCTGGGGTCGACTCTCCCGGTCGAGGCTGGCCCGGTTCAGGGAATTGGTGGCCGAGGCGTGAACCTGCCACGCGGGTGACTCGTCTTGGGTGGCACCGGATCACGCACAAGCGTGGGTTCGCCGACTGTGGCGTTGGTTGCGGTCGCTGGGTGGCGATGAGCGGGAGTGTCTGCGCGTCACTGTCTGTCGACGGGGACGAGGGTTCTCCCGTCCAGGAAGACGATGCCCGTCGTGCGGAGTCACTGGCCGGTGGTTGGGCCCGGCGGGGTCGTGTCGTTCACAGCGAACGGAGGAACCCTCGTGTCTGTTCACCCTACCGATCCCGCGCTGGCGCGGGTTCAGGTCGGCATCGATGCTGCGGTGGTGAGCTTGTCAAGCTATCTGTGTAAGTGATGATCGGTTGAATGTTTGATTACAGGTAGGGGTTGAAGCGCTCTGGGTAGACGTTGGCGAGTTCGGCAAGGGCTGCCTTCCA
>NZ_JBQKKT010000045.1:0-5181 GCF_052116585.1 Luteococcus sp. Sow4_B9 | reverse complement strand
AGTCCCACACCAGCACTTCGAAGAAGTCACTTCCCGAACCCGCTGACCCCGACCTTACGACGCCGCTGCCGATCGCGTCATGAGCCACCCTTGACACAGAGGGGTGCCATGTGAGTTCGTCTGGGGAGTTCAGATGTGGAAGCGCACGTCCTCGAGCTGGGCGTCACGTGGCATGCGCGGGTAGTGGCTCCGCAGACCTGTCTGGTAGTCGTCATCAAGGTCTGCCAAGTGGATGGGCGTGACGCTGTCGATGACCCCGGGCATGGTGCGGAATCCACGGTGCTCGCGGTCCTCGAACACGAAGGTGGTGGGCCCCAGCGGGACAGGATCGAGGTAGCGCACGGTCTGCGTCTTGCGGCCAGCGACGACGTCGTCGTAGTAGCGGCCGTTGAACCGGACGAAGCGTTCCGCGGTGCCGTCCGGGAACCGGTAGGTGTAGGGCAACAGCTGGGCCACGGGCACGGAGATGACTGTGCCGTCGTTGGGGACCACGATGCAGCAGTCGGGGTGCTGGTCGAGGATGACCTGACGGCATCGCCCGCAGGGGGCGATCACTCCACGGCCTCCGTCACCGACGGCGACCATGGTGGCGAGCGGGCCGGCGTGGGCTGCGGAGGCCAGGCCGAGGACTACAAGTTCTGCGCAGGGGCCGCCGGTGAAGTGGTGGTTGTTCACCGCGACGTGGATGGCGCCGGACAGGTCCATCGCGGCGGCTGCGACGGTGTGGTTGGGGTCGTCACCCAAGGTGGCGGCCAGGCGCGTTGCCGCGTCGATGACGGCGTCGTCGTTGGCCCAGTTCATCGTGGTCATGCGCGTCTCGTCTTCCTAGTGCAAGGGGTTGGGTCCCAAATCCTCTTGGTTGCTCGTCGCTGACGAGTATGTTCTTGATCGCTCAAGAAGGGGCGGACAAGGCGGGCGGGTGAGTGACGTGGTGCGAATGAGTGATGTTGCCGAGGTGATGGGCGTCTCCACGACGACGGTCAGCAACGCCTTCAGTCGTCCCGATCAGCTGTCGCCGGAGCTTCGTGACCGGATCCTGACACGGGCCGCGAAGATGGGCTACTACGGGCCCCACGTGGCTGGCCGGGTCTTGAAACAAGGACATGCGAACGCCTACGGAGTGGTGTTCATGGACACGCTGAGCTCAGCCTTCGATGACCCCTTCAAACTCCAGTGGCTGGCCGGGTTCTCCGACGAGATCCGAATCGCGGGGGCAAGCCTTGTCCTGATGGCTGTTGCCCCTGACCTGCAGGCTTCTGCGCAGGCTCTGCGGAACACGCTGGTGGACGGCATCGCGGTCACCTGGGCAACCCATCCCATCATGTCGATGGCCAGGTCACAGGGGCTGCCCGTCGTGGCTGGCGGGCCCCATGGGCCCTGTTACGTGACCATCGACGAGCACGCCGCCGGCAGGGAGATGGGCGATCACTTGCGCAGCATGGGGCACGAGCAGGTGTGCATCGTCACCGGCCCCGTAGCCCGCCCCGCCAAAGAGCCCGACATCACCACCTGGGACCACTACGTCACGAATGAGAGACCCCAGGGCCCATGGCCGCGACTCACCGGACTGGTCGAGGGCCTCGAACCATCCAGCGCGGTGATAGCCCAAGCCACCAGTTGGACCCGCGCGGCCGGCGCCGAAGCCACAGCCGCAGCCCTCCAGCGCCTCCCACACGTCACTGCCTTCGCGTGCGCCGGGGACCAACTGGCCGTCGGCGTCCTCGACATGATCCAATCCCACGGACGAACGCCCGGCAAGGACCTCGCGATCACCGGGTTCGACGGGACCCTCGACGCCGCGACCCACGGGCTCACGACCGTGGACGCACGGGCCCGAGAGCAAGGAAGCCGCGCCGCACAACTCCTGCTCAACCCGGACCTCCACCCTCGTCAGGCAGTCCTCGACCACCACCTCGTCATCCGGGGCAGCAGCTCATCGCGCCTCTCAGTGTGACCGCGAGGTCAGCGGCATGACAGGACGTTCGAGGATGCCTCTGAGAAGCTGATGCCCATGAGCCCTGAACCTTCTCTTGTGCCCGAGCTGGCCGTGACCGACTGCAACGTGTCTGTCCGGTTCTGGCGTGACCTGCTTAGCTTCGAGGTGCTCTATGAGCAGCCCGAGGATGGCTTCGCCTACCTCGCCCTAGGCGGTGCCCACATCATGCTCGACCAAGCCGACATCGGCAGGACCTGGGTAACGGCGCCTACGGACCCGCCCTTGGGGCGCGGCATCAACCTCCAGATCTCCGTTCCCGACGTTGCCGTGCAACTCAGGCAACTCAGCGAGGCGGGCTGGTCCCTGTTCATGGAACCGGAAGAGAAGTGGTACCGCATCAGCCCTAGCGAGCAGGCTGGTGTCGTCAGTTCCTCGTGCAGGACCCCGACGGCTACCTGGTGCGACTCCAGATGTCGTTGGGGCACCGAACGTTGGAGCAGTAGCCCAACGCGGCATGCGGGCGTCACTCGCGGGCGCGGAGTGGGCGCCCGAGCCGAGGGACCGGCATCGCGGTGGCAACTCTGATTAGGGCTGTCAAGATGGGTCCGAGCATTCCGGAGACGCCCTTGCGGGGCAGATCAGCAAGCCTGCCGGCCGTGTCGGTCAATCCGTCGACTCCCTGATCCTGCAGAATGACCAGCGTCTGGATGAGGGCCAGTTGGTGAGTGTCCAAAGCGCTGTGGCCGGTATCGGCGAGGGGCACCAGGACACCCTGGGGAGCCATGTTCACGATCTGCTGCGCCACAGGGCGAGGTGTTCGCAGGTCACGGTCACCTGACAGCACGACGACCGGCCAGCTGTAGCAAGGCACCTCCGTCTCCAGATCCACAGGGGTACCCCTGAATGGGGGCTTGTTCGCGGCGATCGAGGCGAACAGAGTCTGCGGGTCCAGCGGGCCACCGTCGAGGGGCAGCCCATAGCCGAGTTGACCGAAGGAGATCCCGGCGACGGGATCGGGCTCCATGTAGAAGGGTGTGCCCTTCCCGTCGATCTCCCCGGTGCCCAAGGTCGCCAGTTGACCCCACAACCAGCCGAGGCGCCCGTCAAGGCGCGCCTGAAGCAGTCGAGCAAGCGTCTGCGCGCCCGCAAATTCGTAGACCAGCTGGACAACGTGCCCCAAAGCCTCGATGGGTTCCCCACGGCCCGCCAGCCGCCGCACCAGCGCGGCCGCCTCTCGGGTCTCCGCCGACGAACCTTCCCAAAGTAGGCAGCGTCGCCACCGGCGCGTGGTCTCCAGATCGGCCTGCGGGGAAAGCATCGGGGAATCCAGCACCAGCGCATGCACTCTCGACGGGTGCCGGATCGCGAAGACCTGGGCCAGGTAGGACCCGTAGGACGAACCCGCGATGATCGCCTTCTCCACGTTCAGATGGTCGAGCACCGCAGCGACATCGTCGGCAGCAGCTTCCACCGTCACGGCCTCGGGCGGGAGCAGTTCACCGTCCGTCGTCGTCCCGGAGAGCCCCACCCCACGATGCTCGACCATGACGACGTCCAGCCCGCGGCTCGCAGCCAACTTCCGCATACCCGCATAAGGCAGGGCGGAAGCCAGACCTGGCCCGCCCGGCAACACTACGACGGGCATACCTCCGCCAGGGCCCGTGCGCACATAGGCGAGCTGAAATTCACCTGCGCCGTTCGGGCGCTCGATGAATCCGCCCTCACGCGCGACCACTCGACGGGCTTGCCTCTCCAACCTGGTACCAACCATGGGCTACCTCCCCGCTCCGGGCGACCACACGCCCCCCTTCAGCCCATTCAACCCCACAGACCGGCGCGGATGACATATCAGAACGCTTGCTCATCGGCGTGACCACCGTGCTCCCTCACCCGCGATCGTCGCGGCAGTTGAGGGCGTTCAGCGGTGGCGTTCGTAGGTGAAGTCCTGATGATTCGCCTCTGGGTTGTCGACCGTGCCGGTCAGGGTGAATCCCGCGGCTACGAGGACCTTCTGGCTGGCGATGTTGTCAGTGTGGACTCGGGTGCAGACTGCGGGCAGGTCTCGTTTGGTCAAGGCCCAGTCGGTGACTGCGCGGAGCGCTCGTCGGGCGATGTGGCGTCCTCTGTGGTCGGGGTGGACGAAGTAGGAGATGTTCCAGGCTCCCTCGTCGAGCTTGAGGTCGATGCCGCCGGCGAACCCGGTGGGTGTGCGGATGGCCCAGGTGTAGCTGTCGGGATCGTCGGCTGCGGTCACGTTGGCGAGGTGTTCGCGGCATCGTTCGACGGGCGGGCGGCCGGGCCAGTCGAACCAGCGGGCGCACTCGTCGTCCTGGGCGGCGGCCCAGTCTTCTGCGTCGTCCAGGAGCGGTGGGGTCAAGGAGATCTCGTCCACCGTGAGCAGGGGTTGTTGCACGCGGCAAGCCTAGGGACGAACCCGCGACCATGCAGCGCATTTCGGCGTCAGACCAGCGGCAGTTGAGTGCGTTCTCGGGATGGTTGATGATGGGCGGCATGGTCCCGAACGTGGTGGTGCTCAATGGCGGCTCAAGTTCGGGCAAGTCGAGCCTGACCCGCGAACTCCAGCCCCTCCTGCCCGGCACATGGCTGCGCTTCAGCGTCGACACCCTGATCGACGCCTGCCCACCCCAGCTCCTCAGCCAGGGCGGCCTGAACATCGCGGCGAACGGCTCGATCGACGTCGGCAAGGCCTTCACCCGGATCGAGCAATGCTGGATGGCGGGGCTGGCAGCCATGGCCCGGGCCGGCGCCCACCTTCTCATCGAGGACGGCTTCCTCAGCGGGCCGACCGCCCAAGCTCGCTGGGCTGAGGCGCTGCAGGGCCTGGACGTTGTATGGATCGGGGTCCGGCTCGCACCCCACCTTGCCGCCGAGCGGGAGGCTCGTCGCGGGGATCGAGAGGTGGGAATGGCAGCAGCTCAGGCCGACAGCGTGCACCAGGGGATCCACTACGACCTGGAGGTGGACACCAGCTCTGGCCCCCCTGCAGAACTTGCCCAAACCCTCGCAAGCCAGATGGCCGCACTCAGCTGACCGCTCGCGGCAGACATCCCAGGTTCTGTTCCTGTCAAGCAGCGGCGGGCAAGGCAGGGTCTGGGTGGGGCTCGAGGATGTGTGCCCAGGCGGTGTGTTCGTCGTAGTGGGTGCCGGTCTTGAGGCAGCCGTGGAGGATCCCGACCCAGCGGTTCGCGAGCTGACGCAAGGCGGCCTGGTGGCCCATCTCCCGG
>NZ_JBQKKT010000044.1:0-5216 GCF_052116585.1 Luteococcus sp. Sow4_B9 | reverse complement strand
GGCGATGCTCCGACTGGAGCATCGCCGCTGAGCTTGCCCTGCCGGGAGCGAGGTCAGGCGAACAGGCGGAAGGCGTCGAAGCGCACACCGGCCTTGACCGCCGGGGCCCAGCCGGTCCCCTTGTTGATGTAGGTGTACAACTCGTTGTTCGGGTTGCGCCCCACCATGTCCAGCCGCCCGTCGGCATTGACGTCACCGACGACGAAGAGCTGGGTCCAACCCTGCCAACCGTGGCCAATCCTGCGGTACGAGGCGATCCTGCTATCGGCCCCCGAGTAGTAGGCCCACAGGGTTCCGTCATTGCGGATGGCCAAGATGTCGTCGTACTTGTCACCATTCATGGAACCGGTACCCACCAGGTGCGTCATGCCGTTCCAGCCGTACCCGATCTGACGGCCGCCCCAGACGGAAGTGGCGCCAAGGTTGTAGCGCAGCAGCCCACCGTCGGCCTTTCGGGCCACCAGGTCCCGAGTGCCATCAGCATTCATGTCTCCGACGACGGTCAGTGCGGACAGCCCGTCCCAGCCGTGCCCCACGCGCAGCCCGGGCCGGAGGGTACCCACTCCTGTGGAGTGGTACAGCCACAGGGTGCCGTCGGAACGGCGGCCCAGCAGATCACTACGCCCGTCCTTGTTCACGTCGCCAGCCAGCGAGATCCAGTTGAAGCCGCCCCACCCAGCGCCGACCTTCCAGCCGTGCCCGATGGTGCCATTGGCCCGCATCTTGTACAGGTACAGCTCGCCGGCCTTGTTCACGGCGAACATGTCGGCCACCCGATCACCGGTCTGGTCGCCGGCAATGCCGGTGGCCGCGGCCCCGGTGGTGAACTCGACCGCTTGTGAGACCGCCTGGGTACCGCCAGTGCGCAGGTTCATCGTGCCGGACAGCGTTCCTGTGTAGTGAGTGCCCGGCTTGAGAGGACTGGCAGGAACCATGGCCAACCCGGCCTCGCCCGACTGGTCCGGCGGAATGACGCAGACAGAGGTGCTGACCCCATCGGCCTTCAACGAGCCGCTGGCCGCAGTCACCCCGAGGTACACCTCATGGTTGAAGGCGGCACTGATCGGCATGCCGGTGCCGGAGCAGCCAGAGGAAGAAACCCACGGCGCCTGATTGCGCAGCCGGTTGTAGTTGGTCCCCCGGGGATAGCTGCGCGGATACCCCGTCGGCGCCTCCCCGGTGAACTCCATGGAGAATGTTCGCACGTCAGAGTAGGCACCAAAACTGATCGACGTCCCCGTCTCCTCCAGGATGAAGCTGTCCCGCAGGTAGGGATCGCTGATCATGGCCTCGACGGTCTCACGGAGCGTCGTGGTCCACAACGGCTCGGAATACGGGGCAATGCTCGCGCCGGCCTCGGTGTAACCGGGCAGCGCGGGATCCTCGGTGAAGACGTCAGGCTCGTCGGGGTTCAGGCTGATGTACTTGGCGTGGTTGTTCAGGGCCGTGGTCACGCTGGTGTCCAGGACGATCGGCCGGACCCCATAGCGGGCACGCTCGGTGTTGATGAGCGAGACGGCGGTGGCTGCGGTGATGTCACTCGTCGCCTGCGCCTGCACCAGACCGGTCCGCTTGACGCCCAAGGACAGCCGGTCACTGCTCGCGGGAGCCTGACGGCCCGGTGACGCCTCAGCGCTCGGGACGGGGTCCGTCGGCTGCGACGGCTCGGCCAGCGCCGGCTGGCAGGTGCCGACAAGCAGCCCGAGAGACAGCAGCGCGGCGGCAGTGGCCCTGGACGCGCTGGTTGCCCTGGACGCGCTGGTTGCCCTGCGCAGGGTGCCGCGTGAGGTCATGGCGAAGCTCCTTCATCGATCGCTCCCCCGAACTGGGAACCAGTCTGCCCCACGCAGGGCCGGCCGCACCAACGCGACGCACCGCCAATGGAACACTCGCCCAGACCGCCCGCCAGGACCACCCCGCCGAACCGGCTGGAGAGGACCCCAGCAAAGGCCGAGGGGCGGGCACCGGTCACCCGGCACCCGCCCCTCGTCAGCGAACAGATTTCGCCCGTCGTTGTCAGGCCTGGTTGGCGTCGCCCTGCTCGCCTTCGGCCGGACCACCGCCCGCCTCGGCGGTGAACTCGCTGGGCACCTCATCGGGCAGTTCCGCCCTCTGGGTCCCCTCGAAGGTGAACGGCATCTCCGATCCCTCCGGAGCAGCGTCCACGACGATGATCTGACCGGCAGCCAGCTCACCGTAGAGGATCTTCTCCGCCAGCACGTCCTCGATGTCACGCTGCAGCGCACGACGCAGCGGACGAGCCCCCAGCAGCGGATCGAAGCCACGCTTGGCGATCAGGCTCTTGGCGGCCGGAGTCAGCTCGATGCCCATGTCCTTGTCCTTCAGGCGACCCTCGATCTGGGCCACCATCAGGTCGACGATGCGCTCGATGTCGCGCTGTGTCAGCTGGTGGAAGACCACCACTTCGTCGACTCGGTTCAGGAACTCCGGACGGAAGTGCTGCTTCAGCTCGTCGGAAACCTTGGCCTTCATCTTCTCGTAGCTCGAGGCCTCGTCACCCTGACGGTTGAAGCCAAGGCTGACCGACTTCGAGATGTCCCGCGAACCCAGGTTGGTGGTCATCACGATGACGGTGTTCTTGAAGTCGACCACTCGGCCCTGGGCGTCGGTCAGGCGACCCTCGTCCAGGATCTGCAGCAGCGAGTTGAAGATGTCCGGGTGAGCCTTCTCGATCTCGTCGAAGAGAATGACGCTGAACGGCTTGCGGCGCACCTTCTCGGTGAGCTGGCCGCCCTCCTCGTAGCCGACATAGCCGGGAGGCGAACCGAACATCCGCGACGCCGTGTGCTTCTCCGAGTACTCGCTCATGTCGAGTGTGATCAGGGCATCCTCGTCGCCGAACAGGAATTCGGTCAGCGCCTTGGTCAGCTCGGTCTTGCCGACGCCCGAGGGGCCGGCGAAGATGAACGAACCCGACGGACGCTTGGGGTCCTTCAGGCCGGCGCGGGTGCGGCGGATCGAACGCGAGAGCGCCTTGACCGCGTCCTCCTGGCCGATGTAGCGCTTGCCCAGCTCGGCCTCCATCTGGAGCAGTCGGGTGGACTCCTCCTCCGTCAGCTTGAAGACCGGGATGCCGGTGGAGCTGGAGAGCACCTCGGCGATCTGCTCCTCACCCACGATCGCGGGCACGTCGGAGTCACCGTTCTTCCACTCCTCCTCCTTTTCCGCGCGCTCGGCGAGCAGCTTCTTCTCGTCGTCGCGCAGGGAGGCGGCACGCTCGAAGTCCTGGCCGTCAATGGCGGCCTCCTTCTCCAGGCGCACGGCCGCGATCTTCTCGTCGAACTCGCGCAGGTCCGGCGGCGCAGTCATCCGCTGGATGCGCATCCGGGCACCGGCCTCGTCGATCAGGTCAATGGCCTTGTCCGGCAGGAAGCGGTCCTGGATGTAGCGCGAGGCCAAGTTGGCTGCGGCCGACAGCGCCTCGTCGGTGATGGTGATGCGGTGGTGCGCCTCGTAGCGGTCCCGCAGGCCCTTGAGGATGTCGATGGCCAGCCCGATGCTCGGCTCGGCCACCTGGATCGGCTGGAAGCGACGCTCCAGCGCAGCATCCTTCTCGATGTGCTTGCGGTACTCGTCCAGCGTGGTGGCACCGATGGTCTGCAGCTCGCCTCGCGCCAGCATCGGCTTGAGGATCGACGCGGCGTCGATGGCACCCTCGGCAGCTCCGGCACCGACGAGCGTGTGGATCTCGTCGATGAAGAGCATGATGTCGCCGCGGTTCTTGATCTCCTTGAGCACCTTCTTCAGGCGCTCCTCGAAGTCACCGCGGTAGCGCGAGCCCGCCACCAGGGCACCCAGGTCAAGCGTGTAGATCTGCTTGTCCCGCAGGGTCTCCGGCACGTCACCGCGCACGATCGACTGGGCGAGCCCCTCGACGACGGCGGTCTTGCCGACGCCGGGCTCACCGATCAGGACGGGATTGTTCTTGGTGCGGCGGCTCAGGACCACCATCACCCGCTCGATCTCCTTCTCGCGGCCGATCACGGGATCGAGCTTGTTCTCGCGAGCCGCCTGGGTCAGGTTGCGACCGAACTGGTCAAGCACCGTCGCGGAGCTGGGCGCGGGGCCCGCCTCGGGAGCGCCGGCCGTCGCGGCCTCCTTGCCCTGCCCACCGGAGAGCAGCTGCAGCACGGTGTTGCGCACACGATTCAGGTCAGCACCCAGCTTGATCAGGACCTGGGCTGCGACGCCCTCACCCTCACGCACCAGGCCGAGCAGGATGTGCTCGGTCCCAATGTAGGAGTGGTTCATCTGCAGGGCCTCGCGCAGGCTCAGCTCGAGCACCTTCTTGGCACGCGGAGTGAAGGGGATGTGGCCGGTCGGCACGGTCTGACCGTGGCCGATGATCTCCTCGACCTCGGACCGGACGGCCTCCAGGGAAATGCCCATCTGCTCCAGGGCCTTGGCCGCGACGCCCTCACCCTCATGGATCAGGCCAAGCAGGATGTGCTCGGTCCCGATGTAGTTGTGGTTCAGCATCTTGGCTTCGTCCTGGGCAAGCACGACAACGCGCCGGGCCCGGTCGGTGAACCGCTCAAACATTGGACTCCTCACTACGGGCCGATGGGCCCGGATTGCGCAACGCCCTGCCGGTCCGTCCGGCCTGCGTTGCAGATGCTTCAAGTCTAGCCCGGAGATTTCATGGGGGTTGCTGGGACATAAGGAGGGAAGTGCCCTCTGACCTGCGAAGATACCGATTGTCGAAGTCGGAATCGTTGCAGTTGAAGGAGCACTTCCCAGGTGAACAAGCGTAGCGGGATGTATCCGCGTCTCCGAGTTGACCACGCCAACGTTGCGGCGGCGGGCCAGGCGGGCGGGGTGCTGCTCACCCGAACCGTGGAGACCTCGGGCCTGGGTCAGGTGTTGAGCCAGGCGCTCGCCCCGTGGCGCAAACCCCTCGCGAAACATGACCCGGCCAAGGTGATCGTGGATCTGGCGATCAGTCTCGCGCTGGGCGGGGACGCGTGCCGTGACGCCGCGCTGCTGCGCAGCGAACCCGGTGTCTATGCTCTGGTGGCCTCGGATGCGACGATCTCCCGTACCATCGCCGCATTGGCGGCCGATGTCGAGCGGGTGGAGAAGGCCGTGGCGAAGGCCAGAGCTGCGGCCCGTGACCACGTGTGGGGCTTGGCGGGCGACAAGGCCCCCGGCTATGACGCGACTGCTGACAAGCCGGTGATCATCGATCTGGACGC
>NZ_JBQKKT010000043.1:0-5247 GCF_052116585.1 Luteococcus sp. Sow4_B9 | reverse complement strand
GGGGGTGTTCCCGACCGTACCTCGGGAACCACACAGTGGACGCGTAACATCTTTGTAGGATACAAGCCCTCGGCCTATTAGTATCGGTCAGCTCCACACATTGCTGTGCTTCCACATCCGACCTATCACCCGGTGGTCTGCCGGGGGCCTTACCAGATTAATCTGTGGGAACCCTCATCTTGAAGCGTGCTTCCCGCTTAGATGCTTTCAGCGGTTATCACTTCCCAACGTAGCCAACCAGCCATGCTCCTGGCGGAACAACTGGCACACCAGAGGTTAGTCCGTCCCGGTCCTCTCGTACTAAGGACAGCTCTTCTCAAGATTCCTACGCGCGCAGTGGATAGGGACCGAACTGTCTCACGACGTTCTAAACCCAGCTCGCGTGCCGCTTTAATGGGCGAACAGCCCAACCCTTGGGACCGACTCCAGCCCCAGGATGCGACGAGCCGACATCGAGGTGCCAAACCATGCCGTCGCTGTGAGCGCTCGGGCAAGATCAGCCTGTTATCCCCGGGGTACCTTTTATCCGTTGAGTGACGGCGCGTCCACATGCCACCGTCAGATCACTAGTCCCGACTTTCGTCCCTGCTCGAGGTGTCCCTCTCACAGTCAAGCTCCCTTGTGCACTTACACTCGAAACCTGATTGCCAACCAGGCTGAGGGAACCTTTGGGCGCCTCCGTTACCTTTTGGGAGGCGACCGCCCCAGTCAAACTACCCATCAGGCACTGTCCCTGAACCAGATCATGGTCCTAGGTTAGATATCCAGAACAGCCAGAGTGGTATTTCAACGATGACTCCACAACCACTGGCGTGGCCGCTTCACAGTCTCCCACCTATCCTACACAAGCTGTACCGAACACCAATACCAAACTATAGTAAAGGTCCCGGGGTCTTTCCGTCCTACTGCGCGTAACGAGCATCTTTACTCGTAATGCAATTTCGCCGAGTTCATGGTGGAGACAGCGCCCAAATCGTTACTCCATTCGTGCAGGTCGGAACTTACCCGACAAGGAATTTCGCTACCTTAGGATGGTTATAGTTACCACCGCCGTTTACTGGGGCTTAAGTTCACCGCTTCGCTTGCGCTAACAGTTCCCCTTAACCTTCCAGCACCGGGCAGGAGTCAGTCCGTATACGTCCTCTTTCAAGTTGGCACGGACCTATGTTTTTAGTAAACAGTCGCTTGGGCCTGGTCTCTGCGACCCTCCACGCTTCCCCGAGCAAGTCGGTTCACGCATCAGGTCCCCCTTATTCCGAAGTTACGGGGGTATTTTGCCGAGTTCCTTCACCATGATTCTCTCGATCGCCTTGGTATTCTCTACCTATCCACCTGTGTCGGTTTGGGGTACGGGCGGCTAACAACTCGCTCACGAAGCTTTTCTAGGCAACATAGGATCACTCACTCGACGGACACGTCCGTCTCCCCATCATGTCTCAGGCATCACAAGACGCGGATTTGCCTACGTCTCGCCCTACACACTTGGCCCGGGACAACCATCGCCCGGGATGAGCTACCTTCTTGCGTCCCTCCGCAGCTTGCCTACTACACACTCGGTTCACAGACTCAGTGGATCAAGACCCGAAGGTCCCTCACCACCTCGCGTGCTTAGCATCATGCGCCTCAGCATGGACGTTGTTTCGCCGGTACGGGAATATCAACCCGTTGTCCATCGACTACGCCTGTCGGCCTCGCCTTAGGTCCCGACTCACCCAGGGCAGATTAGCTTGACCCTGGAACCCTTGGATATTCGGCGGACGGGTTTCTCACCCGTCATTCGCTACTCATGCCTGCATTCTCACTCGTGTGCTCTCCACGACTGGGTCACCCCGCCGCTTCACCGCGCACACGACGCTCCCCTACCCACCCACACACCTGCCACAAGGAGGTCATTGTGTGAGTGCCACAGCTTCGGTGGATAACTTGAGCCCCGCTAAATTGTCGGCGCGGAATCACTTGACCAGTGAGCTATTACGCACTCTTTCAAGGATGGCTGCTTCCAAGCCAACCTCCTGGTTGTCTGCGCAACTCCACATCCTTTTCCACTTAGTTATCGCTTAGGGACCTTAGCTGATGATCTGGGCTGTTTCCCTCTCGACTACGAACCTTATCGCCCGCAGTCTCACTGCCGCGCTCTCACTTTCCGGCATTCGGAGTTTGGCTGATTTCGGTAAGCTTGTGGGCCCCCTAGACCATCCAGTGCTCTACCTCCGGAAAGAAACACGCGACGCTGCACCTAAATGCATTTCGGGGAGAACCAGCTATCACGTAGTTTGATTGGCCTTTCACCCCTATCCACAGCTCATCTCCTCGGTTTTCAACCCAAGTGAGTTCGGTCCTCCACGACGTCTTACCGTCGCTTCAACCTGGCCATGGATAGATCACTACGCTTCGGGTCTAGAGCGTGCGACTCAATCGCCCTGTTCGGACTCGCTTTCGCTACGGCTTCCCCACACGGGTTAACCTCGCCACACACCACTAACTCGCAGGCTCATTCTTCAAAAGGCACGCCGTCACCCCGCAGGGCTCCGACGGATTGTATGCGATCGGTTTCAGGTACTATTTCACTCCCCTCCCGGGGTACTTTTCACCTTTCCCTCACGGTACTTGTCCGCTATCGGTCACCAAGGAGTATTTAGGCTTAACGGGTGGTCCCGCCAGATTCATGCAGAATTTCAGGGGTTCCGCACTACTTGGGGTAACGCTCACAAGTGATCAACTTACGTCTACGGGACTCTTACCCTCTATGGTCTGCCTTCCCAGACAGCTCAACTTCATCGATCATTTCTTACTTGCCGACCACATGACAGTATGGTCAAAGCGGCCCCACAACACCGCATGTGCAACACCTGTCAGCTATCACACACACACGGTTTGGCCTCTTCCGCTTTCGCTCGCCACTACTCACGGAATCACGGTTGTTTTCTCTTCCTATGGGTACTGAGATGTTTCACTTCCCCACGTTCCCTCCAACTGCCCTATACATTCAGGCAGAGGTTGCCGGACATGACTCCGGTATTTCAAGGTTTCCCTATTCGGAAATCCACGGATCACAGCTCGTTTACCAGCTCCCCATGGCTTATCGCAGGTTACAACGTCCTTCATCGGCTCTTGGTGCCTAGGCATCCACCGATCGCACTTAGTAGCTTGTAAAATCTACAAAGATGCTCGCGTCCACTGTGCAGTTCTCAAAATACGGGCGGTACCACAACCAACAACCAGACAAACCTGGCCATCAATCCATGGTCCGAACAGAAAGACCGCCGCAACAACGACCAGCCCTTCAGGACCCAACAGCGTGCCACACCCACCAACACCAGCCACACCGTTCCACTCCCCCCACCACACAGGCAGAGGCTGTACTAGACACAACCAGCATCACCAGATGCATCAGTCAATGTTCCACAATCCAGAGCCACACTGGCCGCAAACACATGTCACGGAACCAGGTGAATGACACCCACTCAACAGCAGATGTACAAAGCTCCTTAGAAAGGAGGTGATCCAGCCGCACCTTCCGGTACGGCTACCTTGTTACGACTTAGTCCTAATTACCAGTCCCACCTTCGACAGCTCCCTCCACAAGGGTTGGGCCACTGGCTTCGGGTGTTACCGACTTTCATGACTTGACGGGCGGTGTGTACAAGCCCCGGGAACGTATTCACCGCAGCGTTGCTGATCTGCGATTACTAGCGACTCCGACTTCATGGGGTCGAGTTGCAGACCCCAATCCGAACTGAGACCGGCTTTTTGGGATTCGCTCACCCTTACAGGTTCGCAGCCCTTTGTACCGGCCATTGTAGCATGCGTGAAGCCCTGGACATAAGGGGCATGATGACTTGACGTCATCCCCACCTTCCTCCGAGTTGACCCCGGCGGTCTCCAATGAGTCCCCACCACTACGTGCTGGCAACATTGGACGAGGGTTGCGCTCGTTGCGGGACTTAACCCAACATCTCACGACACGAGCTGACGACAGCCATGCACCACCTGTATACCGACCAAAAAGGGGCACCCATCTCTGGATGTTTCCGGCATATGTCAAACCCAGGTAAGGTTCTTCGCGTTGCATCGAATTAATCCGCATGCTCCGCCGCTTGTGCGGGGCCCCGTCAATTCCTTTGAGTTTTAGCCTTGCGGCCGTACTCCCCAGGCGGGGTACTTAATGCGTTAGCTGCGGCACGGATCACGTGGAATGTGACCCACACCTAGTACCCACCGTTTACGGCGTGGACTACCAGGGTATCTAAGCCTGTTTGCTCCCCACGCTTTCGCTTCTCAGCGTCAGGAAAGTCCCAGAGAACCGCCTTCGCCACCGGTGTTCCTCCTGATATCTGCGCATTCCACCGCTCCACCAGGAATTCCGTTCTCCCCTAACTTCCTCTAGTCAGCCCGTATCGAAAGCAAGCTCAGAGTTAAGCCCTGAGTTTTCACTTCCGACGCGACTAACCGCCTACAAGCTCTTTACGCCCAATAAATCCGGACAACGCTCGCACCCTACGTATCACCGCGGCTGCTGGCACGTAGTTAGCCGGTGCTTCTTCTGCAGGTACCGTCACAAAAGCTTCGTCCCTGCTGAAAGCGGTTTACAACCCGAAGGCCGTCATCCCGCACGCGGCGTTGCTGCATCAGGCTTGCGCCCATTGTGCAATATTCCCCACTGCTGCCTCCCGTAGGAGTTTGGGCCGTATCTCAGTCCCAATGTGGCCGGTCGCCCTCTCAGGCCGGCTACCCGTCGAAGCCTTGGTGAGCCACTACCTCACCAACAAGCTGATAGGCCGCGAGTCCATCCCTGACCGCCGGAGCTTTCCAACACCCACCATGCAGCAGGCACTGAATATCCAGTATTAGCAACCGTTTCCGGCTGTTATCCCAGAGTCAAGGGCAGGTTACTCACGTGTTACTCACCCGTTCGCCACTCGTGTACCCCGAAGGGCCTTACCGTTCGACTTGCATGTGTTAAGCACGCCGCCAGCGTTCGTCCTGAGCCAGGATCAAACTCTCCGTTGAAAAATATCGACAACCCCACAAAAAAAAGCAGAGCAACGTCGTCAAACAACAAACAAGTCCGAAACCCGACACACCAGAAAAAACTGGCATACCAAAAATTTCATACTCAAAGAAACCATAACCACCAACACAAACCCCACAAAGAGATTCACATCAATGGCCACGGGTAAAAATAGGCATTGACTTTAGACACGCTGTTGAGTTCTCAAGATCCGGGCGCGACCCGCACATCCCTCC
>NZ_JBQKKT010000042.1:0-6753 GCF_052116585.1 Luteococcus sp. Sow4_B9 | reverse complement strand
GCAGAAGGGGCTCGGACCATTGCGGTTCGAGCCCCTTCGCCGTCCCCAGACCCTGCGCCGTTCCCAGACCCCGCATCGTTCCCAGATCAGGCGAGTCGACGCGGGCCCCAGACCACGGGCCGATCCGCAGGACACCCACCAGCACCTAGGCTGGCCCGCGTGAGCCAGACCTCCCCACCCGAAGAAGCGCGCCCCGGCACGGCCCGTCGCCTGCTGCGCTGGGCCGGACGGCTGGCACTGGTCGCGCTTGTGCTGCTGGCCCTGGTGGCCGGCATGAGCTGGTACGAGGTGACGCACACCCGCCTGGAGCAGCTCACCGTCACCAGCAGCAAGGTCTCCGGACGCCCCCTGCGCGTGCTGCAGATCAGCGACCTGCACGACGTCACGATGCCCCAGCGCGACGAGCTGGTGGAGATGGCCCGCGCCCAGAAGCCGGACCTGATTGCCGTGACCGGAGACCTGGTGAACATGTACACCAAGGACCTGGAGCGGATCAGCCAGTGGTTCGGGCACCTGGTTGCGCTGGGAATCCCCGTCTACGCCGTGCCCGGCAACCACGACCACTGGGACGGTCACATCGGCCCGGTGCTGGACATGCTGGCCAGCCATGACATCCCAGTGCTCACCAACCGGCACGTCGCCTTCGACGGCGACTGGGGCCGGGTGGACCTGGTGGGCACCGACGACTACTACTCCGGCCTGGGTGACCTGCCGTCGGCCATGCGCGGCACCCGGCCCGACGCCTTCCAACTGGTCCTGACCCACTCCCCGCAGGTCTTCGACGACCTGGCTGCCAGCGACGCGGAACTGGCCATCTGTGGCCACACCCACGGCGGCCAGGTGCGCATCCCCTGGGTGGGGGCCATCCACACCCCCGGCGGCGACGGCTGGTTCCCCCGCCTGGACAAGGGCCTCTTCCCGGCGGGACAGGCGATGCTGTACATCGACTCCGGCGTGGGGCAGACCCTCCCACTGCGGCTGTTCACCCCGTCGCAGATGACCCTGGTGACCATCACGCCAGCGGCCTGAGCGAGGCGGCACGCAAGGGGCGGGCCGGAAGCGTCGCCCAGAGCCGTGGGCGGGCGCCGCGGCATTGGTGCCAACTGCTAGTTTCCATTCATGGCTCGTATCGGCTTCATCTCGCTGCACACCTCGCCGCTCGACTCGCCCGGCTCCAAGGATGCGGGCGGGATGAATGTCGTCGAGGTGCACCAGGCCAAGGCGCTGGCCGATCGCGGCCACATCGTCGAGCTGGTCACCCGTCGCGACAACACCGAACTGCCCGACGTGGTGGAGATCCACCCCGGAGTCACCGTGCGGCAGATCGTCGCCGGCCCCACCGAACCGCTGGCCAAGAGCGCCCAGGAGGCGTGGATCGACGACTTCTCCGCTGCCCTGGCGCAGCTGGAGCCGCACGACCTGCTGCACTCGCAGCACTGGATGAGCGGCGTCGCGGCCCTGCCCGTCGCGCGCCAGTGGGGCGTGCCGCACGTGCAGAGCTTCCACTCGGTGGCCGCGCTGCCCGGCGATCCCCTGAGTGAGGGCGAGCCACCCGAGAGCCCCGGCCGCAATGCCGGAGAACGGCTCATTGCGCAGGAGTCGGACCTGGTGGTGGCCGTCAGCGACTATGAGGCCCAGACCATCATCGAGCGTTGCGGTGCGGACCCCTCGAAGGTCGTCGTGGTGCACCCCGGCGTCGACACCGAGCTCTTCCACCCGCTGGACGAGAAGTGCCGTCGCTGGACGCCGGACCTGGACTCCCCCGACGAGCCCAAGCAGTACGGTCCGGTGTGCGTCGCCCCCAATCCCAATGGCTACGTGCTCTTCGCGGCACGCCTGCAGCCACTGAAGGCCCCCGACCTGGCCCTGGTGGCCATGGCCGGCATCCCCGACGAGATCCGTCCGACGCTGGTGATAGCCGGCGAGGCCAGCCAGGACTTCCAGGGCTACCGCGACGAGCTGGTGGACCTCTCGCAGAACCTGGGGATCGTGAACCAGACCTGCTGGATCGGTTCCCAGACCCGCGAGGACCTGGCCCGGGTGGTGCGCGGGGCGCGGATCGTGCTGGTGCCGTCCTTCTCCGAGACCTTCGGGCTGATCGCCCTGGAGGCCCAGGCCTGCGGCGTCCCGGTGGTCTCTGCCGATTCCGGAGGCCTGCGCGAGGCCGTCGCCGACGGGTCGACGGGGGTGCTCGTGCGGGAACGCTCCGCCGAGGAGTGGAGCCGAGTCCTCACCGAGCTGCTGCGCAATCCCGAGCGGCTGCGCCAGATGGGCGCCGCTGGCCGCGAACGGGCGCTGGGCTTCGGCTGGGATGCCATCGCCGAACAGCTCGAAGGCCACTACATGCCCCTACTGGAGGCCTGACATGTCCATCCTCGACGGCGTCCACCGCATCCTCTTCTGCCACGCCCATCCCGACGACGAGACCCTCGCCACCGGTGCCCTGATCGCCCACCTGGTGGGCCGCGGGATCGCGTGCGACCTGGTGACCGCGAGCCGCGGGGAGATGGGCGAGGTGGTCCCCGGTCCGCTCGCCCACCTGGCCGGCGACGGGCTGGAGGAGCACCGGACGGGCGAACTGGCGGGCGCGCTGGACGTCTTGGGCGTGGATCGCCACGCATGGCTGGGCACGGCTCCCGCGCGGGCGGAGGGCCTGCCGGCGCGCCGTTACCGCGACTCCGGAATGGAGTGGATCCGCCCCGGCCTGGCGGGCCCGGCCGATGCCAACGACGAGCGCAGCTTCACCTGGGCGCCGCTTGCGGAACCCGTCGCAGACCTGGTGGCGCTGGTGCGCGCCTGGCAGCCCGACCTCATGGTCAGTTACGACGCGGGGGGCGGCTACGGCCACCCCGACCATGTGCGGATGCACGAGGTGGCGCGGGCCGCCGCCGAACGGGCCCAGGTGCCCTGTGCGGAGATCCGACACGAACCGGGCGAGGGCGTCGAATGGTTCGACCTGCCCGAGACCCTGCCCGTCGTCGCCGAGGCGCTGCGGCACCACGCCACGCAGCTCACGGTGCAGCCCAATGGCACCGAGGTGGTGCACTCCGGCGGACAGCGCGAGGAGATCGTCACCGCCGTCGGGCTGGCCGGCTGAGTCACGCGACCGTCTCCCGGAACGACGCGACGGCCCCGCCTGGGGTGGGGCAAGGCCGTCGCGGCGAAGGTTGGGTCAGCGACGCTTGTCGAGCAGCGTGTAGAGGCTGACGGACGCACCGACGAAGGCGATGCCCAGCGCAACGTGCAGCCACTTGAGGGCGTCGCTTCCGCCGATCATCTCGCCCAGGCCGAACTGGATGATGGCCAGCACGGGCAGGCTCAGGGCGTGGAAGAACAGGCCCTTGGCGCTGGCATCGGCCTTGCTGAGCTGCCAGGCGAAGACGGCCGCGATGACGCTGCCGATCATGGTGATGTAGCCCACGCCGCTGTGCGCCTTGGCGATCGCGACGGAGTACAGGCCGGTGAGCATCGCGATGCCCAGGGCCAGCTGGACCAGCACCGCGAGGTTGATCACCAGGGCAGTGGTCTTGAGACGGGAATGAGCGGGGGTGACGGTCGTAGCCATGCCCCGATCCTACGTGATTGAAATCACAATGCTGACCGCTCGTTCCATGCCCGCAAGGCGTGTCACGAGATCCCGGCGCTCGAGTGGCTTGTTCGTTCCAAGTGGAACGGTTCCAGACACCACACGGTGCAGATATTCTGTGCACGACCCACACTGCGCGAAAGGTACCTCGTGAAGGACATCGTCGTATTCACCGGCTCGGCCCACCCCGAACTGGCCCAGGAGATCTGCGACCATCTGGAGGTTCCCCTCAGCGGAGTGGACATCCGCCGCTTCAGCAATGACTGCATCCAGGCCCAGCTGCTGGCCAACTGCCGCCGTCGCGACGTCTACATCATCCAGCCCCTGGTGCCGCCGACGCAGGAGCACCTGATGGAGCTGTTGATGATGATCAACGCAGCACACGGTGCCTCGGCTCAGCACATCACCGCCGTGATGCCGCACTTCGCCTATGCGCGCAGCGACAAGAAGGACGCCAGCCGCATCTCCATGGGTGGCCGTCTGGTGGCCGACCTGATCTCCACCGCTGGTGCCACGCGCGTGCTCACCATGGCCCTGCACTCGCCGCAGGTGCAGGGATTCTTCTCGGTGCCGGTGGACCAGCTGACCGCCATCGGCGTGCTGGCCGAGCACTACCGCGGCCGCGATCTGACCAACCACGTCGTGGTCTCGCCTGACCTCGGCAATGCCAAGGAGGCCGCCGTCTTCGCCCGCCTGTTGGGCCTGCCCGTGGCCGCCGGCTCCAAGAAGCGTCTGGGCGACGACAAGGTGGTCATCGACTCCATCGTCGGCGACGTGGTGGGGCGCAAGGCCATCGTGCTGGACGACGAGATTGCCACCGGCGGTTCGATCATCGAGCTGATGGACCGCCTGCGCGACTTCGGCTGCATCGAGGCCTCCGTCGCCACCACCCACGGCCTGTTTGCCGGCAAGGCGGTCGAGCGCCTGCGCCAGCACCCGATGATCCATGAGGTGGTCACCACGAACACGGTCCCCAGCCCCGAGGACTGGCCCGAGCTGGAGGTGCGCTCCGTCGCCCACCTGTTCGCCGGCGCGATCCGTCGCACCCACGAGGGCAAGAGCGTCAGCAAGCTCTTCCGCGGCGTCGACCCGAGCTACGCCCCGCCGCCGCCCCGCGACGGACTGTTCTGACAGAGGCGGCGTTCTGGAGGGCCGCTGCTCTGGAAGGCCCGCCGTTCTGGAGAGCGCGCTGATCTGGAGCGCTCGCTGTTCTGACCTCACGCTGGACCCGGGCCCGCAGGAGGGCTCGGGTCCTGTGACATGCCCTGGGGTGGGGTGCCTCGCATGCCCCGGGGGTGCCAGCTCGCGTGGGATTCTGCGCGCCCCGCGTGGGATAGCCAGGCCCGCGTGGGATAGCCAGGCCCGCGTGGGATTCTGCGCGCCCCGCGTGGGATTGATCGGCCCGCGTGGGATCCAACACCCCGCGTGGGATCCAACACCCCGCGTGCGCTACACCCATCGCGGGCCCACCAAACCCACGCGGCATCCGTGGGCCAAGACCAAACCCACGCCCGAGCAATAGGAGCTCCACCACCTGTCGCGAGTGATCCAACACCCCGCGAGCAATCCAACAGCCGCGTGGGTTCCAACACCCCGCGTGCGCCACACCCGTCGCGAGGCGCTCAAACCCACGCGACACCCCGGGGCCCGCGGCATGCCCCCAGGGATCAGGGCAACGGTGTGAAGGGCCAGCCCGCCACCATTCCATTCGGGCGGCCGTGCTCTCGATAGTGCTCCATGCCGAAACTGGCGGCGAAGACTTCGTCGGGCATCCCGGTGAGCATGCCCACATCGCTGGCCTGGCTGGCATGGCACAGCAGGGCCCGACGCTTGACCTCAGCCAGATCGCGGACGTCCACCACCCAGTGGATCTCCTTCTCAGGGGTGCCCATCGGATTCCCGTCGTCAGCCGGCCCCTCCGGGTCGAAGACCTCCAGGGCGCCCGCATCCTGCGCCGAGCGGATCATCTGCACCATGGCGTCGCGGTTCATCGTCGATTCCAGCACCTTGGGACGTCGACGGGCCAGCGCCGCGGCGCGATAGGCGACGGGGTGCACCTTCACGTGATCGGGGTGGCCGTAGTTGCCGTGCCAGTCGTAACCCACGAGGACGTCGGCGTCCTCCTCGTCGAGCACCTTGGCCAGCCGGTTGGCGGCCTCGTCCAGATCGGCGCTGCAGAAGGCGCCCGGAGCGGTGTTCATCTCCCACCCGGTCATGCCGGAGTCCTTGTAGCCCAGCCAGACGATGCGGTGGGTGCCGATCACCTGTGCCGACGCTTCGGCCTCGGCACGGCGCCGCTCGACGATGGTCTCGCCCGGATGCAGGTCATCGGGCACCTCACCGTGGTCGCCATTGGTGGCAAAGACCACGACGACACGATCCCCGCGCTGAACGGCTCGGGCCATCGAGCCAGACGTTGCCGAGGCTTCGTCGTCGGGGTGGGCGTGGAGGAAGACAATAGTCGCCATGACCTCCATGGTGACACGAAAGTTGTTGAGCTTTTGACCATTGCGCACAGAGTTCGGCAAGGCCACAGGATGACCACACTAACCTTGGTGCATGAGCGTCACTCTTCTGGCCGTCCTCGTCGCCCTGTTGGCCCTCGTGGGACTCTGCGGGATCGTCATCCCCGTACTCCCCGGCAGCATCACCATCGGCATAGCCGCCCTGGTCTGGGCCATCGGGGGAACCTCCGCCTGGGGATGGACCGCATTCGGAGTGGCTGCGGCATTGCTGGCCATCGGCATGACCGCCTCGATGCTGCTCACCAAGCGCAATCTTGACAGCCGCGAGATCCCCACCTGGCCCGTCGTGGTGGGCCTGGTCTGCGGCCTGGTGGGCGCCTTCGTCCTCCCCGCGCTGGGCCTGCCCATCGGTTTCGTCATCGGCCTCTTCTGCGCCGAGCTCTACCGGATGCGCGACGCCTCACAGGCCGTGTCCACCAGCATCGCGACGGTGAAGGCCATCGGCCTGGGCATGGTGATCGAGCTCGCCTGCGCCATGACGGCGACGGCCGTGCTGGGGACCAGCGTCATCACCGCCCTGGTCTGACCCCGCCACACCGCCCTCCCCACGGCCCGCCAGAAACAGATGCATCGCGGGGGGGGGGGGGGGGGGGGGGGGGGGGGGGGGGGGGGGGGGGGGGGGGGGGGGGGGGGGGGGGGGGG
>NZ_JBQKKT010000041.1:0-11884 GCF_052116585.1 Luteococcus sp. Sow4_B9 | reverse complement strand
ACGCCGACAAAACGCATGAACGCCACGAAGGCAAACACCCTACGAGTCAGACGACTGGTGATCAGGATCCAACCACCGCGACACATCGCGGTGCCACCACCCTGACACTGACTCCACCCTAGTCAGCCGGAGCGCGACGCACCCGTGCGAGTGGGTCCTGTCACTCCCTGGCGCGGCGGAGGGCCGCGATGATGTCGTCGCCGATCTCGTGCAGCAAGGTCCCGGGACCGATCGGACGGCCCGCCACGGTGGAGAGCAGCGCGCTGAGGCCGGGGAGCGCCTCGTCGGGGTCCGTGGAGCTGGCGTCGATCAGCGGATTCTCACCGTCGGGCCACTGGGTGGTCAGCTTCTCCCAGGTGCGCAACCAGCCATTGGAGATCTCCGCCACCGACGGGACACCGAAGAAGTGCCCCACGGGAGCATGGTGGCGCAGGGCCACCACCGGGCTGTCCAGGTAGATCAGGGCCAACCTCAAGCGGGCATCCAGGTCGCGGCGGCTGGCACGGCTGCCCTCCAGCGCCCAGCCACACGGATTGGGGCAGGTGGGCCCGACGTCGGGACGCTCCCCGGCCTCGATGGTCTGGTGGTTCATGGCACACACCGCCAGCGTGTCGCCCAGCCGGGAGTGGAATTTGTCCAAGTAGCTGGTGAATCCCACCTGGTCACCCTGGGCGGCGTTGACGGCTCGCTTGGCGGTGGCGCGCATCGCGGAGTTGTGGGGACACTCGGGATCATCGGTGCCCCACCGTTCACCGACGGCGCCGGCCAGCTGCAGTGGGTCCCCGCCATGCCCCAGACGTCCCTCCCAGGCCAGCTGGCACAGGTACTCACCGATCAGGTGGGCCGTCACCACGACGCTCTGGGGCTCCCCGCGTTCTGCCCGCAGGTTCAGCACCTCCAGCATCAGTTCGTAGAGCGGCACCAGCGAACCCAAGGCGCCTCGGTTCTGGTCTCGGGGCCCGTGCGGAAATCCGCTCGCCGCCAGCCGCGGAGCCCAACGGCGATCGGCGACGGCCGGCACCAGCACGTCGAAGTCCTCCGCGTCCAGTGCCAGCACGCGCTGGGCCACTCCGGCCAACAGGTGCGCCTCCAGGATCGCCGGATCATCGTCCCCGTCGCGGACCCGCCGTGCGAGCATCGAGAGCGCAGCGTCGTACCAGTGCTGCTCGCACAGCGAGATCAGCGCCGAGGCTGGGATCATGCCCGCCCCACGAAGAGACCTGCAGCGACGGTCAGGGGGACCTCACAGCTCAGTTCGCCGCGCTGCAGGATGACGGTGGAACCCTGCTTCGTGGCGGTCATCTCGGTGCCGGGCTCGACGCCCATCTGGGCCAGCACCGCCAGGGTTTCCGGATCGGCCTGGACGTGCTCGCTCATCCGGCGCAGGACCATCCGCTTCTCCTGGGCGGTGGCCACGGAGGCCAGCGACACCACCCCGTCGCGGAAGGAGTCACCGTCGGCGCTCCCCCCGAGTGCCTCCCGACCGGGGATCGGGTTGCCATAGGGCGACTCGCTGGGATCGGACAGGATGGCCACCAGGCGGCGCTCCACGTCGTCGGAGATCACGTGCTCCCAGCGGCAGGCCTCGTCGTGGACCAGCTCCCACTCCAGCCCGATCACGTCGATCAGCAGGCGTTCGGCCAGGCGGTGCTTGCGCATCACGGCCACGGCCAGGTCCTGACCCTCGTCGGACAGTTCGATCCGGCGGTCGTCATGCACCCGGAGCAGGCCGTCACGTTCCATCCGGGCCACGGTCTGGGAGACCGTCGGCCCGCTCTGGTGCAGACGTTCCGCGATCCGGGCCCGGAGTGGGACGATGCCCTCCTCCATCAGCTCGTAGATGGTCCGCAGATACATCTCTGTGGTGTCGATCAGCTCGTTCACGGCTGCAGTGCTCCTCGGGACAGGTCTTCGGGGCCCATGATGTCAACAGTTCGGTCGGTCTAGCCATTCGCCGCGACGCATGACGGCCTGCAGATGCCCCAAGTCGTCCAGTTGGCAGAAATCGGCCCAGGCACCGCGGCGCAGGTGCCCCACCTCATCCAGGTGGTGGACGCGGGCCGGGTTGGTGCTCGCCATCAGGGAGACCTGCTCGATCGGGTATCCCGCCTCCACCAGGAAGGCGAAGGCGCGGTCCATGGTGAGGGTGGATCCGGCGATGGCACCGGGCGTCTCGTCCAGATTGAGCACCCGGGCAATGCCGTTGGTGACGTCCACGGGCATGGCGCCCAGCTGGTAGCGGCCGTCGGCATGCCCGCAGGCGCTCATCGCGTCGGTGACCAGGGCCACCCGTTCACCACGGGACGCGTTGACCGCCAGCCGGATCACCTCCCGGTCCACGTGCACGCCGTCGCAGATCAGCTCCACCGTCACCCGCGGGTCGTTCAGCAGGACGGGAATGGGGCCCGGATCGCGGTGACTCATGCCGCGCATGGCGTTGAACAGGTGGGTGGCCACGTGCATGCCGGCCTCGATCGACTCCCGGGTCAGGTCGGTGTCCGCATCCGTGTGCCCGAAGGCGGCCATGATTCCCGCCTCCCGCAACCGGACGGTGGCCTCCAGCGCGTGCTGCCGCTCCGGGGCCAGGGTGACCATCTTCACCGCACCATGGGAGGCGCGGATGATCTGCTCGATGACGTCATCGTCGGGATCCTGCAGCAATTCCCCCGCGTGCGCGCCCTTGCGCAGTTCGGCGAGGAAGGGGCCCTCGATGTGGATGCCGCCGAGCTCTCCGGACTCCACCAGCAGCCGCAGCCGCTCCACGTGCTCCAGCAGGGTCTCCACCGACGACGTGACCGTGGAGGCGAAGACGGTGGTGCTGCCGTGCATCCGGTGGTGCAGGATGGCGCGCAGCACGTGGTCCATGTCAGGATCGGTGAAGTCGGCCCCCGCTGCCCCGTGGCAGTGGGTGTCGACGAAACCGGGCACCACCCAGCCCTCCAGCAGGACGGCATCGGGATGGATGCCGTCCTCCACCGCGGTGATCCGGCCCTCGTCGATGACCAGGGTCCGCTCCGCTGCCGGCCCCTCGCCGATGACCATGCGTGCGCAGGCGATCCGGTGCGTCATCCTGTCCTCCTGGAGCCGGGGAGCCACGATGCCCCAGGCGGGACTCGTCGGTGAATTCACGACGCCGGTGCTTCGGCGCCTTGCCGGCGCACGGGTGCGTCACGTGCAGCTTAGGCGCTGGGCGGGGAATGCAGCAGTCCTCACGTGCCGAAGGATTACCCTGACAGCGAATACCCCAGGGGGGTCGAGCCGGCTCCGGAGGTCAGCGCTTCAGCGCGACCACAGCTCCGGAGGCGATCGAGATCAGAGCAGCGGCGGCCAGTGCCCACAGGGTGCCCTTGTTCTGGGCCGCGGCCCCGGTGCCCTCGTCGGCCTTGGCCGATACGGTGGCCGACGGGCTCGCGCTGGTCTGGCCCGTGGTCGGGGTGGCTGGCGCGTCGGGCAGGGCCAGTGGCGTCGTCGGCAGGGGGACCCTGCTGAAGGAAACCGGCTTTTGCAGCCCGGAGAGCACCAGTCCCGTCCCGCTGAGGGCAGGCGCCAGCGCGTAGCCCTGGTCCTTGGCCGCCACGGCCGCGGCCGCGGTCTCGCTCAACTCATAGGGGTCGTAGACGTGCACCCCGGAGAGGGTCCTCAGCACCATGCGGGTGCCGTCGGCCGTGAAGCTGGCGTCGGTCACATTGGCCGGGGCATCGGCGACGCGGGTGAGCTGGTTGGGCGTGCCCCCGCTGGCCAGCTGGGCCGGGGCGCGGTAGATCCCGGGCTCGGCACCGCGCGTCACCAGGTAGAGCCGCCCCTTGGGGCTCACCATGAGGGCCCCGGCGTCTCGAGCACCATCCGGATAGGTCAGCGTGTAGTGCCGGTGCGCGGCGGTGCTGCCATAGCCCAGATCGCCGATCCGGTAGACATTGACCGAGCTGCGCTTCTGGTCGGGGTCTCCGATGTCACCGATCCAGACACGGCCGTCGCGCATGGACAGGGCCTCGACGTCGACGGGCTTTCCTGCGTAGCGCACGTGCCCCTGGGTCTTGCCGTCGGGGCCGACGGCGGTGATCCGTGGCGTGGTCCGGTCCGCGATCCAGTAGACCTGACGCGTGGTGTCGCTCGCCATCCCGGTCACCTCCGTGACCGATGAATCCGTGCTGAAGTCTGCCCGGGCGACGCCCACCGGACCCGCCGCCAGGGCGACGACGGCCAGGCCGGCCAGCACGGGGCGATGAAGCCCGACGGTCTTGCGGTCCATCACGATCTCCATCCTCGCCGACGTTGCATCAGCGCAGCACCGCTCCGAGCACGACCAGCAGCACGAGGATGCCCAGCACCCCGGAAACGACCATTCGACGCGACCTCGGATTCACGTCGTCCAGAGTATCCACCCCGTGACCCGGCCGCGGTCCGGCGCGACCGCCCCCACCGCCCCCTGTCCCGTCGGCGAGTCATCGACTAGCGTGAGGCCATGGGTGAGGCACGGCTCTACGCGATCTCCATCAATGAGGTGCGTGACATGTTCGGCGCCACGGCCCCGGTGGCCGGGATGCTGCGCCGCATCTCCGCGGAGAGCCTTCGCACCTACCGTCCGCAGGAAGCAGCCCAACCGGGCGCCGACGCTCAGCGCGGAGGCCGCGGCATGCTCAACCGTCTGGGGCCGCTGTTCAAGCGGCCCGCCCACGCTCCGCTGGTGCCCCATGGCTCACCCCTGCCGTCCGATGTCGAGACGCTCATCGCGGGGCGGTTCGTCGCACCGGAACGGCTCGACGCGTCGTGGGAGCTCGTCGATGGGTGGCTCTCGCACCGGGCCTTCGGCCAGCACCGTCTGGAGCGCACCGGCCAGCAGCTGGAGCAGTTGGAATTCGAGCTCACCCGGGCCGGACTGCCCAGCCAGTACGGGATCGGCAAGCTGATGGCGCTCGACGCGCAGATCCCCTTGCGACCCTCCCCCGGGATGACCGTGGGCTACTGCAAGCACGCCCATGTGCTGGCCACCGCCAAGGCACTCGACGCCGTCCTGCCCGAGGTACTGCCCGAGAGCCACGCCCGAGCTGCCGATCTGGCGGTCTTCCTGGGCCGCTTCCAGGAATGGGGCGGGGCCGCCCGCACCAGCGGACGGCCCCAACCAGACCTCTTCGTGATCCTCGACGGCAGGGTCTGACCCCCCAGCGCAGCTCGACCTCCAGGAGCAGTCAGCGCGGCTCCACCTCCAGGAGCAGGTCGCCACCCTCCAACTGGGTCGTGGACTGCACCACCACACGCTTGACGGTGCCACCCACCGGGGTGGTGATCGCCGCCTCCATCTTCATCGCCTCGATGGTGGCCACCGTCTCGCCGGCCGCCACCTGCTGACCCGCCTCAACCGTCACGGTGACGGCCCCGGCGAAGGGCGCCGCCACATGGCCCGGATTGGACTTGTCGGCACGCTCCACGGCAGCCATCTCCGCCTTGACCGAACGGTCGCGGACCCGGACGGGACGCAGCTGCCCATTGAGTAGGGCGTGGAAGGTGCGCTTGCCCTTCTTGTCCGCCTCGCCGATCGCGTCGAGCTCGAAGAGCAGGCTGACGCCCTTGCCCAGCTCCACCTTCTGCTCCACCCCGGGCTTCAGGCCGTACAGGTAGGGCAGGGTCGGCATGGCGGACAGGTCACCGTAGGTCTCGCGATAGGTCTCGAAGTCCTTCGTCGGCCCGGGGAAGAGGAGCCGGTTCAGCGTCTCCTGGCGGGTGCGGCCGGGCTCGGCCAGCAGCGCCAGGTCTTCCTGGGGCACCTCGGTGATGCGCGGTGGGGTCCGACGCCCCTCCAGGGCCTTCGAGCGGAAGGGCTCGGGCCAACCGCCCTCCGGCTGCCCCAGCTCCCCGTTGAGGAAGCCGATCACCGAGTCCGGGATGTCGAACTTCTGCGGGTCGCGCTCGAAGTCGGCCGGATCCGCCCCGACGGCAACCAGGTGCAGCGCCAGGTCACCAACCACCTTGGAGCTGGGGGTCACCTTGGTGGGACGGCCCAGGATCTTGTCGGCCGCGGCGTACATCGCCTCGATCTGCTCGAACTGCTCCCCCAGCCCCAGCGCGATGGCCTGCTGACGCAGGTTGGAGAGCTGGCCGCCGGGAATCTCGTGGCTGTAGACACGTCCCGTCGGCGCCGGCAGACCGGACTCGAAGGGGTGGTAGACCTTGCGCACGGCCTCCCAGTAGGGCTCCAGCTCGGTGACGGCCCGGGGATCGAGCTTGGTCTGGTACGGCGTGTTGGCCAGCGCCATCACCAGCGCGGAGGCCGGTGGCTGGCTGGTGGTGGCGGCCATCGGTGCGCTGGCGACGTCGACGATGTCCACGTCCACCCGGATTGCCTCCAGCAGCGTCGCGAGCTGGCCGCCGGCAGTGTCGTGGGTGTGCAGCGCCAGCGGGATGTTCCCGAACTCCTCGCGCAGGGCGGTGACCAGCTTCACGGCGGCCGGCGGACGCAGCAGACCGGCCATGTCCTTGATCGCCAGGATGTGCGCACCGGCATCCACGCACTTGCGAGCCAGCTCCACGTAGTAGTCCAGCGTGTAGATCTTCTCCGCCGGATCATTCAGGTCACCGGTGTAGCACAGGGCGACCTCGGCGACGGCGGTTCCGGTCTCCAGTACCGCCTCGATGGCCGGGCGCATCTGCTCCACGTCGTTCAGCGCGTCGAAGATGCGGAAGACGTCCACGCCCACGGCCGCGGCCTCCTGCACGAAGGCCTTGGTGACCTCCGTCGGATACGGGGTGTAGCCGACGGTGTTGCGGCCCCGCAGCAGCATCTGCAGCAGCGTGTTGGGCATCGCCTCACGCAGCTTGGCCAGGCGCTCCCACGGATCCTCCCCCAGGAAGCGCAGCGCCACGTCATAGGTGGCTCCGCCCCAGCACTCCACACTGAACAGTTCCGGCAGCATGCGGGCGTAGTAGGGGGCGACGGTGAGCAGGTCACGGCTGCGCACGCGGGTGGCCAGCAGGCTCTGGTGCGCATCGCGGAAGGTGGTGTCGGTCACCTCGACGCCCTGCTGCTCGCGGATCGCTCGGCTGAAGGCCTCCGGTCCCAGCTCCAGCAGCCGCTGGCGCGGACCGGCGGGAGCAGGGCCGGACAGGTCGATGCCAGCTGGCAGCTTCTCCGCCGGATCCATGCTGGTCAACGGTTCGCCATTGGGCTTGTTGATCGTCACATCGCCCAGCCAGCGCATCATCTTGGTGCCACGGTCGGCCGGCGTGCGGGCCGTCAGCAGGTAGGGACGCTGGTCGATGAAGCCGGTGGAGATGACGCCCGTCTGGAAGTCGGGCTCGTCCAGGACGGCCCGCAGGAAGCCGATGTTCGTGCTCACACCGCGGATGCGGAACTCGGCGAGGGCACGACGAGCGCGGTTGATCGCGGTCTGGAAGTCACGTCCGCGGGCGGTCATCTTGACCAGCATCGAGTCGAAGTGCCCGCTGATCTCCACGCCGGTGGCCACCGTCCCGCCGTCCAGGCGGATGCCGGCGCCCGAGGCCGAGCGGTAGGCGGTGATGGTTCCGGTGTCGGGGCGGAACTGGTTGGCGGGATCCTCGGTGGTGATGCGGCACTGCAGCGCAGCACCCCGGATCTCAAGGCTGTCCTGGGACAGGCCCAGGTCCGTGAGGCTCTCGCCGCCGCAGATACGCATCTGCGACTGCACCAGATCCACGTCGGTGATCTCCTCGGTGACCGTGTGCTCCACCTGGATGCGCGGGTTCATCTCGATGAAGTGGTGCTCGCCCGCCCGCGGCCCCTCGGTCTCGACGAGGAATTCGACGGTGCCGGCGCAGGAGTAGTTGATCGACTCGGCGAACTTCACGGCGTCGCGGCACAGGGCCTCGCGCAGCTCGTCGCTGATGTGCGGGGCGGGGGCGATCTCGATCACCTTCTGGTGACGACGCTGGATCGAGCAGTCGCGCTCGAACAGGTGCATCACATGGCCCTGCTGATCGGCCAGGATCTGCACCTCGATGTGCCGGGGGCGTCCGACGGCCTGCTCCAGGAAGACGGTGGGATCGCCGAAGGCGCTCTCGGCCTCGCGCATGGCGGCACCCATCGCCTCGGCCAGCTCCTCGCGGCTGTTCACGCGGCGCATGCCACGGCCACCACCGCCTGCAACGGCCTTCACGAAGACCGGGAAGCCGATCTCGTCGGCCTGCTGGGTGAGCCACTCCACGTCGGTGGACGGATCACAGGAGCGCAGCGTGGGAATCCCCGCCGCCTTGGCGGAGGCCAGGGCGCGCACCTTGTTGCCGGCCAGTTCCAGGACCTCCGGCGGCGGGCCGATGAAGGTGATCCCGGCATCGACGCAGGCCTGTGCCAGATCCGGATTCTCGCTCAGGAAGCCGTAGCCGGGGTAGATCGCATCGGCACCGCAGTCCTTCGCGACGCGGATGATCTCGTCAATGTCCAGGTAGTTGCGCACCGGGTGGCCGGGCTCGCCGATCTGGTAGGACTCGTCCGCCTTGAGACGGTGCTCCGAGTTCCTGTCCTCGTAGGGGTAGATGGCAACGGTCTTCAGCCCCAGCTCGTAGGCGGCGCGGAAGGCGCGTACGGCGATCTCGCCGCGATTGGCAACCAGCACTTTGGTGAACATGGATCCAACATATCGCCCCCACGTGTGAGAAAACTCACTTGATTCAACGGGTGGAATGACGAGGGCCGGGCACCCAACGGTGCCCGGCCCTGGAACCGGCCCATCCGACCGGAGACTCACGTCCGGGCACGATGGTACTACCGGTCAGTCCAACAGGCTCATCAGGATGCCCTGGGCGAAGTAGACGACGAAGAGTGCCGAGACTCCCCACAACAGCGGGTGCACCTGCTTCGCCTTGCCCTTGATCAGCTTGATCAGGCAGTAGACGATGAAGCCGGCGCCGATGCCCACGCTGATCGAATAGCTGAAGGGCATCAGCACGATGGTCAGGAAGGCGGGGATGCCGTCCTCCACGTCATCCCAGTTGACGTGCGCCACCTGGCTCATCATCAGGTAGCCGACGAAGGCCAGCACCGGGGCCGCCGCCTCCGACGGGATCATGTCCACCACCGGCGTCACGAAGATGGCGAGCAGGAAGGCCAGACCGGTGACCACCGAGGCCAGACCGGTGCGGGCGCCCTCACCCACACCCGCGGAAGACTCGACGAAGGAGGTGTTGGAGCTCACGCCGCCCAGACCACCGGCCATCGCCGCCAGCGAGTCCACCAGCAGGATCTCCTGCAGGTGCTCGGGATTGCCCTTCTCGTTGAGCAGATTGCCCTCCTGACCGATGGCCACGACCGTGCCGACGGTGTCGAAGAAGTCGGCCAGCAGCAGACTGAAGACCAGCAGGAGCAGCCCCAGGAAGATCTTGAGGTCGAAGTGACCATTCGGGCTGAAGGCCCCCAGCATGTCCACCTTGCCCAGGGTGCCCAGGCTGGGGCTGGCAAAGTCGGACAGGCTGGGCAGGCTCGGCACGTTCAGCGCCCACCCCGTGGGGTTCTTGGAGCCGTCGGGCTGGAAGGTGGGACCCACCGTGGCGAGCGCCTCGACGATGACGGCGAGCACCGAGGCACCCAGGATGGAGATCAACATGGCACCACGCACCTGGCGCGTGTACAGCACCACCAGCAGGATGAAACCGGTGAGGCACACCGCGATGGGCCAGCCCATCAGCGACCCGTTGATGCCCAGCTCGACGGGCGGCGAACCCGCCGGCTTGCGCACCACGCCTGCATTGAGCAGCCCGACGAAGGTGACGAACAGGCCGATGCCGACGCTGATCGCGGTGCGCATCGCGGGTGGCACCGCCCGGAAGACCGCGGTGCGCACCCCCGTCACCACCAGCGCGGTGATCAGCAGACCCTCCCAGACCACCAGTCCCATCGCCTGTGGCCACGTCATTTGGGGTGCGATCGCATAGGCCAGCATCGCATTGAGGCCAAGGCCCGCGGCGATCGCCAACGGGTAACGGCCCCAGGCGCCCATCAGGATCGTCATCAGGCCGGCGACCAGTGCCGTGCCGGCAGCCACCATCATCTTGGTGTCCGCCACGGCGGCCCAGTCCACCTGGGTCCTCGCGGCGTCGAGGTATTTGGGCATGCCGGACAGGAGGTTGCCGTTCTTGTCCGCCTCCGAGCCGATGATGATCGGGTTCAGGGCGATGATGTAGGCCATCGTGAAGAAGGTGACCAGGCCACCCCGCACTTCCTGCCCCACGCTGGATCCTCGACGAGTGATCCCGAACCAACGGTCGAGGGCGCCGTTGGGGGCATGACTGGGTTGACCGGACGGCACGTCAGTGGCCGGCCGGGAATTCTTCGTGACCATGGCGTCATGGTATTGCCCGTTGCCCCAGACCTAGACTCGGGTCCATGAGCGCACCCGACGGTCAGCGAGAGCACCACTTCGTGCAGGCACCCATCCGACCCCTCGACGAGGACGGCGTGCAGGTGGCCCGGATCGGCACCGCCCTGTGGGTGCTGGCCACCGTCGTCCTGGCGCTCCGGCTCGACCAGTTGCGTGAGCGAGGGCAGGACTGGTGGCTGTGGGTGGGCGTCAGCGGCGTGGCCCTGGGACTGGTGGGCATCTGGTGGTGCTCACGCCGTCGCGCCCGCCGCAGCTGAGACCTCAGTCGAACAGGTTGTTGTCGATCCCCAGGGTGTCGTGGACGGGCTCATCCAGCTCGACGCCTCGTTCCTCTGCCACCACGTCGGAGTGTCCCCCACAGCCGTGCTCCACGGAGACGACGCTCGCGTCGAAGGGCGAGAACTCGTTGGTGCAGGCGCCGAACATGGTGCCCAGGCTCCCCTGCAGACGCACGAAGTAGCCACAGCTCACACAGGCCGCGGGAGCCAGCCGGCTGGACTGGTTGTCGGCGCCGGCTTCTCCCGCCTGCCACCGCTCCGCAGCCACGGCCCGGCCATGCTGGGAGAGGACGCGTTCGCGCCCCAGACCCAGTTCGGCGACCACCGCGCGCGTGGCCGACCACTCGGCGGGGTCGGCGTCGGCCGCGAGTTCGCCGCCGGTGAAGCCCGGCTCCAGCCGAGGGTCATTGTCGGGGGTGGGCAGCAGGGTGCCCGGGGCCACGTCGCCGGCCTGGATGCGATCACTCCACGGAACCCATCCCGGGGCCCGCAGCGCCTCGTCGCCGGGCAGCAGCACGATCTCGTTGACCGTCGCGACGCGGGCGCGGGAGGCCCGGACCATGGTCACGGCCCAGCGCCAGCCGCGGTAGCCGGGGTGCGGGCAGTCGAACAGGTGCGTGACGACGCGATCCGCCTCCGCGACGGCACCCAGGTACTCACCCACGCCGAAGTCGGCGGCGTGCTCGACGGCTGCCTCGCGGGCAGCATCCACTGCCGCGGCGGTGACGGCGTCCAGCTTGGGGGCCTTGGGGGCCTTGGGGGCGCTGCTCCGGGCGGCCATCACAGCTCCAGCTCGTCGGCAACCTTGCGCAGCATCATGGCGATCTGCTTGGCCTGACGGGGCTCGGGGTGACGTCCGCGACGGTAGCCATTGCCGATGCCGTCGAGCAGCTTGATCAGGTCCTCCGTGATGACGGCCATCTGCTCGGGCTTCTTGCGGGCCGCCTTGGACAGCGACGGCGGCGTGTCGATCAGTCGCACGCTCAGCGCCTGCTCACCCCGCCGACCCTCGATGATGCCGAACTCCACCTTCTGGCCCGGCTTCAACGAGGTGACTCCCTCGGGCAGCACGTTGGCGCGCACGTAGACGTCGCCGCCGTCCTCCTTGGACAGGAAGCCAAAACCCTTCTCTGCGTCGTAGAAACGCACCTTGCCGATGGGCACTTCATCCTCGCTCAGTCGTTGTCGTCCGTACCGATGGGCACGGGTTCATAGAGAATAACCGGCCCGGGGGGGGGGGGGGGGGGGGGCGGGGGGGGG
>NZ_JBQKKT010000040.1:0-12949 GCF_052116585.1 Luteococcus sp. Sow4_B9 | reverse complement strand
CGCATCCGGAGAGGTCTCGTACAAGTCAACGGCCTGCTGACGAAACTCTGCCGAGTAGTTCTTCCTGGCCATGATGATGATCATCTCGCTTCCTCCAGCCCATGCTGGATTCCACGTGTCCACAACCCGGGGTCAGGGTCCACCCTGACCAGCCAGGGTGCCTACTTCCCCAAGGACAACTGCAAGAGCTGGCACGCGGCCGGACGAGCCCTCGACTTTGCCCAACTGCGGCGCGGCAACGAGGTCCTCGTCAACTGCCGCACCGACCTGTGGCCCGGTCAGGACGAAGCGATCCGCACGGATCTGGTGCGACGTTACTGGACCCTGGCCGCATCGCTGAACCTGCACTTCGAGTACGTGCTCACGCACCACTTCGACGACGAGCATGCCAATCACATCCACGTGGACAACGGGATCTCCGGCGAGGGCTTCAGCACCTTCCATCGGCGCTCCCAGGTGCAGAACCAGTCGGTGCAGGCGATCTGTCTGGCGCTGTGGGGCCGCGAGGGTCAGGTCACGGGCCAGTGGGAGGACACCGAGCCGATGGTGTCACCCGTGCTTGACGAGCTGCAGCTCGGAGACCTGCGCGGCCAGGAGAACTGGCACGCCTTCCTGCGCGCGAGCGTTCGCCGGGGTTGAGCCCAGGCTCCGCCGTGACGAGCGGCGGGCCCCCGGCGTGCGCCAACCGCGGCGTCAGCCCCGTCCCGTCACGCGTCGACGAGCGCAGGCAGTTGCCGGCGCAGGATCTTGCCGGCGGCCGAGCGCGGAATCTCCGCCACCACGGTCGCCCCGCCAAGGTGCTTGTACTGGGCCACTTGGTGGTTGAGCCACTGCACCACCTCCTTGGCGACGGAGGGGTCAGCTCCCTCGCGCAGTACCAGCAGCGCATGCGGCACCTGGTCTCCGCTGGGCCGGGGGCGGCCCAGCACGGCGGCGTCGATCACTTCGGGATGCTCCATCAGGTGGTGCTCCAACTCCACGGGTGCCACCTGGAAGCCGCGGTGCTTGATGAGCTCCTTGATCCGGTCGACGACGCGAGTGACACCATCGCGATCGACCTGTACCAGGTCACCGGTGTGGATCCAGCCCTCCGCGTCCCGGATCGCGTCGGTCTCTTCCGTCTGGCGCAGGTAACCCAGCATGATGTTCGGACCGCTCACCCACAGCTCTCCGGGCTGCGACCACTCACCCGGTGCAGGCACCGGGACGTCCTGCCCGGTCTCCGGATCCACCACGCGGATCGTCGCGCTGGCCACGGGCGGACCGACCGAGTCCAGGGGCAGGTCTGGCCGATCCACGGGCATGATGTGGGAGACCGGGGACATCTCGGTCATGCCGTAACCCTGGATCACACGCAGGTCAAAGCGTTCCTGCAGGGCTGCCGCCACCTTGCCATCCATCGCCGCGGCGCCGGAGACCAAGAGCTTCACCGAGCTCCAGTCCACATTCAGCGCGGCCGGATGACGGGCCAGGAAGGCGGCGACCGGCGGGACCACGAAGGCCACCGACGGGCGTCGCGTCTCGATGATCTCGAAGAAGAGCCGCGCGTCGAAGTGGCTCATCGTGTACTGCGGGAATCGGCGGTACAGGCTGTAGTTCAGGATCGTCGTCAGGGCGAAGATGTGGCTGTAGGGCAGGAAGGCGACGAACTGGTGGTCATAGCCCAGCGGAGCCAGCACCCAGTCGAACTGGAGCATGTTCGCCACCAGGTTGCGATGGCTGAGCATCACCGCCTTGGGCAGGCCTGAGGTACCCGAGGAGACGGGCAGGCAGGCGACGTCGGTCGCGGGATTCAGGTCGAGAACCGGCAGGTCCACGGGCGTGGCCATCACGTCGCGCCAGTCCAGCATGTCGGCCTGGCCGTCGCCCCGGTCCATCACGATCACCGACTCCGGTCCAAGGCCCACCAAGTCCGCCGCGGCGCGGGCAGATTCGGCCAATTGGGCCTGGGTGACCACCATCGTGCAGTCGGTCAGCTGGAGATGGCGAGCGATCTCCGCGGGGGATCCCATCACGTTCACGGGTGCGACGGCGGCTCCGCTGCGCATGATGCCGTGGAAGGCGGAGGCATACTCCGGCCGATTGGTCAGCATGACGGCGACGGCCGCGCCCTGCCCGATACCTCGCTGCCCGAGCCAGGTGGCGAACGCGTCGACCTGCTGCTTGAGCTCTCCGAAGGTCACCACCGTGCCGGTCTCGGCGTGGTCGAAGGCGATCTTCTGCGCCACCTCCTCGTCCATCGACGCGAAGAAGAGGTCGTAGAGGGTGCAATCCGGAATGTCGACGTCCGGCTGTGGCCCGCGGTAGTGCATGGTGATCCTTCCGTTCCGCGTCAGCCTAGGACCTTGCCCACTGGGCCGTGCCGAATCACCCGCACAAAGAAGCGGCGCCGAATTTGGTGGACTCCGCGCCCCGGAGCCCAAAGGCGATCCGGCGGCGAGCCCGGATGATCAGATGTCGCGCAGCAGCAGACCCCAGGCGATCAACTGCTGGACTCCTTGACCGGCCACGTCGTCCGACTGCTCGTCCCAGTCCAGGGCCTTCATCAGCACCGCGGCCTCGGCCGTGCGCTGTTCCGGCGCCAGGCTCAGCAGCCGCATGAAGGCCCGCTCGTTCTCCTGCGCCATCGAGGGATCGACGTGGTTGAGCGCACCGACGGTCATCCCGAGCAGCGCACCGATCATGAAGTCATCGGGCTGTTCCATGACCCCGACCCTATCGGCACCCATCGTCCACCATGCAGACCGCGCGGGGCGCGCGGAGAGGCCTCCAGTGCTACTGTCAGCGCGTGAACATGCACGTGCGTCGCTGCTGGTGGGCCGCCTGATGGCGGTCCCCTGATGCACTGACGCACCGAAGCCGCCCGATCCGGGCGGCTTCTTCCATGCCCGGGTCGGGTACCACGAATTGGGTATGACGAACCAGGAGACATGATGACCACCAGCACCTTCGGCGGAGACGGCCAGGGCAATTTCGGCAACTATGGCGGCTCGCACCTGCCGCCACATCTCGTCGAGCCCATGGCCGAGGTGGCCGCCGCCTATGAGCAGGCACGACAGGACCCCACCTTCATGGCCGAGTACCAGGACGTCCTCAAGCGCTATGTGGGGCGCCCGTCGATGCTCTATCTGGCGGAGCGGCTGACCGCGCACTGCGGCGGCGCCCGGATCTACCTGAAGCGCGAGGATCTCAACCACACCGGCAGCCACAAGATCAACCACTGCCTTGGCGAGGTGCTGCTGGCACGCCGGATGGGCAAGAAGAAGGTGATCGCCGAGACGGGCGCCGGTTCCCATGGCGTGGCCCTGGCCACGGCGGCCACCTTCCTGGGCTTGGAGTGCGAGATCCACATGGGTGCCGTCGACGTGGAGAAGCAGCACCCCAATGTGGTGCGCATGCAGATGCTGGGCGCCACGGTGGTCAGCGTCACTGAGGGCGAGGCGACCCTCAAGGAGGCGGTCGACTCCGCGTTCACGGTCTACGCCAACCATGCCGACGAGTACCTCTTCTGCATCGGCTCCGTGGTGGGGCCCCACCCCTACCCCACGATGGTGCGTGACTTCCAGAGCGTCATCGGCCGTGAGGCGCGCGCCCAGTTCCTGGAGGCCGAGGGTCGACTGCCCCACGCCGCGGTTGCCTGCGTCGGGGGCGGTTCCAACTCGATGGGCCTGTTCAGCGCCTTCCTGGACGACGCCGACGTGCAGCTCCACGGCGTCGAGCCGGCCGGCGAGGGCGTGGAGAGCGGCCGTCACGCCGCCACCATGACGAAGGGTACGACGGGCGTGCTGCACGGCATGGCCACCCGGGTGCTCCAGGCCCACGACGGCGAGCCCGCTCCGGTGCACTCGATCGCCTCCGGCCTGGACTACCCGGGCGTCGGACCCCAGCACGTCTTCCTGTGTGAGCAGGGACGGGTCAACTACGCCTACGCCGACGACCAGGAGACGCTCGACGCCTTCACCACGCTGACCCGCTTGGAGGGAATCATCCCCGCGCTGGAGAGCGCCCATGCCGTGGCGCACGGCATGAAGCTGGCCCGCGAGCTGGGCCCCGACGCAGCCATCCTGGTGAACCTGTCCGGACGTGGCGACAAGGACGTCGACTACGTGGCCGAGGTGCTGGGAAGAAGGTGACCCCCTGCGGGGTGGGGCCAACAGGCACCACCCCGCGCTGGGCGGACGTCCGTCATCACATCCGCCTGGTGTCCTTGCACCCGTCGAGGGTCAGGAAACAACTGAACGCCAGATGGGAGCTCTGCCGGTAGTAGACCGACACGCCATCCTCCCGGATCGACCCCACGGTAACCGGGCTCACCGTCGCCCAGCCCTGCTTGGTCGGGTGGCCAATCCCCAGGTTGCGTCAGTCGATCGTTCGGGTGGACTTGGCAACGACCTTGATCGTGTCGCCCACCTCGTCGGCCTGGATGGGGGCGGTGGTGACGTACCAGCGGAAGTTGTCTGCGGCGCTGCCTGTTCCGTCCGTACCCCTGACGAAGGTCGCCCACGACAGAGCCTCGGCGGGCGCATCGGCGGCACCGGCAGCAGCGACGGACAGGGATGACAGGGAAAGGGCCGCGACAGAAGCCGCCGCGACACTGCGAACGATCCGGAGGGATGACACTGGAACTCCTCAAAGTCGGGGGATGTGTCATCAGATTAACCATCACCAGGGGTCGCCGAGGCCCCTTGAACCTACGGGATTGTCAAGCAGGGCAGGATTTTTCTCACCCGATCCCTGATCCCTGCGTCGGGAGTTGGGGCGGAGCGACACCGTGCGTGCCGCCCCGCACCAACCCACTCTCCGGCAGGCGCTCAGCCCAGCGGCTGGCAGCCGTCGAGGGTCAGCAGGCATCGGGTCTGCGTGGTCGGGTTGCTGAGGTACTTCACCACGGCCCCCTTGTCACTGATCGACTCCACCTGCAGCAAGGTGTCGGCGCCGGCCGTCGCCGTGCGCGAGCCGTCGAGGGCCACCAGGACGGCCTTGGTCTGCACCACGCCCCCGTCCAGGAAGAGCGCGGCGTCAGCCGTGAAGCCGTGCAGGCGCATGTGGGCGCCATCGGCCCTGAAGGGGGTGTTCTGGCGGATGGTGCCCTGCCAGTCCATCAGGATGCTGCGGTGCTCGCGGGCCGGGGCTCCGGTGGCCAACCAGATGCCCGGCTTGCCAACCTGAACCTGCTGCACCCACCAGTTGCGCGTGCTGGTCTTGCCGGTGGTCAGGTCCAAGGTCCACAGCCGCACCGTGTTGGGCATGGCACCGAGCCACAGGACGACCTTGCTGCCGAACTGCTCGACGTGGAACTGGACACCCTCGGTGCCGGCATACCGCACGGCGTCACCTCCGTCGCCCACCCACACCTCGTTGACCCCGTTCTGGGCAGACAGGTAGACGGGCTTGCCGTGGTGGCTGCCCAGGCGGGTCATGGGTCCCACCGGAGTGGGGACGGTCTCACGGGTCGTCGTGGTGGTGCTGGGGCTGCTCACGGAGTTCACGGTGGAGAGACCACTGACGGTCGCCTCGGTCCCCCGCACAGTGCTCCAGCCCGTCAGCTGGACGCGCTGGCCGATCGCCAGTTCGGAGACCCAGAAGCGAGCGGTGACCCTGGTGGCAGTGCAGTCGATCTGGTCGGTCTTGATGTTGGTCCACCCGTTGGCCGAGGGGTACCCCAGGCCGATGGTGTCGCAGTCGACGAAGGCGGTGGACTGGGCCTCCAGGGTGATCGTGCGCCCCACCTGGTCGGGGGTGACCGGTGTGGTGGTGACGTACCACTGCAGGTTATCCGCGGCGCTGACGCTCGCGTCGGGGTTGGTGCGGAAGGCAGCCCAAGCGCGGGCCTCGGCTGGGGTGTCGGCGGCTCGTGCCAGGGAGGTGGGCACAGCGGTCAGGGCGGCCAGTGCAGTGGCGCTGGCGACGGTGACCAGCGCGACTCGGATGGATGACATCGGGGGCTCCTTCACATCGGGGGAATGTGGCAGCAAATTAACCATCCCGAGGTGTCATACATGCGACCAAAAGGTCACGAATCCCTTCACCCACGGCAGTGTGGGCACCGCACCGGCTCCTGACAGAGCACAGGGATGCCGCCCGTGGTGCGCGGGCGGCATCCCTGCCTGGCTGCAGCCTCGCTCAGAAGCTGCCGTCGATGTCGGTGTTCACAACGACCTTGGCGTTGACGAACTCGTGCAGGCCCAGGTCAATCAGTTCACGCCCATAGCCGGAACGCTTGGTACCGCCAAAGGGCACGTCGGCCTTCACTCCAGTGGGCTGGTTGAAGTAGACCATCCCCGTGTCGAGGAGCCGCGCCAGGTGATGGGCGCGCTCGGTGTCGGCCGTGAAGATCGATCCGCCCAGGCCGAAGGGTGAGGAGTTCGCGATCTCGACCGCCTCGGCGTCATCCTTGGCGCGGTAGATCTGCGAGACGGGACCGAAGAACTCGGTCTGGGAGGTCTTCGAGTCCAGCGGGATGTTCGTCAGGATGGTCGGCTGGAAGAAGGCGCCCTGCTCGGGGACCGGGTTGCCCACCTGCTCGACGTCGCAGCCTTCGGAACGAGCCATCTCCACCAGCTCGGCCAGGTCATCCGCAGCACCTTGCGAGGAGAGCGGTGCCAGGGTGGTCGCCTCGTCCATCGGATCGCCCGCCACCAGTGCCGCGACGCCGGCGCGGTACTTCTCGACGAATTCGTCGTAGACCGCGTCGACGACGATCAAGCGCTTCGACGAGCAGCACACCTGTCCGGCATTCCAGTGTCGGCCGAAGACCGCCCACGAGACCGCCTTGTCGACGTCCGCGTCCTCCAGCACGATGAAGGCATCCGCGCCGCCCAGCTCCAGCGTCGACTTCTTGAGGTTCTTGGCCGCGATCGAGGCGACGGCGGCGCCCGCCCCTTCCGAACCGGTCAGCGCCATGCCACGCACCCGCGGATCGCCCAGGATCTGCTCGGCCGCGTCATGGGAGGCGAAGACATTCACCAACAGGCCCTCCGGAGCGCCGGCCTGCCGGAAGAGCTGCTCCATGGCGAGGGCCGACTGTGGGACATTGGAGGCGTGCTTCAGCACGATGGTGTTGCCAGCGCTGAACTGTGGGGCACCGATGCGAATCACCTGGTAGAAGGGGAAGTTCCACGGCTCCACCGCGTACAGGACTCCGAGCGGTTCGTGCACCAGCACCACGTCGCCCTCGTCGAAACCCTTGGCGCTCAGCGTGCGGGGAGCGAGCTGCTGCTCGGCATGGGCGACGTAGTACTCCAGCATGCCGATGCACAGGTTGACCTCTGCCTCGGCCTCGCCGATCAGCTTGCCCATCTCCAGTGTCAGGATGCTGGCGTACTCGCGAGTCTTCTCGCGCAGGATGTCGGCTGCCTTCTGCAGCACCTGGACACGCTCGGCAACCGGGGTCTGCCGCCAGGTCTGGAATGCGGTGTCGGCCGCGGTGATGGCCGCGTCGACCTGAGCGGTGGTGGCCGTCTCGAAGCTCTTGACCACCTCACCGGTGTAGGGGTTCGTGGTTGCGTAGGCCATGCTGGCTCCTTTCGGGGATGCCCGCCTCGACGTGCGGGCTCTGGTCACGCAGTCCGGTCCGCACCACAGTGGGAGGACCGCTTCTCCTTCCACCGTAGGAGCCGGCACCAAAGGCTGGAACTCGTCCCACGGTGCGACCCGCCCAGCCGACGCTACTGCGAGTCAGCCTCCGACGACCAGATCAGGCAACTGCCGTCGCAGGATCTTGCCGGCGGCGGAACGTGGCAGGCTCTCGACGACCGTCGCTCCCCCGAGGTGCTTGTACTGGGCCACCTGGCCGTTCAGCCAACGGACCACATCCGTCGCGGTCTGTTCTGGATCGACGCCGTCGCGCAGGACGAGCAGCGCGTGGGGAATCTGGTCTCCGCTGGCCTCGCCCAGACCCAGCACGGCGGCGTCGTCCACGTCGGGGTGGGAGAGCAGGTGGCTCTCCAGCTCCGCCGGTGGCACCTGGAATCCGCGTCGCTTGATCAGTTCCTTGATCCGGTCCACGATGCGGGTGGTCCCGTCGTGACGCACCTGCACCAGGTCTCCCGTGCGTACCCATCCGTCGACGATCACCTCGTCGGTGGCATCGCTCTGGTCCAGGTAGCCGACCATCGCATTGGGACCCTTCACCCACAGCTCGCCGGTCTGGGACCAGTCCTCCCCGGCGGGAGCGGGCACGTCCTGCAAGGTCTGGGGATCCACCACCCGGAAGGTCACGTTGGCGAGGGCCTGGCCAATGGTGTCCATGCCGATGTCCGGCCGGTCCACGGGGGTGATGTGGGTGACCGGTGAGAGTTCGGTCATGCCGTAGCCCTGGACGACGCGAGTGTCGAGGCGCTTCTCCAGGGCCTCTCCCACCGGACCGTCCAGCGGGGCTGCGCCCGAGATGACCAGTTCCACCGAGCTCCAGTCCACCGTGTCGATCACCCGGCTGCGCGCCAGGAAGGTGGCCACCGGGGGCACCACGAACAGCACGGTCGGCCGCCTGCTCTCCACGATGTCGAGGAAGAGGTGGGCCCGGAAGGAGCTCATGGTGTACAGCGGGAAGCGCCGCAGCAGGCCCATGGTCAGCGTGGTGGTCAGCGCATAGATGTGACTGAACGGCAGGAAGGCCACCAGCGAACTGTCCGGCCCCAGATGATGCAGGGCGTCGGTGAACTGCAGCGCATTCGCCACCAGGTTGCGGTGGGTCAGCATGACGGCCTTGGGCAGGCCGGAGGTGCCCGACGAGGTGGGCATGCAGGCCAGGGCCGTCGCGGGATCCAGCGCGATCTGTGGCGGTTGCGGCTCCGTGCCCACCACATCGGCCCAGTGCGCCTGTCCGGCCTCGCTCGTCTGCCCCACCACCACGACATCGTGCGGCTGGAGCCCCGCGGACGCGGCAGCCACGGCGGCGGTCTGCGCCAGGTCGTGCGAGGTGATGACCAGTCGGGCGCCGGTGCGCTGCAGTTGACTGGCCATCTCCGGGGCCGGCGCCGCTGGGTTGACGGGGGTGGCCACCGCGCCGGCGCGCAGGATCCCGTGGAAGGAGACCGCGTACTCGGGGCAGTTGGCCAGCACGATCGCCACAACGTCACCCGGGCGGATCCCGCGACGGTGCAGCCAGGTGGCCGCGGCGTCCACCTCATGGCGCAACCGCCCGAAGGTGAAGACCTCATCGGTCTCGGTGTGGTCGATGGCCACCTTGTCCAGTTCGTCGTCGGTGAGGCTGCCGAAGATCAGCTCGTAGAGCGTGACGTCGGGAATCTCTATCGACGGTCGTGGGCCTTGCCAGATCATGGGTTCCCCTCGGGTGGACCAGACGGATGAACTGTGCAGATAGTAGGGGACGCGACGGTTGGCTGTCCGGGTCGCCGCTTGCTCGACCACCGGCCGCCGGGACCCCGCCGGCTCGGCCCACCCCTGTGGGGGTGGTGTGGCACGACCACAGGCACGAGACTCGACAGGTGCGCCATCGCGATACTCCCGCAACCCACCTCGCGGTGCGCTCCGTTCCCGCCGACCACCCCTACGTCACCCAGGCGATCGGCCCCCAGGGGGAGGCGCATGACGGCCTCGTGGTCCTGCCGGAGATCACCGGTGCTGACGGGTTCTGGTGGCCTCCGACGCTCTTCGACCCGGCACGACGCGAGGCAGCGCTCGAAGGGGCCGACGTCGTCCACGTGCACTTTGGTGTCGAGCAGGTGCCGCTGCACGACATGCGGGCCACCCTGGACGAGCTCGCCCGCTGCGGCATCGCGCTGGTGGTGACCGTTCACGAGCTGCGAAACCCGCACCTGGAGGACGACGCTCCCCATGTGGAGCGCCTCGACCTGCTCATCACGCGGGCCGATGCCGTGGTGACCCTCACCCAGTCCGCAGCCGCCGAGATCCGGCGGCGTTGGGGCCGAGAGGCCGTCGTGCTGCCACACCCCCACGTCGCGCCGTTGGACCGGATCGGCGGCGGGACCGCACCCCAGGACATGTCTCGCGGGCAGGGCCGACGGCCGCTGGTGGGGGTGGATTTGAAGGGCCTGCGCACGAACACGATGCACGCGGCGCAGCTGGCACAGGTGGCTGCATCAGTCACGAAGTCCGGCTATGACCTGCGCCTCGGACTCCACGCCGAGGTGCTCGATGGTCTGGAGGCTCGGGACCCGGAGCTTGCGTTGCTGCTGCGTGGCTGGCACGACTGCGAGGGCGACGGTGCCGGCGTGACGGTGGCACCTCACGAGCGGTACTCCGACGACGGGCTTTGGAACACCTCGCATCGCTGTCCGCCGTGGTGCTGCCCTACCGTTTCGGCACCCACTCGGGCTATCTGGAAGCCTGCCGTGACGTGGGAACCGCCGTCGTCGCGCCGGCGGTGGGCTGCTACCACGACCAGCACGACTGCCCCACCTTCCGTCTGTACGACATCGAGGGCACCCTGCCGGGTGCACTGCGAGCCGCCATCGACGGCCGCCTCGAGTGGACCGCAACCCAGGAGGAGCGGCGTGTCGAGGCCGAAGGGGTGCGGGCCGCCCATCGCCGGCTCTACCGCCAGGTGACGGGACTGTCCACCCTGCCGCGCCCGCTGGGGTGGCTGGGTGGATGGGTGGAACTTGCGGACGACGCCGTGCCCGTCGACGATGATCACCAGGATCCCACCGCGGGCGGGACCCTGCACTGGCCCCTCTGGACCATGAGGCCTATCAGTCCCGGATGAGCACCTTGGCCCACTGGCTCTTGACACACCGTCCCGACGTGCTGGTCGTCGATGTCTCCGCGGAAGTAGCGCTGCTGGCCCGGTTGCTGGGAGTGCCCACCATCGTCGTCGCCATGCGCGGTCAGCGAGACGACCTGGCCCACCGTGCCTGCTACGGAGCAGCGACGCGGTTGCTCGCACCCTGGCCGGCCGACTGCCCTGAGCCCTGGTGGCCCACCACCTGGTTGGACAAGACCGCCTACGCTGGCGCCCTCACCCGCTTCGACTCCGCCCCTGTTCCAGCACCTTCCGGCTGGGTCTCACAGCCTGGACAGCACGGGCTGGTTCTGTGGGGCCGCGGTGGAGGCACTGGGCCCAATCCGGAGCGTCTGGTGGCGGCCATGCCCGGCTGGCATTGGCACGAGCCGCTCGGAACCGGTGACGAGGTCTGGCGGGCGCTGCACGATGCCTCCGTCGTCATCTGTCATGCCGGCCAGAATGCCGTCGCCGAGGTGGCAGCGGCCCGGCGGCCGGCCGTCGTCGTCGCCGAGCCCCGACCCTTCGACGAACAGCTGCACACCGTCCGCGCCCTGCAGGCCGCCGGACTGGCCGTGTGCTGCGAACAGCCACCGGACCACGAGCAGTGGCCTGCCCTCGTGGAACAGGCCCTTGCCCTCGGCGGTCAGGGCTGGCACCGCTGGCACGACGGACACGGCGCAGCCCGCGCCGCGGCCGCCATCTCTGCCGTGGCACGCGCGCACCCCGCCGTGCCCGATGCACAGGAGGCCCGATGAGCAGCGCGTCACCCCAGCTCGCCGTCGTGATCACCGTGCACGGTCGCCATGAACACCTGCGACGCTGCCTGTCCTCGCTGGCCGACCAGGTCCTGACCCGTTACCTTGCTGGTGACCCCGTAGGGAGGGGTCACGGTCGCCGGGCCCGGCATGACTTACTGCCCCTGTCATTGATGATCCGGGGGGGGGTGAAGGCAGCGGGCCTGGTGGCGCCAGCCGACCGCTGATAGGGACACGGCCTCGTCACAGGTCTCAACGTAGGCGTGGGTGCCGGCAGCTGACGCATCACCAACCACGACGACCGTCGCTTCGATGCAAGGATGGTGGTTGTCATGATTCAGGACAGCGGCTTCGACATCTGGTGCGGGTTGGACGTCGGGAAGACCGGCCACCACGCCTGTGCACTCGATGCTGCCGGAAAGAAGGTCTTCGACAAGGCCTTGCCCCAGGACCAGGCCAAGCTGGAAGACCTGTTCCGCAGCCTGTCTGAACACGGCCGGGTGCTGGTGATCGTGGACCAACCGAACACGATCGGCGCGCTACCGATCGCTGTCGCCCGGTCGATGGGCATCACCGTGGCCTACCTGCCCGGACTGGCGATGCGCCGCGCCGCAGACCTCTACCCCGGCAACGCGAAAACCGACGCCAAGGATGCGTTCGTCATCGCGGATGCCGCGAGGACCATGACACACACCCTGCGCCGCGTCGACACCGGCGAAGAAACCCTCGCCGAACTCAAAGTGTTGGTCGGCTTCGACGAGGACCTCGCAGCCGAAGCCACCCGATTGTCGAACCGCATCCGCGGCCTGCTCACCCAGATCCACCCGGCGCTGGAACGCGTTGTCGGACCCAGGTTGACCACCAAACAAGGCCTCGCGGTGATCGAACAACTCGGCGGCCCCCACGGCATGGCCCACGCCTCGAAGTCCAAGCTGCTGCGGGTCATCACCAAGGCCTACCCCCGCGGCGCGCAGGACTTCGCCGACGCCATCACCCAGGCCCTGGCGGAGCAGACCGTCACCGTTGCGGGCACGGCAGCGGCGGAGCAGGTCCTGCCGAAACTGGCCGTGTCGTTGCGTCAGGTCCTGGACCAGCGCGCTGAGCTCGCGGTCCAGGTCGAGAAAGTGGTTGATGCTCACCCTCTTGCCGAGGTCCTGACCTCGATGCCAGGCGTCGGGGTCAGGACCGCAGCACGGATCCTGCTCGACGTCCGCGACGCCTCACAGTTCCCCACCGCCGGACACCTCGCCGCCCACGCCGGCCTCGCCCCAGTCACCCGACGATCCGGCACCAGCATCCGCGGCGAATTCCCCGCCCGCTCCGGCAACAAGCACCTCAAACGAGCCCTGTTCCTGTCCGCCTTCGCCGCCCTCAATGAACCGCCCCGGGGTGTCCGGAGACTTGGTTTGGTGGCTCAGGCGGTGAGCTTGGGTCGATGGTAGTGCAGGTCCTCGGCCTGCATCGGGGTCAGGTCGTCCAGGGCCTC
>NZ_JBQKKT010000039.1:0-14266 GCF_052116585.1 Luteococcus sp. Sow4_B9 | reverse complement strand
ACCCCCCCGCCGCGCCCCCCCCACCAGTACCTCAAGGGGTGGCGGGGCCGCGATGCCTCTGCTCTTCCGGGCGGGCGAACCGGGCCGGGAATAGCGCTGCGAGGCGAATGGTTGACCCGGCGAGTGGACACCCGTCGCGCAACCAGCGCTCGGTAGAGTTCCACCCGGAGCACGCCACCGCGGCGCGGCCGCGCGAGAGGACATCATGACCACACCCGCCCTGAACGTCACCGGACTGATCTCGCTGGACGACATCACCCCCGACGAGGAGCCCGTCACCGCTCCCGTCACGGCCGACGACCAGCCGGTGCGCGACGTGATCATCGTCGGATCCGGCCCAGCCGGCTACACGGCAGCCATCTACACCTCCCGCGCCGATCTCAAGCCCTTGGTCATCGAGGGTGCCTTCAGTGCCGGCGGCGCCCTGATGAACACCACCGAGGTGGAGAACTATCCGGGCTACACCGACGGGATCATGGGCCCCGACCTGATGAAGAACATGCGCGCCCAAGCCGAGCGCTTCGGTGCCGAATTCGTCACCGACGATGCCGAGGAGCTGGACCTCACGGGCCCCATCAAGACGGTGACGGACTCCGCCGGCAATACCTACCGCGCCAAGGCCGTCATCCTGGCCACCGGCTCGGGCTACAAGCGTCTGGGTCTGGCCGACGAGGACAAGTACTCCGGCCGCGGTGTCAGCTGGTGCGCCACCTGCGACGGCTTCTTCTTCAAGGACAAGCCGATCGTCGTGGTCGGCGGTGGCGACTCCGCCGTCGAGGAGGCCACCTTCCTGAGCCGTTTCGGCTCCAGCGTCACCATGGTGGTGCGTCGCGACGAGCTGCGCGCCAGCAAGATCATGGCGGCCCGTGCCCTGAACGACCCGAAGATCACCATCGAGTGGAATTCCGAGGTCGTCTCGATGAGCGGAGACAAGGCACTGGAGAGCGTCACCCTCAAGAACAACCAGAGCGGCGAGACGAAGGCGCTCCCCGTCAACGGTCTCTTCGTCGCCATCGGCCACGAGCCCCGTTCCGAACTGGTGAAGGGGCAGGTGGAGCTCGACGCCGCCGGCTACGTGCTCACCGAGGCCGACGGGACGAAGACCAATGTGTCCGGCGTCTTCGCCTGCGGCGACCTGGTGGACCACACCTACCGCCAGGCGATCACCGCCGCGGGCTCCGGCTGCAAGGCCGCCCTCGACGCGGAGCGCTGGCTCGCAGACCTGGCCGACGAGAACGTGCAGGCCTGACCCCCCACACCCAACCGCTCCCCGCGTCCACAGAGGGGACACCAACCGCTCCCCGAGCCCGTCAAGGGGACAGATCCAAGGAGAACCATGAGCGTCAAGGACGTCACCGACAAGACCTTCGTCGACGAGGTCGTCATGAACCCCAAGCCGGTCCTGGTGGACTACTGGGCCGACTGGTGCGCCCCCTGCAAGCAGCTCTCGCCGATCATCGACGAGATCGCCACCCAGCTGGGCGACAAGATGGACTTCGTCAAGATGGACACCAATTCCAACACCCAGATCCCCACCGAGCAGGGGATCCTGTCGCTCCCCACGCTGCAGGTGTGGCAGGGCGGCCGTGTGGTGAAGTCCTTCCAGGGCGCCAAGAGCAAGGGTGCGCTGCTGAAGGCCCTGGACGAGTTCATCTGATCGTCGGCACCAGCTCGTCGATCCGGGTGGAAGCTCCGGTCTTCACCTCCGGGAATCCGTCTTCCCTCTCTGACAAGCACAATCACAACCGCGGCTGCCCACAGGGAGCCGCGGTCGTGTGATTCCACTAGGTTTGTCCCCATGAGTACCACCCCCGGTGACAGTCATGGCCCGTCTCCCCTGGACTCCGACGGCACTTCATTCGGTGCCACGGCCACCACGGGCCCCGACGAGTTGGACGCTGGTCCCGTCATCCACGCGAGCCGTTTCCCCCGCTGGGTCCTGCTCCTGGCAGGGCTGCTGGGCCTGCTCCTGGTTGTGGGCGGCGCGGCCTATGCGGCCTATCGGATCAATGCGAGCAAGCCGCAGGTGGTGATCACCGCGGCTCCGTCGCGGACCCCGTGGACGATGACTCCGCCGCTCTCGGTGGACGAGTACTCCCGCGATGCCAACTCCGCGGACACCCCGTCGGCCAATCCGACCACCAAGAAGTCAACCATTGCAGCCACCTATGCCCGGGGCGGACAGAACACCGTCGTGCTGCTGATGAGCCGTCCGGAGACCGACGCGAAGAAGTTCATGACGGACATGGGCATGAATGCGATCATCGCCACCGAGGACGGCTACTGCGGCACCAGCATCGACACCAATCGGGATGCCTGCGCGATCATCCGCGACAAGACGGCGATCATGATCGTCGATCTGGTGGGTCTGACCCGCACCGACCTGATGGAGCTGACCAACCGCTTCGCGGACACCATGGCTCCCTGACCTGGAAGGCCCTCATGACCACCCCTGACGATTCGGCATCCACCCCGACGAGCGCCCGACGTGAGGTGCGCGTCGAACGAACGAGCACGGGGAACTATCTGGCAACCAATGCCGATGGCGTGCAGGTGGCCGTCGGCATGGCCCCGGAGCACTTCAGCCCGGTGGAACTCCTCCTGGCCGCCGTCGGTGCCTGCAGTGCGATCGACGTGGACGTGGTGACGGCCCGGCGTGCTGAGCCAAAGACCTTCGAGGTGGTCGCCGGCGGTGAGAAGTTCTTCGACGAGACGGGCGGCGCGCGTCTGCGCGATGTCAGTGTCGACTTCTCCATACTGTTCGGCGATGACGAGGCTGGCCGTCAGGCCGCCGGTCTGGTGGAGCGCCTGGTGCGGCTCTCCCATGACAGGGACTGCACCGTCTCCCGGACCGTGGAACATGAGACCCCGGTGGTGATGAGGGTCACCGAGCCCGAGCGGTGAGCTGCGTCCAGCTGTTCTTCAGGAAACTGGCTCGCCGCCGGTGAATTCGGCTGTGAGCAGCGGAAACACACCAGTGCCATACAGGCCGTTCGGGGTGGCGTCCAGTCCCCAGTTGGCAATTTTTCTGAGAGCGATTTTGAGAAACGCTCAGGAATGCCTACGTTGGCTCTCATGAACAAGACCTCCACCTTCGTTTCCCTGGTCGCTGCGACCGCGCTGAGCGCCGGCATCGGTATCAGCGCCGCTGCCCCCGCGCAGGCCGCTGGCACCGTGTGGGACCGTGTGGCCCAGTGCGAGTCCGGCGGCAACTGGTCGATCAACACGGGCAACGGCTACTACGGCGGCCTGCAGTTCAGCCGTTCCACCTGGCTCGGCTTCGGCGGCGGCAAGTACGCCCCGACGGCCAACAAGGCCACCAAGGCCCAGCAGATCGAGATCGCCAAGAAGACCCTGAAGACCCAGGGCCCCGGCGCCTGGCCGGTCTGCTCCAAGCGCGCTGGCCTGACCCGCGCCAACGGCCTGGCCGTCAGCACCGGTGTCACCTCGAGCGTGAAGACCGTCGCCCCGGTGAAGAAGAAGGCCACCACCACCAAGAAGAAGGCCACCACCACCGCCCCCGTGAAGTCGGTCAAGGGCGCCAAGTACGTGATCGTGAAGCGTGGGGACACCCTGTCGAAGATCGCCAAGCGCAACGGCAGCGGCTGGAAGGCTGTCTGGCAGCTCAACAAGTCCACCGTGAAGAACCCGAACATGATCAAGGTCGGCCAGAAGATCCGCGTCGCCTGATCACGTCAAACTCCTCACAACACCCGATGCCCCGGCCTGCTGGCCGGGGCATCGTCATGTCGTGATCGCGCGGCTTGTGATCGCGCGGCTTGTGATGGGGCGGCCCGAGCCGCTCGGCCAGGGCGACGTCTTCAGGGTGCGCCGTGGCCGTCGCGTCCGGTGGGTTCGACGGGCGGCACCGGGCGCGGCAGCAGCCCCTGCAGGAGATCCTTGGCACGGTGCAGGTCCGGGATCCATCGCGACGTGGACTCCAGCGAGAGACGCATCCGCACCCGTCCGTCGGCCCTGGGCTCGGGCACACCGGTGAATCCGGCACCCGCCAACCAGTCCATCGGCGGTTCCAGGCAGGTGCCGCCGCGCAGACTCGCCGCTGCCTCGACGGTGGCCACATCCCCGGCCAGTCGACGCGAGAGCGCCTGCACCAGGAGTCGGGTGCGGGCCTGGGGCAATCCCCGGTTGTCCGCATCGTCGGGTTCCGTCACCAGAGCCAGCAGGTAGGCGGCATCCGGGAGGCGCGACCAGTGGACCAGGGGATGATCCGGGGGCAGTTGCAGGCCGGGACAGACGAGAAGCTGGGCCTCGGGGGACGAGTCGTCATTCACCAGCACCACTCCGCAGAGTCCCCACTGGTCCATCGCCGCGCGGGCCCAGGTGGCACCCGGATCCTGCAGCAGCGCGTCCAGTTCGCCGTGCGCATCGCAGGTGGGCAGCAGGGCGGGCAGGTCACCGGGCAGCACGACGCGCAGTCGTCCGGATCGTGCCATGGCAGCCTCCTCCACACAGAACCCTCGTCCAGCAGCGGCAGTGTCCATCGTAGGCGGAGGTCCCGCCAAGAATGACGCGTAGGCGGAGGTCCCGCCAAGAATAACGCGTAGGCCGGGGGAGTGACCCTCAACCCACGAACCCGGCCCGCGTGGCAGAGTAGAGGGGTGAGCCTGCCTGAACCCCAACGTCGAGACACCCGGCTGGACCGTTACTACTCCAGCTACTCCCAGCGCACCCACGGCATGCGTGCCTCCGCGGTCCGCGCCCTGTTCGCGGTCGCGAACCGGCCCGAGGTGGTCTCCTTGGCAGGCGGCATGCCGAACATCGCCGACCTCCCTCTGGACATCGTCGGCAACACGTTGGCTGAGCTCGTCCAGGAGCGTGGCCAACAGGCCATGCAGTACGGATCCGGCCAAGGCGAGCCCTTCATCCGCGAGCAGATCTGCGAGGTCATGGCGCTGGAGGGCATCAGTGCTCATCCTGACGACGTGACCATCACCTGTGGTTCGCAGCAGGGGCTCGATCTGGTGACCCGCATCTTCTGCGATCCCGGCGACGTGGTGCTGGCGGAGGCTCCGAGCTATGTGGGGGCGCTGGGCACCTTCGGCAGCTATCAGTGCGAGGTCGTGCACGTCAGCATGGACGAGTTCGGCCTGCAGCCCGACGCGCTGCGGGAGGCCGCGACGGCGTGCGCCGAGGCCGGGAAGCGCCCGAAGTTCCTCTACACGATCCCCAACTTCAACAATCCGTCGGGCATCACCCAGAGCCTGGAGCGCCGCCAGCAGATCGTCGAGGTCTGCCGGGAGCTCGACATCCTGGTGGTGGAGGACAATCCCTACGGCCTGCTGACGCTCGACGCCGAGCCGATTCCCGCGATCCGTTCCCTGGACGACGAGCAGGTCATCTATCTGGGTTCCTTCTCCAAGACCTTCGCCCCTGGTTTCCGGGTTGGCTGGGTGCTGGCACCGCATGCCGTGCGCGAGAAGCTTGTCCTGGCCCAGGAATCCGCGACGCTGTGCCCGCCGGTCTTCAGTCAGTACGCCATCAGCTCCTACCTGGCCAATCATGACTGGAAGGGCCAGATCGTCGCCTTCAAGGACATGTACCGCGAGCGCCGCGACGCGATGCTGGAGGCCTTGCGGGAGTACATGCCGCCCGGCACCACGTGGACCGAACCCAAGGGTGGCTTCTTCGTCTGGGTCACGCTGCCCGAGGGGCTGGATTCGCAGGCCATGTTGCCGCGTGCCGTCACGGCGCGCGTCGCGTACACCCCTGGCACCGCCTTCTACGCCGACGGACTGGGCAGCCGCAACATCCGCCTGAGTTACTGCTTCCCGCCACCGGAGAGGATCCGCGAGGGCGTCCGTCGTCTTGCCGACGTGGTCAACCGAGAGTTCGAGCTGCACCAGACCTTCGGTCTGGGCTCCTCCCCGATGCATGTGAGCCGCAATCTGGGCCCCGGCCCGGAAACCTTCTGAGCGAAAGGGCACCCACCCACCATGAGCGACGAGCAGATCCAGCCCGCAGCCAATACCGTCCTGCAGGGTTCCCCCCAGCCGACCGTCGTCGTGCTGGCCGGCGGCCTCTCCCATGAGCGCGACGTCTCGCTGCGTTCGGGGCGACGCGTGGCCCAGGCCCTGCGCGGCGCCGGCCACAAGGTCATCGAGACGGATGTGAACTCCGAGCTGTTGACGCTGCTGGCCAGCCTGGAACGCCCGGTCGTGGTGCCCATGCTGCACGGTGGTCTGGGTGAGGACGGCGCCCTGCGGGAGGTCCTCGAGCTGCTCGACGTGCCGGCCGTCGGTTCTTCGGGCGCGGTCTGCCGCACCACCTTCGACAAGTCGGTGGCCGGAACCGTGGTGGCCCGCGCCGGCTTCAACGTTCCGCAGCAGGTGGCCCTGCCCCACGACATCTTCCGCGAGTTGGGCGCCGATCGGCTCGTGGAGGCGCTGGGAGCCAAGCTGGGCTTTCCGCTGATCGTCAAGCCTGCGCGCAGCGGTTCGGCACTGGGCACCACCAAGGTCAACTCCATGGACGAGCTGCGCCAGGCGATGGTGGCTGCCTATGCCTACGGGCCGGTGGCCGTCATCGAGGAGTTCATCCACGGCACGGAGGTGGCCGTCACGGCCGTTGTGCGCGGTGACGACGTGCGGGTCCTCCCGGCCGTGGAGATCCGTCCCGAATCGGGGATCTACGACTACGCGGCGCGCTACACGGCTGGCTTCACCCGATTCATCGTGCCCGCAGAACTTCCCGACGATGCCGCCCGCAATGTTGTTGATCTTGCACAAGGGGCCGTGAAGGCGCTCAATCTCCAGGCGGTTGTCCGCGTCGACATGATCGTCGACGACGAGGGCCGTGCCTGGTTCCTGGAGGGGAACTCGGCTCCCGGCATGACCGAGACGTCCATCGCCCCCATCGCCATGCAGGCTGCCGGTCTTGATCTTGCTCGGGTCTATGGTCCCCTCGTGCAGGAGGCTGCACAGGAATGACCCGGCTCAAGCAGTTGCTCATCGCGGTGATCGGCTGTGCCCTCAGCGTATTCATGATCTTCCTCGGGCTCTGGCAGGCCGAGGTCTTCCAGTCCCAGGCGCAGGGCAGCGCCGAACAGCGCGCGGCGGGCCAGCCCCGAGACCTCGAGTCGAATCTGCAGGGCGAGGTGGTCGGCGACCTCTACGGGCGTCGGGTGACCGCGACGGGTAGTTTTCTCCCCGGCAAGCAGGTCCTGGCAGGGACGGAGCATCCCTTGCAGGTGGTGAGTGCCTTCCGGACAAAGGGCGGACGCACGCTCACGGTCGTGCGTGGCACCCTCCCGCAGGGGCAGTCGACACCTCCTCCGGCACCCAGCGGCCCGCAGACTGTCCAGGGCGTCATCCTGCCCACCCAGGGAAAGCCCACCGTGCCGCTGCCGAGCGATGCCCCGGCCGGCACCCTGAGTGCGGTTCGTCTGGAGCAGCTGGCCCAAGACTGGCCGGCGCCCCTGGTGGCTGGTTTCGTGACCCAGGAGGCCGACGCCAGCAGGGCCCAAGGTCTGGGTCCCAAGGCGCCGGACATTCCCGACGTCGGGGGCGGCAAGGAGCGCAATCGCGGTTATGCCCTGCAGTGGTGGGCCTTCGCGATCTTCGGCTTTGCCGCCACGTGGGTTGGGGTGAAGGCCGCGGGTCCGAAGAAGGCCGAGTAGGCCCCGGGTTCGGGACGCGGGATTCGGGCCGCGACGGTCAGCAGCCCCCGAAGTGCCCCAGTGCCAGATGCCCCCAGTGCCAGATGCCCCCAGTGCCAGATGCCCCCGGTATCTCTCGATCGTCCGCTCTGACGGGCCGTCCCGCCACATCTTCACTGGCTGGATAGGGTGGGTGTGTGACTGACCTTCATGATGATGACCTCGACGACCTGACGCAGGAAGATGTCCAGGGCCTGCGCGGGGCGCTGACCCGTTACCGCTTCTTTGCGTACGCCACTGGCGTTCTGCTTGTGGTGCTCGTCTGCATTGGCATGCCGTTGAAATACATCTGGGACAACGACACTGTGGTGACCTGGACTGGCGTTCCACATGGCTGGCTGTACATGGGTTTGTTGATCACCGCCTATGACTTGGGCCGCCGCGCTCGTTGGTCCTGGAAGCGACTGTTGCTTATCGCGTTGGCGGGTACCGTCCCCTTCCTGTCCTTCGTCGCGGAGGCCTCGGCCCGCAAGGACGTCCAGGAGACGCTGGGCACGTGGGAGCGTGCGCTGGGTTCGTCCGTCGAGTCCTGACCAGCAAGGTCTGCGACCGCCCGGTTTGCCGTCTGGCGCTGGCCAGGCGTCCCGGGCACTGTCTCGCGCCAAAGGGCCGGTCATCCTCACTGGAGGATGACCGGCCCTTTGGTCGTTCGTCGATGATTCGACGAGCACGGGAACGGGAACAGACCTCTACATATTTGTAGACAAAGTGATGTATTGACTGATCTATTTATTGTCCGTTGACGATATTGAGGATTCGCTCCAGATCATCCTCGGTGGCGAACTCGATCGTGATCTTTCCGCGATTGCGACCGATGTCCACCTTCACGCGGGTGTCGAAGTGATCCGACAGGCTTGAGGAGAGTTCCAACGCGCGCGGTGAGGGCTCCTTGGGTGTACGTTCCCGCTTCTTCTTTGCAGTGGAACCGTCCTGGAGCGCAACGATCTCTTCGGTGGCCCGCACGGAGAGTCCTTCTGCGACGATGCGCTGGGCCAGCTGCTCCTGGGCAACCGGATCCTCGATCATGAGGAGAGCACGCGCATGGCCGGCTGACAGAACGCCGGCCGCAACCCGCCGCTGCACCGGCGCGGGAAGACGAAGGAGTCGGATCGTATTCGAGATCTGGGGTCGCGATCGCTTGATCTTCACCGCCAGCTCTTCCTGGGTGCAACCGAAGTCACTCAGCATTTGCTGATAGGCGGCAGCCTCCTCCAGGGGGTTCAGCTGCGCACGGTGCAGGTTTTCCAGGAGTGCGTCGCGCAGCAGGTTGCCGTCTTCGGTTCCTCGGACGATGGCCGGAACGGTTTCCATCCCCGCCTCGGTACTCGCGCGCCAGCGGCGCTCACCCATGATCAATTCATATTGATCTTGGTTGACCTTGCGCACGACGATCGGCTGAAGGACTCCCACTTCCTTGATGGATTCCACAAGCTCATTCAACGCGTCCTCGTCGAAAACCGTCCGCGGCTGCTTGGGATTCGGTCGGATCTGCGACACCGGGATCAACTGGAAGTAGGAGCCATCCTCCAGGGGTGCGGAAGGGCCAGCGTGGTCGATCTCCGGGGGAAGTGCCTTGTCACGAGTTGATTCGTCATCGATGTCGGTACGCTGGAAGAGTTCTCCTAGACCCCTGCCGAGTCCGGACTGGTGCTTTGCAGGCATCAAAGGGCCTTTCCACGGTGTGCGATTTCATTGGCTGCTCGCCAGTACGCCTTTGCGCCGGCCGAGCTGGGATCAAACTGGAGGAGTGTCTGGCCGTAGCTCGGTGCTTCGGCAATCCGGACGCTGCGCGGGATCTGGGCGTCCAGGGTCTGCTTCTCGAAGTGACGACGGACTTCACGGGCCACCTGTGCCGAGAGCTTGGTGCGTGCGTCGAACATGGTCAGGAGGACCGTCGACAGGTCAAGATCGGGGTTGAGTTCTCGCTGCACCACTTGAATCGTGTTCATCAGCTGCGACACGCCCTCCAGAGCGTAGTACTCGCACTGGATGGGGATGATCACCTCGTCGGCGGCAACCAGAGCGTTCAACGTCAGCAGACCCAGCGACGGTGGGCAGTCGAACAGGATGTAGTCGACCTCGTGACTCTTAAGGTAGCTGCGGATTGATCGTGCCAAGCGCTGCTCTCGCCCGACCATCTGCACCAACTGGATCTCCGCACCCGCCAGGTCAACCGTGGCGGGGACCACTTGAAGCCCAGGAGCCTCAGGCGAATCGACGATCAGCTCCTCGAGCGGCACGCCATCAAGGAGAGCCTCGTAGGTTCCGGGAGTTCCGGGTGCATGCGGGATTCCCAACGCCGTTGAGGCGTTGCCCTGTGGATCGAGGTCCAGCACCAGCACCGTGAGACCGCCATCCGCCAGTGATGCCGCAAGGTTCACTGTCGTGGTGGTCTTTCCGACGCCGCCCTTCTGGTTGACGACGCACATCACCCGAGTAGAGGCCGGCTTGGGGAAGTCAGTCTTGACGTCACGCGGGATGATGCGCGGAGTACCAGGGACACGCTGCGTGGGGGTGCTTGCGGTACTGGTCACAAGTGGGTTCGCCCTTCATGCTCGTCGCAGCGAATGTTTCACGTGGAACACTCTGCGCCAAATCTGATGTACGCGAGGAGTCTACTAGAGATGGTCGGATCATCCGTGAGGAACACAGCACAGTACGGTGGGTGTGGCACTGGCGCTCTACTGGTGTGCTCATTCAGTGGCCTACGCGCATCTCAGGGTGCGCAAGAAGGTTGAGTGGCACCCGGTATACGGGCCAGGTGGGTACGCGCACATGTCAAGGGAGCCGCCCCAGTGCATCGTTCCGAAACATGTTACGCCGCAGTCACACGGCTTCACACAACTCACCACGGACCAAGGCCATGTGGTCGCAGAAGCCCATACCTACGTGAGGCAGCGTCATCCGTTCCCAACCGGCGCCAGCGGGAACACCCAATTCCGGCAAACAGTGCGTTGAGACGCACGCCTGCACCGCTCGACTAGCGCGAAGAGCGACCACCAGGAATCTCCGACGGAGTCTCGTTTGAACCCATCGGACCCCCGAAACCACTCCGATCCAGCTCCCGCGCAGAACGTGGTTCCCAATCCCTCGCCAGCTCCATACACGTACGTAGGTCAGTCAGAGCCGTCGGAGTCCATCGCCGGAGCGATGGTGTTCCACGTGAAACATCAGCCAAGCAATCACCCGCCCCCCCAGGGCAGCAGAATGCTCAGCGAATGGGCGTGATCACCAAAGCCTGGGTGACTTCGGCCTCCGGGTGGGCGCGAACCTGAAGGACTTGGGCGTCCAGCCGTCCCGCCTCGAGTCGACGTGACGCGTCTGAGATCTCCTGCGAAACCGAATCACCCTTGAGTGCGACCAACCTCCCATTCGGATAGAACAGGGGAGTGCACCACCCTAGAAGCTTCTGCACATTGGCCACTGCACGACAGGTGACCACGTCATAGGTCTCGTCGCAGTCCTCAGCACGGCCACGAACCACCTGCACGCGATCCTCCAGCCGCAGCTCTTCCACTGTCTCGCCCAAGAAGTTGAAGCGACGCAGCAGGGGTTCTAGAAGGGTCATCTCAAGGTCAGGACGCAGAATGGCCAGAGGAATCCCTGGCAGTCCAGCCCCGCTGCCCACGTCGATCACTGTGGCCCCGTCAGGGATGAGGTCCGCCAGCGCAGCGCAGTTCAGGATGTGACGCTCCCACAAACGATCCTTTTCGCGCGGTCCGATCAGGCCCCAGTCAATGCCCTTGGTGGCAAGAATGTCGACATAGTCACTAATCGATGTAAAGTTTTCTCTGTAAACAGTTCTCGCTTGTTCGATGGGATCCATGATTCTTCTTTCGACAGCCACGCCGGATGGGGAACTGTTGATCAACACTAGTGCCTCATCCAGCTTTCATGCCGGGCTCGGACTGCGTCCACGTTGAAGCGCCTACATCCACCTGAGTCAGAGCCCGACCACTCCACAGCAAGGCCCCGGGTCTCAATGCGTACTGACCACTCCAAGCCCGAGCCTACGTCCCATGTAGCGGAGCGCGCCGTGGACGAATCAGCGCCGCCTCGATCAACCAGGTACTTCCAGTTCTTGGCAAACCAGCACCCCACTCGACATTGTCCACCCTTCGATGTTCTTCTGTCTTGAGCTGACCACCGACCCATGGGATGTGGGCTCGCGACTCAACCGAGCGCTGGCCGGTCCAGGCAGCGGTAGGTCAGTCGCCACAGCACCTGTTCGCTCCCAAGCTCGTCGACCGACGTGTTGTGCCGGACCACACGACGTGGGGCCGGCACAATCATCCATGGCTTGCGCTCAAGTTCCCTCGGCGATGTTTGAGCTCGAAGAACGATGTAGCTGCCTTTCGCGCCGCGTTCGGATCTGCGGGGCCTGTGACTTGACCCCGCCACGTCAGATGCCTCGCGAACCATTGCGACGAGAGCGACCGGCCAGAACCTGGGCATCAACAGTCTGAACCAGTCAGACTGAGCCGGCTCGCGTGCTGCATTCGAAGGCGAAACCTCTGTGCAGCACGCCCCACTAGATGCGTGCCTCACCAACAGTCGGGAAGAAGGGTGCCCGACGCCATGTTTCACGTGGAACGCCTGAATCCTGCGAAGTGGTTGCCAGCCCCACTTCTGTCCGGTCCGGGCGTCGCAGAAGCTCCACCGGCACCACTTCCGTGTGTGCATCCTCGCCGGACGCGGACTCTCGACACGGACGAGACGCCTCCATGCCACCGGGCCAGATCTGTCAGTGACGAAGTCGGAGGAACGAGAGCCCGTCCGCCTCGGAGCTCGCGCCTTGCACCGTCCTGACGAGGCTCACCACGGAAGGGCTAGACCGGAGGGTGAGATCGCGAGTCGGTCACCGTCCGACCAACGGTACATCCACTCCTCCCGGAGCGAGCGGCATGTCACATGTCCCGCACCTTCCACCATCCACACGCCACCCCGGTCATCTGTGGAAAACTGCGAGGCCCTTCGCCACCTTCGTTCCTGGCACGAAGTGCGTCGGCCAAAGGTTTCAGCTGTCAGACGGCCACGCAACGTCAGCGAAATGTGTGCAGATCCCCACATCGACAAGGAACTATCCACCCAGGCCAGACAGCCCTGGGGCCAGTCGTCCACCCGCCGCAGAACCACTTCTGCCCAATCAACCTGCTCACTGGCGGCGGCGAGCTGCTGTGGACATCTCCATCCCCCTGTGGATAAGTGTCAATCACTCTCTTTCTCTCTTTGTCGATTTATCTCTCCATTGCTTCGGCGGGCGGCCATTCTCACGGATGGCTCGACCAGAAGCGAGTGCGCGCTCCTCCAGTTGCAGGAGACCCCAGCGTGCAGGTGCGATCTCAGTCGCTTCGGTTCCACCGCAACCGCCACGGACGACAGAGGGCGGCACAATCGTCACCATCTGAGGGTTCTCCAGAGGCACCGGAGTCAGCACCAAGACCCGTCGCCACCACGACTGGCGTTGGACAAGAGCGTCAGGTGGAGCGATCCCTTTGGCATCGGCACGGTGCAGACCAAGCCTTGTAGCCGCGAAGACCGCGTGGCCATTCAAGGGAATCGTCGACATCAGTCAGAGCGAGGAGGGGACCCGCGCCTTGGTCGCCAGCTCGGGGCACTGACACGTCGCGCCTGCCCTGACCCAGTGCTCCGGGATGCCACCACCTGCCGCAATGACACCAGAGCCGGCACGGCGCCAGGACTAACACAAGGGGGGACCAACGAAACGGGGAACCAACACAGAAGGGGACCAGCATGACAAGGGGCCGGACGGAAAACCGTCCGGCCCCAGGCAACCTCGTGAAGCCGCCCCCAAAAACTCGGGAAACTGAGCCCACGCCCAGGGATCACATCACCCCGACCATCATTCGGCGGGCAGCACCACGACGCGACGCTTGGGTTCCACGCCCTCCGACTCGCTGACGAGCCCAGCCGCGGCCACGGCGTCGTGCACGATCTTGCGCTCGAAGGGGTTCATCGGCGTCATGCGGACGGCTTCACCCGAGGTCTTGACCTCGGCGATGGCATCGTGCGCCAGAACCTGCAGTTCCTTGCGGCGACGCTCACGGTGACCGGCAATGTCCAACATCAGTCGGCTGCGATGTCCGGTCTCGGTCATCACCGCCAGCCGCGAGAGCTCCTGCAGCGCATCCAGGACCTCTCCGTCCTTGCCCACCAGAACCTCGCTGTCGGTCACGATCGAGACATGGGCCCGGCCGCCCTCCGCATAGGTGTCGATGTCACCGTCGAGGTCTGCAATGTCCAGCAGTTCCTCCAGGTAGTCGGCGGCAATGTCACCCTCGGTGTCCAGCGGGTCCTCCTGGGCGCCGGATTCATCCTTGGCGGACGCCTCGTCGGCCCCCTTGGCGGCCTGGTCGTCCAGTTGCTGCTGCGCGGTCTCCACCTCGACGGTGTCGTCTCCGGTCTGGGTGTCCACCTCTGCGGTGGTGAGCTGCTCGCTCATGGTGTTCTCCTCGTTGAAAGGGGAGTGACGCAAGCGCCACGAGAAATCTCTGGATGCACGACGGCCCGCCCACTCAGGCGGGAACGCCACCGGTTCGCGGGGGCCGGCCCCCTCCACCACAACGCCCC
>NZ_JBQKKT010000038.1:0-16018 GCF_052116585.1 Luteococcus sp. Sow4_B9 | reverse complement strand
CGCGTGCGCTGCAGCGCACGCGAGGCCACCAAACCCACGCGGGGGCACTGGGAGGACCACCAAACCCGCGCATCCAGCCCAAACCCGCGCGAACCCAGGCGGCCCCTGCGGCAGGCACGATCACCTGCCCCGCCGCAGCCGGATCAGAATCCGGCCATCCGGGCCACCCTGGCCGTGAGCTCCGGATCCACGGCCAGCGGAGTGCCATCCAGCTCGACGATCGGCGACGGCCCACGGCTGGAGCTGACCAGCCAGACACCGTCGGCCGTGAACAGCTCACCCACCGGCACGAGTTCCCCGCGGGCCTGCATCCCGTCGGCGCGGGCCGCGGCCATGATCTCGTCGACAGTCACGGACGCGAGGATCCCGGTGGCCCCCGTGGGAGCGGTGCGCATCACCCCGTCGCTGACGACGATGAGTCCAGAAGTGGGGCCGTCCAACGCATACCCGTCGGTGGTGACGAAGATCGCGTCGTCCGCCCCGCGACGCCGGGCCTCCCGGGCAGCCGCGATGTTGACCACATAGCTGAGCGTCTTCACACCCCCCAGCAGCCAGGGGGCCTCGGCGAAGGCATCCGACGGGCGGCCGGTGGACAATGTGACGGCCCGGAGCCCGCGAACCACCTGCCCTCCACCGGCCGAGGTCCGCACCGTCGCCGCCTTCTTCTGCGTGATGGTCAGCAGGGCCAGGGATCCGTGGTCTGGATACCATTCCCGGCCGCGCGTCAGCACGAATTTCATGGTCCCCTCGCCCGGCACGTGCCACTGCGCCAGGGCTTCGTCGACGAGCGCCTGCCAGGCTTCGCGTGGGGGTCCGTCGATCTCCATCCGGGCGGCGGAGACCGCGAGCCGGTCCAGGTGCTCGTCGAGGTTCACCACGCGGGCGCCGGATTCGTCGCACACCAAGCGGGCGGAGTCGAAGCATCCGTCGCCGCGGGCAAAGCCCAGGTCGTCGGGATGGATGACGGGTTCATCGGCCGGGACGACGCCACGCCCCAGCACGGCCACCAGATGCTCACTCATGGTTCCCCATTGAACCCCCGGCCGGCTCGTGAGGACCCCTCCGGGGCGCCATCCTCAGCCAACCCGGCAGGATGGTGGCATGACCATCGCGTTCAACGCCCACACCCTCACGGCCGATTCGGTCGTGCTGCACAGCCCGGTTCCCGTCACGGCCGATCCGCGACTCGCCAGCGCGGACTTCACGCTCGACGAGCTGCTGGCCTTCGCCACGGACGCCGACGAGCTCCCCACGGGCAGCAGCTGGCAGGTGGCCGGCCAGCGCTCGATGGCCCGCCACGGGTCCAGCGCCCTGGACACGGAGGTGATGGTCCGACTCCTGCTCCCCAAGGGATCCGACGAGGATCCGGAAGCCCTGCTCTCACAGGCGATGATGCGCATCGCCCTGGCGCTGGCGTCGCCGGAAACCGGCGTCGTGGATGATCGTTTCCAGGGGCCGCTGGCCGGGGCCGAGGCCTGAGCCCGCGCGGCGCAGCAGCCAGCCCGCTCAGACCTGTTGCCCCGCCCGCACCGCCTCCAACCACCCCACGCTGCGCCACAGCGCCACGGCATCCGGCATCACCGGGCGCTCCGGGTCGTCGATCAGCTGCTGCAATTCGTCGACGCCCATCCAGCCACCCCAGGCCACTTCGCTGGCCTGGTGCTGCACCGGACCGTCCCACACGACGTGGAAGAGCCAGGCATGCAGGTCGAGCCGGTCGTCGCGGTAGTCGCCCTCACCGAGCAGGCGCAATTCCACACCCGTGATGCCGAGTTCCTCGGCCAGCTCCCGCCGGGCGGATTCCAAGGGCTCCTCTCCGGCGGACATCATTCCGCCCGCCCCCATGTCGTAGTAGCCCGGGTAGACGTCCTTGCTGGTGGTGCGCCGGTGCACGTAGACCTGCCCGGCACCGTTGCTGACCAGGATTCCCGTGCCACCGTGCCGGAGGTTCTCGCGGCGCACACGTGATCTGGGCGCCACCCCGCATGGCTGCGCGTCGGCGTCGTAGAGGGTCACCATCTCCTCGGTCATGCCTTCCACTGTCCCACCATCGCGCACTGTCCCACCATCACCGGGCCGACGACGACCCCTCCCGGGAGCCTTCCCCGCGCTTCTTCAACACGCCGCCGGGAATGCAGCGGGTCACTGGAAGCGTTGTACCCGGTGACGTCCCCAGCCCCTGATCGAGAGGCCCCCATGATTCGCAGCGCCCAGCCCACCCCCGTCGGGAGCACTCCGCACTACCTGACACCCGTGGCCGACGACGCCATCTGGGACCGCATCCGCGCCGAGGCGGAGTCGGACTCCGTCGCCGAGCCCGCCCTGGCCGGCTTCCTGAACACGGTCATCCTGGGCCATGAGTCGCTCGCCGATTCGCTTAGCTACCTGCTGGCCAGCAAGCTGGAGAGTCCGACGGTCACCGCCCTGACCCTGCGCGACCTGCTGCAGCCTGTCTTCGCCGAGAACGACGGCATCATCACGTCGGTGCTGGCCGATCTGCAGGCCATCGCGACGCGCGACCCGGCCTGCCGCGGTTACTCGCAGCCACTGCTGTACTTCAAGGGATTCCACGCCATCCAGGCCCACCGGGTGAGCCACTACTACTGGGAGCAGCAGCGGTTCGCGCTGGCCCTGTTCCTGCAGAGCCGCATCTCAGAGGTCTTCGCCGTGGACATCCACCCGGGTGCTCGTCTGGGCAAGGGCCTGATGTTCGACCATGCCACCAGCGTCGTGATCGGCGAGACCGCCGTGATCGAGGACGACTTCTCGATGCTGCACGAGGTGACCCTGGGCGGCACCGGCAAGATCGGTGGAGACCGCCACCCCAAGATCGGCCGAGGCGTGATGATCGGCGCTGGCGCCAAGGTGCTCGGCAACATCAAGGTGGGCGAGGGCGCCAAGATCGGCTCCGGTTCCGTGGTGCTGCACGACGTGCCGCCGCACACGACGGTGGCCGGGGTACCCGCCAAGCCCGTCTCCTACCCCCGCTCTGCCCATCCCGCCCTGGACATGGACCAGTCGCTCGACGACATGTCGGTGGAATCACACAGGGATCCAGCCTGGACCTCCTGACGGAGTCCATCGGGGATCCAGCCTGGACCTCCTGACGGAGTCCATCAGGGATCCAGCCTGGACCTCCTGACGGAGTCCATCGGGGATCCGGTCTGGACCTCCTGATCCCCACCACGTCTCGGCCCTCGCGCACCCGTCGCGAGGGCCGATCCACGTCCCCACAACCAAAGAGACCTCGGTTTTCCGGAAATTTCCGTGTCCACAATTCACGGGACTTGAGTGGCCATCACGCGCCACGGGTAACGTCCTGAGCCACCGGCGCTCGTCCCAGCCCTGACCACAGTCAGAACGTAGCTTTCAGCACTCTCTTGCCTTACCAAGCGGCAATTGGTGTGAAATTCACCGTGAAAGAGCCCAGAGTCCGGTGAATCGTGAATCTCAACCACCAAGGGGAAAACAAAAGAATCTGTCGTGATTCATAGTTTTACATTAACTATGTTCACAAAACCAACAGTAAATTCTCAGTTATGGTGTCCACGCTCCCGTTCCCGGGGGCTTCCGCTCCCCACGTGGATCGAAAGGCACCAACCATGTTCCGCACCCGCAGCACGGTGGCCCTGGCACTGGGCGGCGCGCTACTGGCGAGTTCCCTCGCCAGCACCACGCCCGCCCTCGCCGAGACGGCTTCGCCCAGCGCCCCGGCCAGTGCAGCCGAGGCCAACGCCACCCAGTTCATCGTCACCTATGACAGCACCATGCGCACCAGCGACGAGCAGACTCGCACGTCGCGCGTCGACGGCATCATCGAGCGCTACGACCGCAAGCTCTACGGCAGCCGCACGCTGGCCAGCGGCGCCAGCGTGCTGCGCCTCGACGAGCCCGTCCCCGCGGACAAGGTGGGCGAGTTCCTGACCCAGATGCAGCAGCAGGAGGGCGTCGCGCGCGTCGAGGTGGACCGCATCATGTACGCCACCGGCACGCCCAGCGACCCGATGACGGGTCAGCAGTGGCACTACACCGATGACTCCACCAGCATTCGCCTGCCCGGCGCGCTGGACATCGCCACCGGCAAGGGCGTCACGGTCGGCGTCGTGGACAGCGGCATCACGCAGCACCCGGACCTGACCCCGGCCACCGGCTACGACTTCGCCAGCGACCCAACCCGCGCCCGTGACGGCGACGGGCGGGATGCCGACCCGACCGATGCCGGTGACTGGAGCGAGGCCACCGACACCCGCTGCAATCCCACCGGACGCTTCCTTCCGTCGTCCTGGCACGGCACCCACGTGGCCGGCACGATCGCCGCCAAGACCAACAACGGCACCGGCGTGGCTGGTGTGGCCGGCGACGCCGACGTCTTCATGGCGCGCGCCCTGGGCCACTGCGGCGGCTTCACCTCCGACATCATCGACGCGATGCTCTGGTCGGGTGGCGAGCGCGTGGATGGCGTGCCCGCGAACCCCAATCCCGCCAGCGTCATCAACATGAGCCTGGGCGGCGACGGCAGCTGCGCCGGCGCCTTCCAGGATGCGATCAACACGCTGACCCGCAAGGGCGTCAGCATCGTCGTGGCCGCCGGCAATGAGAACCGCGATGCCTCGGTGGTCAGCCCGGCCAACTGCAGCAATGTGATCAACGTGGCCTCGGTAGGACCGGACGGCAACCTGGCCTACTACTCCAACTACGGCCGCACGATCGACGTCACCGCCCCCGGCGGCAACACCCAGCTGGGCCGCGAGGCCGGCGTGCTGTCCACCGTCAATGCCGGTGACCGCAAGCCCACCTCTGGTTCCTACGACTTCATGCAGGGCACCAGCATGGCCTCGCCGCACGTCGCCGGTGTGGTGGCGCTGATGAAGTCGGCCAATCCCGGCCTGACCCCCGCGCAGATCGAGCAGACGCTGAAGGACACGGCTCGTCCGCTGCCCGGCGGTTGCACCGTGGGTTGCGGAGCTGGCCTGGTGGACGCCACGGCAGCGGTGAAGGCGGTCGCCAATGGCGCCCCCGCCCCGCAGCCGACGGCCTCCCCGACCCCCAGCACGACCCCGACCCCGGAGCCCGCGCCGACCCGCTACCCGGAGCCGATCACGTCGCCGACCGCCACGCCGCAGCCGAGCGTCTCGCCCACTGCCACGCCGACGCGCTACCCCGCGCCGTACCCGACGCGCTACCCGGCTCCGTACCCGACCGCAACGCCGACGAGCACCCCGACGGCAACCACGTCGCCCACCAGCACCCCGACGCCCACTCCGTCGCCTGACCCGGTCCGCATCCCGGTTCCCGAGGAGACCGTCGGTGTCCTGTCCAATGGCGGCTTCGAGGAGGCCGCTGGCTGGGATGATCCCACCGGCGCCATCACCACCAGCGGTCAGGCTCCCGCCCATTCGGGCAAGGGTGTCCTGTGGCTGGGCGGCAAGGGTCGCCCCGAGTCGCGCACCGTCACCCAGCAGGTGACCATCCCCGCGGATGCCACCACGCTGGAGTACTGGCTGCAGGTGACCGGCCGGGAGATCCACTTCCGCTCGGTGGACCTGCTGCGCGTCCGGATCGATGGCCAGGAGATCGCCAGCGCCTCGAACCGCACCGGTCAGGGCCGCTGGATGCAGCAGACCGCTGACATCTCCGCCTGGGCTGGAAAGACCGTCACGCTGGAGCTCAGCTCGTCGGAGGACTGGGTCTTCGCGACGAACTTCTTCGTCGACGATCTCGTGATTCACTGATCCTCAGTGATGTGACGATTCGCGTCCCCCGGTGCCGTCAGGCTCCGGGGGACGTCCCGCATCGAGGCACCCTGACAAGCCACGACGCGCGGACTAGGATCGATGGGACGGGCACGTCGAGGACGACACGCCTGGGAGGAGCAGACAATGGCGACCGGTGAGCGCGACACCAGGACGGCTGTGGACAAGGCTTTGGCCCTGCTGACCGCATTCGGCAATGACGCGGCGGTGGGAGTGGGCGTCAGTGAGCTCGCCCGACGGGCCGACCTGAGCAAGTCGACGGCCTTCCGACTGCTGGGTACGCTGGAGCGCAATGGCGCCGTGGAGCGCGCAGGAACCAACTATCGGCTGGGCCCGATGCTGCACGAGCTGGCTGCCCCGGTGACAATGCCGGAGACGGACCTGGTGCGCGACACGTTCACCCCCTTCCTGGCCCACCTGTACGAGCGGACGCGTCAGACGGTGCACCTGGCAGTGCTGGACGGTCCCAATGTGGTCTACCTGAACAAGCTCCACGGACTGCAGCACGTGCCCGCTCCCTCGCGCATCGGCGGCAGGATTCCCGCCTACTGCACCGCCGTCGGCAAGGCGATGATCGCCTACAATCCCGCGCTGGCCGACCAGATCCTGGCTGGCGATCTCGCTCCTTGGACGGCCCGGACCATCACGAATCCCGGGGCGCTGCGCGAGGATTTGGCCCGCGTCCGGACCGAGGGAGTGGCCTACGACAGGGAGGAGATCCGGATGGGGCTGGTCTGCGTCGCCGCGCCCATCATGTCTCCGACGGGGGCCCCGGTGGCCGCAATGTCGGTGTCGGGACCCACGGCCAACTACGATCCACGTAACATGGCACCCGCGCTGAGAGCGGTCTGCGGCGAGGCCACCAAGGCGTACGCCGCCCGTCTGAGAGCACTTCGCCGCCACAGTTGATGACCACGTCGTCGCAGTTGAAGACCACCTCGCGACAGCTGAAGACCACAAGGAGCACACCCCCATGGCCACAGACCGGATCCTGCTCGAGTTCACCCTGGGCAAGTTCGACGAACTCTTCGCCCTGATCGGTGGAGTCGACGACGAGACCGCCAACCGTCGACCGGATCTGGAAGGGGCCAACTCGCTGTACGGGATCGGCACCCACGTGTTGGGGATGATGCGCTACTGGAGCTGCACCACCAACCGTGGCGTCGAGGTGGAGCGTGACCGCGAGGGCGAGTTCTCCGCCTCCGGTTCCGTCGCGGAACTGCTGGAGCGCGCGGCCGTCGAGCGCGAGCGCTTCGAGACCGATGTGCGCTCCGTCGACGACCACGCGGTGCCCGCCAACAAGCCGGCCGGGCGCATCGAGCCATGGCTGGTGAGCTGCCACGGCGTGCTGATGCACGTCTTCGAGGAGGTCTGTCAGCACCTGGGCCATGCCGAGGTCACCCGCGACCTGCTGGCCAGCGGCCGCTGACCGACGGCTGCCGGCCGCCCCTGACGTGATCAGCGGGCCCCTGGACCGCCATCCACAGGGCTCGTGGCCCGTTGTGGGTATTCCGAACCGCCCCATCCCCTTGCGGGACGGGGCGGTTCGCCTTGTTCACGAGGAAACTTTCCTTGTGGAGTGAAGGTCCGGGCGCACCCACAGTGGCCCGACGCCGCACGCACAGCCCCACCCACAATCTATGACGGATGATCTATACCACAGCGTTGTCCACACAAAGCTCCCAGCCGGTGCGCAACTCTCGACCAAACCCTCGATTCCCAACTTGACCAACAGCCGCCTCCACAGGCGTGAATGGCGATCCACAGCCCCGATGTCCACCTGACTAGCGCTGACTTGTCCACAGGGTTACTCACAGCTGTGGAATTCCATCCATGTAGTTGTCCCCACCCGTGGACAAACCTGTGGATAACTCTCAATGTGTGGTTGAGGTTGTTGTCCGGCGACGGCCGAAATGCCACCAAATCCGCGGAAATGACACTCGATGACACCAACGGGGGGTGTTGAACGCTCCAAAATGACACTTGAGTCTGGTCCGCTCAACATCACGCCCGACCGCGCTGGAACAGCTCCTCCGAGGCCCTAGGCAGCCTCCACCTGGTGCGCGTGACATAGATCATCTGCCGATGTGCGCTCGTTTGGGAACGCCGCTCTCTCCATGCATACTGGTACCAGATCCAGTACAAGTCGAAGGAGGCGCCATGGCCGTCACAGCCACCGAGGCCCGCAAGAACCTGTTCCCGCTGATCCAGCAGGTCAACGAGGACCGCGCGCCCGTCGAGATCACCTCGCGCAACGGAGACGCAGTCCTCATGTCCCGAGCTGACTACGACGCCCTGGAGGAGACAGCTCACCTGCTCCGCGTCCCCGCCAACGCTCGCCACCTGCTCGAGAGCCTCCAGCAGGCCCGCGCCGGTCAGCGCGAACAGCACGACCTCGAACGATGAGGCTCGTCTTCACCCCCAACGGTTGGGCCGATTACACCTACTGGCTGAGCGCTGACCGGCAGAACCTCAAGCGCATCAACCGCCTGATCGATGACGCGCTTCGCGACCCCACATCAGGCATCGGCAAACCGGAACCCCTACGCCACATGCTCGCCGGCGCGTGGTCGCGCCGCATCACCGAGGAGCACCGACTGGTCTACCTCGTGGACGGCGACGACCTGATCATCCTGCAGGCACGCTTCCACTACAGCTGACGACCTGATCTACCGCGATCCTCCAGGCGCAAGGCGACTGATCCGCCGAGTAGCGCGGGTTCGCGGATTGCCCCCGGGGGCAGGTGTCGCCTACGCTGTATACATGTCTACAGCCGTGGTGAGCATCCGCGTCGATGCCGAGGTGAAGGATCGCCTGGACGCCCTCAGCGCGTCCACTGGACGACCTGCCGCCTACTACGTCCGCGAGGCCCTTCTGCAACATCTCGACGAGCTGGAGTATGCCTACCAGCTGCGCGGTGAGGCCGAGGCGATCCGTCGTGGTGATCTTGGGACCATCTCCAGCGACGACCTGGCGGCCGAGCTCTTCTCATGAGCTGGAAGGTTGAATACGCGCCACGCGCCGCCAAGGCGATACGCAAGCTCGACAAGCCCGTGGCCCGACGGATCTTCGACGGGGTGGAACGTCTTGCGACACTGGACGACCCCACAGCCTCCTGCAAGGCGTTGACCGGTCCCCTCGCTGGGCTCTGGCGACTCCGCATCGGTGATTACCGGGTGGTCCTCGACATTCGGCGAGGCGACGTTGTCATCATCGCCCTCGATCTCGGACACCGGTCGACGATTTACGCCGACTGACAACCGGATCTGCCGCAGGTCTCGACAACGCCTCGCGGGCTACAGTGATGGCATGAGGAACGTCGTGCACCACATCGAGCTCTGGACCACGAATGTGGAACAGACGGCGTCCTCTTTCGATTGGCTCCTCACCTCGCTCGATTGGAGCCCGGACCATGACCCCGCATGGACAGCAGGTCGCATCTGGCACCACCCCAGCGGGGTCTACCTGGTCCTGGAACAGTCACCCGATGTCTCGGGATCTCAAGAGCGCACCCGAGCTGGCCTCAACCACCTCGCCCTCCGCGTGGACGATCGGGAACACCTCGATCGCCTGCGAGCAGAGGTCGACCAGCACGGCTGGCGGGAGATGTTCACAGAGCGCTACCCACATGCGGGCGGTCCCAACCACAGCGCGTTGTTCATTGAGAACGCCGAAGGCTTCGAAGTGGAACTAGTCGCCGATTGAACATCCGACTCTGCCGCGCGCGGGCAGGGCCGTTCAGGCCGAGCGGACTTCCACCAGGGCCTCCAAGCCGATGAAATCACCTGGATTGCGTGTGTAGACCACGGCGTCATGGGCGTGCGCGGTCGCGGCGATCAGCAGGTCCATCGACCTCGCCCGCGGCTGCCGCCCAGTGGCGACGACCGCTGCGGCCAGCTGACCGTAGCTCGCGGCCACGTTCTCATCCACCGGCAGCGCATCGAAGCGCCTCTGCAGGATGCTGAGCCTGCGCAGGCGTTCCGCCCGCGCTTGCGGCGAGCGTGCCACCAGCACGCCGAAGTGCAGCTCCGCCAGGGTGACGGCGCTGATCGACAGCAACGCCGGCAGTGGCTCCACGTCGCTGGCGATCACGACGCTTGTGTCCAGGATGCCCCGCTCAGTCGTTGTCACCTGGATTCCCAAGGATCGCGCAGCCCATCCTCAAGCTGGGAACGGTCGATTGCCCACTCTGGATCAGCAGGACCGGCGAACAAATCCTCGATCTCACGCCACCGGCGCCAACGAGCCGGCTGAGGCGCTACCAGTCTCGCGCTGGGGCGACCCGCAACGGTGATGGTGATTTCTTCACCCTCCTCGACGCGTCGTACCAGAGCTGACGCATTCTGCCTCAGCTCACGCAGCCCAACCTCGCTCATGCGACATAGGTAGCACTTGTGCTACCCGCCGATCATGCCCCCAGCCGCTGGTACCAACGCGCCAGTGTCCTCGCGACCTCCGGGAGGCCCATGAAGGCGATACCGACCCGGGCATGGGTCTGGTCCACGTCGTCGAGCCATCGGGGGTGCGGCAGGCCGGTGGGCAGCCGCGACAGCGTCTCACCGAGCGTGGGGACCATCGTGAACCATTCCTCGCCGTCATTGGCCAGGAAGGAAAACCCAAGGGTCGCGGGAACCAGCCAGCGGGATCGACCCACCAGAGTGGGGACTGAGCTCATGCCACCATTCTTCCCGACCCACGGGCACCGGCCTCCCCGCCCTCCGGACCATGGCTTGGGGACCGCGTCGGCAGGTCATATCGTTGAGGCACCGCTGCGATCCACGGAGCGGGCTTCCGGAGGAAACAGTGCTTCTCAACACCCAGTTCGCCGTCGACCTGCTGGTCTGGATCACCGCCTCGGTCACGATGGGCGCCTGGACGACGGCCGCCTTCATCCGCCCGCGCCGCGGCGAGAACAGACTGATGCTGGTGGGGGATCGGGCACTGCCCCTGGCGCGCCTCTCGTCGATCGTCGGGGCCGGTGCGTGCGTGATGATGGCCACTCTGACCAATGTCGACAGCTTCGGCCATGGGGAGCCGCTCGCCTGGTGCATCGCCGCCGGTGCGGGCCTGTTGAGCGCACTGCTCACCTTCTACAAGCGCTGGGAGAGCGCCCTCTACGCCCTGACGCTGCAGGCCATCGCCCTCATCGCGCCGATCGCCGCCACGGAGAAGGTCATCGCCCAGAACCATGACCTGGTGGGCGATGCCCGGATGATGGGCGCGGTCGCGTTCACCGTGCTCGCGGGCACCTGGGCCTGCCGCTTCTTCCTCACCCCCGACGATGCCGCCTCCAAGGTGGCCTGCTTCAGGATGCGTTTCCTCTCGGTGGTCGCCTCCCTGTTGGTGGTGCTCTGCGACGCGGTCATCATCACCCAGCAGCCCGGCGCCGCCCTGCTGGACGCCGACGGCCGTTGGCACCTGGCGCGGGCCGGCGCCGCCGTCGCGATGGCCGCACTGTGCTGGTGGTCCAGCTCGGCCGTCGTCTCGCTGCTGGCCGCCACCATCGGCCTGCTGGGCCAGTACGCCGCCGCGAATGCCTTCCGCACCGTCCCGGACGTCGACCAGAGCAACCTTCCCGCCGACGTGCGCGCCTTCGGCCACTCCGTGGCGGAATGGCCCACCCTGGTGAACCTGGTGACCAACGGCCGGGTGAACCTGTTCTTCCTGGTGCTGGCCATTGCCGCGGTGAGCAGCTACCTGTGGCTGGTGCACCGCCTGCACCAGCGCGGCGACCAGTGGCACTGGGCGCGCACCTTCGCCTGGGTGATCGGCTGGACGATCGTGGTGGCCCTGACCAGCTCGGGCGTGGGCCGTTACGCCCCTGCGGTCTTCAGCGTGCACATGTTCCTCAATCTGGGTCTCAACATGCTGGCGGCGATGATCCTCACCCTCGGCGGCTTCGTCACGCTGGTGCTGCGTGCCGTCCCGGCCCGCGGCAAGGCGCACGCCGCCGGTCTGCGGGAATGGGTGAGCACGACGATGCAGTCGCGCTTCCTGCGCTTCAACTACCACCCGATCATCGCGCTGGTCTTCATGACCGGCACCTACTACGTCTACTACCTGACCAGCCTGTTCACCACGAGCCTGCAGAACCACTGGATGCACCAGTTCTTCTTCCTGCACTTCCTGATCAGCGGCTATGTCTTCTACAGCCTGATCATCGGCATCGACCAGCCGCCGCACCCCCTGCCGCACATCGGCAAGCTGGCCCTGATCATTGGCGCGATGCCCTTCCACGCCTTCTTCGGCGTGATCCTGATGGCCAAGCAGACGATCTACGCCGAGGACTTCCTGAACAGCATCGGACATCCCTGGATGGCGGCCCGTGGTTTGATGCACGACCAGTGGGTGGGTGGCACCATCGCGTGGGCCGGCGGTGAGTTCCCACTGGTGATCGCGCTCGTCGCGCTGCTCACCCAGTGGGCCCGGCAGGACCGCAAGGAGGCGACGCGCTTCGACCGCCATGTGGACCAGGGCACGGACAACTCGCACGACGCCTACAACGAGATGCTGGCGCAGCTGGCGGAGCGTGACCGCCAGGGCAAGTGAGCCGCCCGGCACGTGATGCCGCGGGCGGCGATGCCGCCCGGAGATTGGCTGCACAGCGCGCGAGAACGCCTGCAGTGACAGGGATGTGTCCCCTAAAAGGCTAGGTCCATGGCCATAGCTGAGAGTGTCTCAATAATCTTTCAGACATCTCTCACCCCCTTTGGAGTCGGGCCCCTCGGTGCCCGTGAAAGGCCTTGCCATGCCCATGTCCCGTCGCCTCAGTGCGGCCGCACTCGGTGTCTTCCTCGCCGGCAGCCTCGTGCAGCCGTCCTTCGCAACCCTCGCTCCCACCATGCCCGCCCTGTCCAGCACCGTTCGCCCCGCCGCCAGCGCGCAGGGTGACTGGCTGGCACGGCTGAACCAGATGCGCGCCCAGTACGGCGCTGGCCCCGTGACCATCGACCCGACGCTCACCGCACACGCCCAGTCCTGGAGCCAGCAGATGGCCAACCGCGGCCAGATCGGTCACGGAGATCTCGTCGGGGCGCAGAATGTCGCCGCCAGCTATGGCCGCGATGCCAGCGAGGTCGGCTTCATCGAGCAGTGGGCCACGGCCCCCTACCACCAGGTGAACCAGCTGCACCCCAGCCTGAGCAAGGTTGGCATCGGTCTGGCCCAGGGCCGCGACGGCATGACCTACGCCACGCTCAACCTCTCGGGCTCGGGCTCCCAGGGCAGCTGGCCGCAGGTCTGGCCCAAGGGCGCGGAGAGCCTCACCGAGTACTCGGGCGGCGAGATCCCCGATCCGGTGGCCAACTGCCCCGCCAAGACCGGCCGCGAGTACGGCCTTCCCATCGTCGTCGGTATGGGCGATCGTGGCACCAACGCGACGGGGTGGCAGGCCACACTGAAGGAGAACGGCGTCGACGTGCCGGTGTGCATCACGCCCAACAAGGACAGCGGCTTCGTGATCCCGCTGCGGCCGCTGACGCCGGGAGCGCACTACACCGGCACCGCCACGGCCACCGTCAACGGCCAGACGCGCACGGCCCAGATCGACTTCCGCTCGGCCACGGACGGCTCGCCCGCCCCCGCACCGACGGCCACCGCGACCCCGACTCCGTCGCCGGAACCCAGCCAGAGCACGCCTCCCGCTCCTGTCCCCTCGACGACCGCGGAACCCACCGCCTCGCCGACGGCGAGCGTGACGCCGACTGCCACGCCGACGCCGCAGCCGAGTACCACGGCTGAGCCCACACCGACGCGCGCACCCGAGCCCGAGCCGACTCGCCAGCCGGCGCCGGAACCGACGCCGAGCGAGACGGCCACTCCCACGCCCACCCCGACGCCGGAGCCCACTCCGGCCCCCAAGCCCGGCCCCGTCGAGCGTTGCGCCGACTGGTTCGCCGAGCTGATCAGGAGCCTGATCGGCTTCTTCCGCTGACCCCACCCCAGAGGGAGACCCACGAAAAATGGGTCTGGGCGGTGGCACCTTCGGGTGCCACCGCCCTTTCACGTTGCGGAAGAGCTGCCTCAGGCGAGCGCTGCGTACTGCTGTCCGTAACGCGCCACGCACTGTTCGAAACTGAGCGGCTCAGCGCCGCTGATCGCGCACACCAACCGCTCCAGGTAGAACTCCCAGCCCGCCCCCAGATCGGCCAGCGGGATGTCCTCGGGAATGGCGTGGTGCCGCAGTGAGACCGTCGATCCGGACCCCGCGGGTGCGCACTCCAGCGAGAGGCGCCAGTCGAAGGGAGCCGGTGCCGTGGAGGCCAGCCGCAGCAGGCTGGGGCCTTCGCAGGCCTCCACCCGCATGCCCGATTCCGGGGCCTGCTCCTCCTCGCTCATGGTCACCAGCACCTCGGTGCCCACGGTGGCGGGGCTGCCGTCGGCCGTGCGCCACGGCCCGTACCACTGGGCCGTCCGCTCGCTCTCGGTGATCCATCGCCACAGCTCCTCCACGGTGACGGGGACCTCACGGGTCACCACCATGGCCCGTGCGGACTGCTCCGCCTCAAGTTGTCCGTGCATCTGATCCATCCTCGCTCCCGTCATCGACGCCACCATCGACACCTGCAGGCCACTCTCTCACGCGCACCGAGGGACGCCCACAGCGAAATCCTTCACTCGCCAGGCGAAATCTCTTGCCCAGGGATTCCTGCTGGACAAGTCTTGCAGGACATTGCTCAGCCCGTCTCGAGCACCCAAACAGCACAGCACAGGAGGAAAGCTAATGAGCGCCGAGGACCAGACCAAGACCCAGCTCGAGCTGGTGGAAATGCTGCGCAAGCAGCGCATCGCCATGATGTCGACGTTGGACGGAGAACGAATCGTGGCCCGCCCGATGGGGGTGCAGCGTGTGGACGACGACGCGACCCTCTGGTTCTTCGCCACTGCCGACAGCGACAAGGCCGTACAGATCGCCGCCGACAACCGGGCCAATCTCGCCTTCACCGACGGTGACCAGTTGTCCGTCAGCGGCACGGCCACCGTGGTGCGCGACGCCGCCAAGATCGAGGAGCTGTGGGATGCGGGCGTCAAGGCCTGGATGCAGTGCGAGCCCACCGACCCGAAGGTGGTGCTGATCCGCGTTGACGCGGAGAGCATCGGTTACTGGGACACCCCCAGCGCCGCAGGCACCCTGCTGCAGGTTGCCGCCAGCATGGTGAAGGGCGAACGCCCCGAGCCGGGCACCAGTGGCGTCGTGGAGGTCTGAGGCATGGTCCCAACAAACGCTCCCTCCGGCAGACCCGTCGCCTTGGTTGCCGGGGCCTCGCGCGGCCTCGGCCTGCTGGTTGCCACCGAACTCGGCCGACGCGGGCATGATCTGGCCATCTGTTCCCGCGACGAGCAGAGCCTGGAACGGGCGGCGGCGCAGTTGACGGCCCAGGTCCCCGGGGTCACGGTCCTCACCCAGGTCTGCGATGTCGCCAACCAGGCCCAGGTGGCCACCTTCGTCGAGAGGACGGAAGCGCAGCTGGGATCCGTGGAGGTGGCCATCCACGTGGCCGGCATCATCCAGGTAGGCCCTTGGCAGGCGACGCGCCATGAACACTTCGAGCAGGCGATCGATGTCATGTTGTGGGGCCCGATCAATCTCTCGCTTGCCGTGATCCCCCGCATGACGCAGCGCGGACACGGCAGGTTCGGGGTGGTCACGTCGATCGGCGGCAAGATCAGCCCACCCCGCCTGCTGCCCTATTCAGTGGCCAAGTACGGCGCGGTGGGCCTGACGGAGGGACTGTCCGCGGAGCTGGCCGGAACGGGTGTCACAGCCACCACCATCGTTCCCGGTCTGATGCGCACCGGCTCGCACACCCAGGCATCCTTCTTCGGCGACGCCCGCAGGCAGTACGCGTGGTTCGCCCCCGCCGCATCGCTGCCACTGCTGTCCATGGACGCGACGCGTGCGGCGAGCCGGATGGTGGACGCGGTACTTGCCGGAAAGCCCATCGCCCTCATCTCGCCCCTCAGCCAGATGGCGAGCAGGGTCCACGGCTTGGCCCCCGAGGTCACCCTGCGGGCCATGGGGCTGGCTGGCCGCTTCCTGCCCCGCGGAGACTCCCCGGAGGTCGTCCCCGGCGAGCAGGCACGATCCCGACTGGGCTCACGGGTGGTGAACACCCTCACCACCTTGGGTGACAGGGCAGGCAGGCGCACGAACGAGCATCCCTGAACCTGACCGTCCATCAGGACTGCCGGATGCCTCTGGATGCGGCTCGACGTAGGCTGGTGGGGGGGGGGGGCGCGGGGGCGCGCGCCTCGCGCGCGGGCCC
>NZ_JBQKKT010000037.1:0-16582 GCF_052116585.1 Luteococcus sp. Sow4_B9 | reverse complement strand
CCGGGAGATGGGCCACCAGGCCGCCTTGCGTCAGCTCGCGAACCGCTGGGTCGGGATCCTCCACGGCTGCCTCAAGACCGGCACCCACTACGACGAACACACCGCCTGGGCCCACATCCTCGAGCCCAGTCCCAACCCCGTTCTCAAGGCCGCTGCTTGACAGAAGCAGAACCTGGGATGTCTGCCGCGAGTGCTACGTGGTGGGGTCGGTCGGTCCAAAGAATGACGCCCGTGCCGCAGCTACCTCATGACCTTTCAGCCAGCGCACCAAATAGGTCGGGCTTCGCCACTCGAATCTGTTGTCAAGCAACAAGCCGAGCGTTGGATGCAGATCCTCGGGCTGGTCGACCCAGTCGGAGAAGGTCCCGTCGGGGAACACCAGATAACCGTGGAGCGTCTCTTGGGGCTGGCTCCACCGCCGCCACCACAGGTGACCGCCGAGCTGTCGCACCCACTCCTCACCGTCGAGGAGCATCGTGGCTATCACGCGCCCCTGGTTGTCGACCAAGTGTGCGGATTTCCCGCGGATCATGGCAAGACGTGGGTCCCGCGTCGCGGTCTTTGAGGACGGGGGCTTCCACGGCATGCTGAGTAGTCTTCCACGCCGGTCTACTCTGCGCTTTCATGCCGCGTTGGGCTTCTGCTCCAACGTTCGGTGCCCCAGGGACATCTAGAGTCGCACTAGGTAGCCGTCGGGGTCCTGTACGAGGAACTGGCGAACGCCCGCCTCTTCGCTCGGGCCGATGCGGTACCACTTCTCTTCTGGCTCCATGAACAGTGGCCAGCCCGCTTCGCGTAGCTGCCGGAGTTGATCGGCGACATCGGGCACGGAGATTTGGAAGTTGATCCCGCGCCCCAAGGGTGGGTCGAAGGGCGCCGTTCGCCATGTCCTGCCGATGTCGGCTTGGTCGAGCATGAGGTGGGCGTCACCCAGGGCGAGGTAGGCGAAGCCTTCCTCGGGCCTGTCGTAGAGCACCTCGAAGCCGAGCAGGTCACGCCAGAACCGGACGGACACATCGCAGTCGGTGACGGACAGCTCGGGCACAAGGGAAAGTTCAGCACCCATGGGCACCAGCCTCGCAGAGGGCATCCCCGGAATGCCCTGTGCTGCTGACCTCGCGTTAGCTGGGGCCAAGTCGGGCCGTCATCCCGGGGCCGGATGGAGTTGAAATAGCCACTCCTCGGAACGCCACGCTCGACGTCTGTTCCGCGCACTCGTGGGGATCACCCCGACCGAGTCCCTGCGACGACTCCGACTGACCGCCGCCGCCGCCCAGATGCTCACCGGCACCAGCCAGTCGGTGCTCGAGACCGCCATCGCGGCCGGATTCGACAGCCACGACGGGTTCACCAAGGCCTTCACACGGGAGTTCCACCTCACACCGTCCGACTACCGACGCACCCGCCCGCCCGTGGCGTGGTTCATCGCCAGCCCGGTGCGCCACTACTACAGCTACCTCGACCCCGACCAGGAGACCACCATGACCACCATCACCTGCACCGTCACGATCGTCGACCACCCCGCCGCCCGAGTACTCCTGCAGCGCGCCGCCCGCGCCACCGAGTACTGGAGCTACTGCGATGAGAAGGGCTGCGAATGGGAAGGCCTCCTGGCCAGCATCCCCGAACGCCTGTGCCCGCCAGCACTGCTCACCCTCCCGACCCAGCTCACCACCCCCGGCGCCTCGAAGGTCGCCGCCGGCGTGGAGCTACCCGCAGACTAGGACGGCCCCGTCCCCAACGGCTACGAACTCATCGACGTCCCCGCCCAGACCCTCGCCCACTTCGCCACCCAGCCATTCGACAACGAGGACGACTACGCCCAAGTCATCGACCTGCTCAACCAAACCGTCACCCAGTACGACCCCACGCCCTTCGGCTACCGCATGGCTCCCGACGCCGGGATCAGCTACAACTTCGGTGCCCAGGCAGCCCTCGGAGCCCGCCAGAACCACCCCTTGACCGCGGTGCCCCGATGACCATTCCACCCATCGAGCTCATCGCCGCGAGTCACCCCGGGGCCAGACGACAAGCTGCGCTGTTCGAACACCCCGACCAGCACCAGTCGGAGAAGCTAGAGGAACTGCACCTCATGGGCTTGCGACGGCGCGAATGGATCGGCGAACTTCGGGGTCTCGTCAGTCGTGCACTCGCCGCTGGGCTCTCCCGACGAACGATCGCAGACGCACTCGGGCTCGATCGCACCGCACTCAGGCGTTACACACACGCGGCGTCACAGTCCTCCCGCAGTGCCAGTTGATGCACGAGGATGAGACTCATGAATGTGGAGATGGTGCCGCTACCCCTCCTCGGCCCCGTCGAGGAGCACGTCGTCGATCGCTCCACAGGCACGTCCTGGACGGCGCGCGTCGAACCCTTCGAACTGGCCACCACGGTGGTCACGCGCAGCCTCTGGGCCCAAGTGACTCGGGGCACCGTCGTCCCGGAAGAAGCGGCCCTGCCACAGACGGACGTGAGCTGGCGTGACGCGATCACCTTCTGCAACACACTGTCCATGCACGAGGGGCTCACGCCCGTGTACACGATCGGGCAACGCGAGCTTCCCGCACCGACACAGTGGAGAGCCCACAGCGAACCCGAACAAGACGACTGGATCGTCCACTGGAACCACCACGCCGACGGCTACCGGCTCCCCACCGACGCCGAGTGGCAGTTCGCCTGCCGCGCCGGCACCACCGGGCCACGCCACGGCGAACTCGACGCCATCGGCTGGTACGCCGGCAACTCCGAGGGCCACGTGCACGAGGTCAAGCTCAAACAGCCCAACGACTGGGGACTGTTCGACATGCTCGGCGGCGTCTGGGAATGGTGCTGGGACCTCTACAACCCACAGACGTACGGGTCGTACCGCATCATCCGCGGCGGCGGATGGAGCGATCCGCACTGGAGCTGCCGTGCCGGCGTGCGTCGCAAGACCAACCCTGCATCATCATTCGACGACCTCGGATTCCGTATCGCCCGCGGAACAGCCACCCACCCCGCCGTCAGACCAACCTGAAGCCCTACCAACTTCACCTCTGACCAACCCCAGGTCACGCGGGGACTTGGCACAGGTCAGCCAGACCGTGATCCGGCCAAAGTGCTGCCCTATTGTCTAGTCTGAGCTCATGGTGACGGCTTTGCGGGAAGTCCACCCAGCCCTCCGGGAATGCTTGGCAGGGCCCATGGTTGCCTACGACCTGCAGGTGCCGATCGATGCCGCCCACGTGGGCCTGCCGAGCACCTCCGCCACCGTGATCCTGGCTGTGGACGAGCCACTCGACGTCGGATGGCTGCAAGACCCCACGAACTCCTCACGGCGGTGGTGCTCCATGTCAGGTCTGCACCTGACGCCGGCGCTGATCCGCACCCACGGCATGCAGCGCGGCATCCATCTGGAGCTCACACCCTTCGGATCCCGAGCCCTGTTCGGAGCACCCCTAGCGGCCGTCGCCGGTCACACCGTGGACCTGGCTGACCTCCCCCGCGGGCTCAACCCCGCAGAGCACGAAGCCGTCACCGCCCCTGCCACCTGGGCTGCCCGGCTGACCACCCTCGAAGCCCTCCTGCTCGATCGCCTCCAAGCAGCACATCTCGCGGCGGGACTGCCCCGGGTTTGGTTGACACTGACATCTCAGGTCCGTGAGGGCCTGGTGAAAGGATGCATGTCATGCCCAAGCCCCATCCGAAAGAGTTCCGCGACGACGTGATCGCGATCGCCCCGCAAGGGCGAGGCCCCGATCGGCCAGATCGCCAAGGACTTCGGGATCAGTGAGTCCTGCCTGCGCAACTGGCTTGCCAAGGCCGACCGTGCCGATGCCCCAGCCGGTTCGGTCGCGAGCCAGTCAGCGGCCGAGCTGCGGGAGGCGAAGAAACGCATCCGGCTGCTGGAGCAGGAGAACGAGGTCCTGCGCCGCGCCGCGGCCTACTTGTCTCGTGACATCAACCCACAATGATGTTCCCCTTGGTCACCGACTTGGCCCAGGCCAAGGGGACACAGATTCGGGTGCCGGTGGCGGTCTCGTGCCGGGTGCTGGACTTCTCCCGGCAGGCCTATTACCAGTGGCTCGCCGAGCCGATTTCCCAGCGGGACTGGGACGATGCCCACCTGATCAATGCCGCGATCGACCTGCATGCCGCCGACCCCGGCCTGGGCTACCGACTGATTGCTGATGACCTGCCCGAGGTGGGCATCACCGCCGGTGAGAACCGAGTCCATCGACTCTGCAAGCTGCAACGGATCCGCTCGTTCCACTCGGTCAAGAACGGTTCGTGGAAGAAGCCTGGCCCGCCGGTCCACGATGATCTGGTGCAGCGCCGGTTCTGCGCCGAAGGCCCCAACCGGTTGTGGTTGACCGACATCACCGAGCACCACACCAGCGAGGGCAAGCTGTACTTGTGTGCGGTCAAGGACGTCTGGTCCAACCGCATCGTGGGCTATTCGATCGACACGCGCATGAAGAAGCGGATCGCGATCAACGCCTTGCGGATGGCCATCCAGCGCCGAGGGCGGGTTGCTGGTTGCATCGTGCACTCGGACCGAGGAAGCCAATTCAGGGCCCACGCATTTGTGGCTGAGTTGAAGTCCCACGGCCTCAAGGGGTCCATGGGTCGGGTCGCTTCGAGCCCCGAGAATGCCGCCATGGAGAGCTTTTTCGCCCTGCTGCAGAAGAACGTCCTCAACCGTCACCCGTGGGCCAGTCGGGCCGAGCTGCGGCTGGCCATGATCACCTGGATCGAGAAATCCTACCACCGCCGACGACGTCAACGACGTCTCGGCAAGCTCACCCCAGTAGAGTTCGAAACAGTCCACCAGACGACCACCCGGGCCGCCTGACCTACCCCCTAGAAACTGTCAAGCAAACTGGGGGCAGTCCCACCTGGTCAGGAGACCTCGCAGACGCTGGTCGCGGCCGGGGAAACACGAGTCACGAACCGCGGAGAAACGCCTAGTCGCAAGAGGGGAACGCAGGCGTCGAATGCAGGTGCGAACCGGGTCCTGTAATCTCAATAGGGCACGTATAGGGCACGAAAAAGGGGCCCGCCAGAGCAAACTAGCTCTGACAAGCCCCTTTGGACGTCGGGCTGACAGGATTTGAACCTGCGACCCCTTGACCCCCAGTCAAGTGCGCTACCAAGCTGCGCTACAGCCCGTCCGGGTCGTTCCCGACCCGATGAAGAACATTACTGGAACTTTCGCCCGTGCGCCAATCGGACTCGCGCGGGTTCGTCGCAGATCTCATCCTTGCGGTGGAGGTGCCTCGACCCCGTGCCCGGCTAGCGTCTGCGGCAACCCACTTGAGGAAGGAAGTCCGATGAAATCACTCCCCCGCCGCCCTCTCACTGCTGGCCTTGCCGCAGTCGCCTGTCTGGCGCTGGCCACGCCTGCCGCTGCCCAGCCGGGCAACCGGACCGTGCTCGATGGCCTCACGCGTGACCAGACGGCCCAGCAGGTGGCGGCAGCTGCCCAGCAGGCCAAGCAGAACCATCGCAAGGGCCACGGGGCACGAATTTCCAACCCCACCTTGGATGCAGCCCTGGCGCAGATGGTCGCTGACGGCGCGGTGGGTGTCACCGGGCGTCTGGAGAGCTCCACCACCACCTGGGCCGGCGCCGCGGGGCTCCGGGACAAGGACGCGAAGTCCAAGGCCAAGCCCAATGACCGCTTCCGCGCGGCCAGCAATACCAAGATGATGATCTCCGTCCTGGTCCTGCAGGAAGTCCAGAAGGGGGTCTGGCAGCTCGACCAGCCGGTGGCTGACGTCCTGCCCACCCTGCTGCCCGACCACTCCGAGGTCACCTTCCGTCAGCTGTTGAGCCACACCTCCGGCATGCCCAATGGCACCAACGAGCTGCTCTTCCGGCACATCACCGACCCCAGCTCACAGGAACAGTTCGAGGCTGCCGTGAAGCGCGACTACGCTCCGCAGGAGCACATCGACGCCATCAACGACGCCCCGTGGACCACGCCGGGAGAGATGCTCTACTCCAACGCTGGCTTCGTGGCACTCGGCATGCTGCTGGAGGCCCAGAACGGCACGAGCCTGCAAACCCTGCTGCGCGAGCGGGTCTTCAAGCCCGCCGGCATGCACCAGACCACCTTTGACCTGGAACCTCGCCTCACCGGCGCGGCGCTGCACGAGGACGGCTGGCTGGGCGAGGCCGACGGTTGGATGGAACTGGACCAGTTCGATCCGGACCTGCTGTGGGCTGCCGGCGCCGTGACCAGCACCACGGCCGACCTCAACGACTTCACCCGGGCCCTGTTCAGTGGCGCACTGGTGAGCCCGGCGCTGGTCGAGCAGATGATGACCCCCGAATCCGGTGCTCCCTTGCACTACGGCCTGGGCCTCTACCGGATCACTGACCCCTGCCCTTCGGACGACGCCAATCCGTACCTCTACGGGCACGACGGAGCGGCCCTCGGCACCTTGAGTGTCGCCTTCTCCTCACCCGATGGGCAGCGCCAGTTCTCCGTCGGAGTCACCGGACGCGACCTGAGCACGCTCCAGGGCCGCGTGAACCTCAATGACGTCCTGGTGCCAATGCTCCAGGCCAGCTGCCCCGCAGCCTGACCTGCCCTGAGCCGGGACGGACGTCAGAACAGATCGCGACAGATCGGGGCCACCGCGTCGTACAGCGCGCGGTGTGCCTCGATCTGGTCCTCGTAGAAGCGGGAGGCAAGGCCCGGCTCCACCACATCGGACTGTTGGAGGGACTCCCCCAGCGGCAACGGAACGCTGCCATCCACTGCACGGGCGGCAGCCCGGATCGCCGACCATGCCCCGGGATCTGTGAGCTCACCGGTGACCACGGCTGCCTCGAAGATGTCGGCCAGAATCTGGCGCCACACCCGGCTGGTGGCGCCACCACCGGCCACCAGGATCCGCTCCTGCCGCCACCCGAGATCGTCGGCCGCGTGCCGCAGCCCCATCGCCACACCCGTCAAGGCCGCCAGGTAGAGATCACCGGGATCGCTGCGCCGGGTGATTCCGACGAAAGTGCCGCGCAGCGCATCGTCGCGGACCGGGGTGCGCTCGCCACCCAGACCCGGCAGGCACAGCGGCCGGTTGTCGAGGGATCCGACGCGGTCGGCCAGCACCGCGTCGAGGTCTTCAAAACTGAACTCCTCGAAGAAGCTGTGCCGCGCCCATTCAGCGGTCGCGCCGGCCGAGAGCACCGCGCCGATCCGAAGCGTCGACGCCCACCCGGGCATCACCAGTTGGTGGGTGCCACTCGGCGCGCCGGGCAGAGCGTCGACGACGCCCGCCACCCAGCCGGTCGTGCCCAGGTTGATGTAGGCCTGACCGGGCTGGCTGCCCACCAGGCCGTCGGTGGCGGCCCCAGCATCACCCATGGCGTGCACGACGGGAATCCCGGCGCGCAGTCCCAGGTCTCGAGCAGCCGCCTCGGACAGTTCACCGACGGCCACATCGGCCAGTTCCGGCAGCTGCGCGGGTGCGACTCCGCAGGCCTGCAAGACCTCCGCGGACCAGCTCCTGGCTCCCACGTCGAGCAGACCGGTGGTGGAGGCCGTCACCGGGTCCAGCACGGACCGGCCCGTCATCCGGAGCATGACATAGCCGGGGCTGCCCAGCAGGACGTGCTGCGCATTCTGCAGCGTGCGGGGCTCGTGCTGGGCCAGCCATCCCAGCTTCGCGGGAACACTGCTGACGTCCTGCTGATTGGCGGTCAGCTGTTCCCACGTGGGCAGCAGCTGCCGGAGCCGATCGAACTGCTCCCGGGCACGGACATCGCTGTACAGCATCGCTCGGCGCAAGGGTCTGGCACCCACCGTCGGCACAACGTCCTGCATCTGACCGGTCAGACCGATCGTCACAATGTCCTGCGAGCGATCGAAGCCCAGCAGGCAGGTGCGCAGCGACTGCCACCACGCGCTGGGGTCCTGCTCCATCTCCCCCGCCGGACCGGTGGCGGTGGGGATGTCATCCACCAGACGTGCGACGACCTGCCCGTCTTGCGTGGCCACCACCACCTTCACACGAGTGGTTCCGAGGTCGATGCCGGCGAGCAGGCCGTCCATGGTGCTTCCTTTGCTGGGTGGGTACTACTTCTTGCCGCGCTTCTCGCGGGCACGCACGTCGACGTGCACCGGGCTCCCGGAGAAGCCGAAGTCCTCACGCAGCCGACGCTCGATGAAGCGCTGGTAGCCCTGGTCGATCATGCCGGAGGTGAACAGCACGAAGGTGGGCGGGCAGTTCTGCGCCTGCGTGCCGAAGAGCACACGGGGCTGCTTGCCGCCGCGCACCGGGTGCGGATGGGCGGCGGTGACGCGGCCCAGGAAGGCATTGAGCTTGCCGGTGGAGACGCGAGTCTCCCATCCCTCCAGGGCCTCCTCGATCGCCTTGGAGAGCTTGTCCAGATTGCGTCCGGTCAGGGCGGAGATGTTGACGCTGGGCGCCCAGGAGAAGGGGTGCATGTCGCGTTCGATCTCGCGGTCGAGGTAGCGGCGGCGTTCCTCGTCGGTCAGGTCCCACTTGTTGTAGGCGATGACCAGCGCCCGGCCAGTGTTCTCCACATTGCTCAGGATGCGCAGGTCCTGCTCGCTGACCGGCTCGGAGGCGTCGATCACCACGACGCACACCTCGGCGCGCTCGATCGCGCCCTGCGTGCGCAGGCTGGCGTAGTACTCGTGACCGCTGGCCTCCTTGACGCGCTTGCGGATGCCGGCAGTGTCGATCAGTCGGTAGAGCTGACCGCCCACCTCGCACAGCTCGTCGACGGGATCCACTGTGGTGCCGGAGATGTCGCTGACCACGGAACGCTGTTGCCCGGAGAGCTTGTTCAGCAGGGAGCTCTTGCCCACATTGGGCTTGCCGACGATCGCCACGCGTCGGGGCCCGCCCACCTCACGGAAACGCTCCTTGGGGGCCTCGGGCAGCACCTCCAGGGCGGCATCCAGCAGGTCGCCCGTTCCGCGGCCATGGATGGCGGAGATGGGCCAGGGCTGACCCAGACCCAGGTTCCACATGGTGGCGGCCTCGCCCTCGGTGCGCTGGTCGTCCACCTTGTTGGCGGCCAGGACGACGGGCTTCTTGCTGCGGCGCAGCACCTGAACCACGGCCTCGTCCTCGTCGGTGGTGCCCACGGTGGCGTCGACGACGAAGAGCACCGCGTCGGCGGCCATGATGGCCAGCTCCGCCTGCTCGGCGATCTGGTGGGCCAGGCCGCGGGCGTCGCTCACCCAACCGCCGGTGTCCACCAGGACGAATTCGCGCCCATTCCAGTTGGCGTCATAGCTGACCCGGTCACGCGTGACGCCGGGCGTGTCCTGGACGACGGCCTCGCGACGGCCCAGGATGCGGTTGACGAGCGTGGACTTGCCCACATTGGGCCGCCCGACGACGGCCAGCACGGGCTTGATGGCAGCTGGCTCGTCAGTGAGTCCGTCGACGAACTCGATGCCGTCCAGATCGGAGGGGGTGAAGTCGGCACCGGACAGATCGGCACTCGAGAAGTCAGGGTTGTCAGTCATGAGGGGTCCTTCAGTGCAGTTCCAGACCCAGCTCCTGCTGGGCCTGCTGGACGTGCTCCGCGCAGACCACGCGGAGACGTTCGGCAAGGTCGGCGACCTCACCGGCAGTCCTGGGCCACTCCTGGGCCCGGACTGCAATTGGTAAACCGTACACGACGTGTACCGGCATCCCCGGTTTGGGAATGGATCGCAGCCCGGTGCCTCCCACCGCCGTGCCCAGCAGGGCCACGGGCACCACCGGCGCACCCGTGACCAGCGCGAGATAGGCGGCACCACCCTTGAACTGGGCAAAGTCGCCCCGGCCACGGTGCATCTCCGGGAAGATCACCAGCCGCCGCCCGGCCCTCAGCAGGGCGATGCACTGACGCAGGCTGCCCGGATCCGGATTCCAACGGTCGATCGGGATCTGACCCATGGCATGCAGGAAGCGCCCCAGAACGGGATTGCGCCACAGTTCCTTCTTCGCCATCGCCTGCCCACCGGGAATGAGCGTGACTGCCATGGGCCCGTCCAGCAGCCCGACGTGGTTGACCGCCAGGATCACCGGTCCTTCGGCGGGAATCCGGCTGCGGTGGTGCTCCTCGAAGGTCCAGATGTGTCGCACCAGCCAGGCACCCACCGGCTGCAGGCGGTCCATCAGCCAGGCGCCGGTGCGGACGTGGTCCGTGCGGGGCAGGATCTGCTCGACAGGATCGGGCGACGATGCGTGGTCAGTCACCGTTCGGCACCATGGCGCAGATCCGGTCGATCACCTGGTCCAGGTCCAGGAAGGTGGAGTCCACCAGCTCCACGCCCTCGGCGGGCTTCTCGAACTGGCTCACCGTCGCGTCGTCCCGGTCGCGTCGCACCACCTGGTCAGTGACCTGATCGGCGTCCACCTTGCCGCCCAGCTCGGCCTGGCGACGCGCGATGCGGGCGGCGGGGTCGGCCACCAGCAGGATGCGCAGATCCGCATCGGGCGCCACCACCGTGGTGATGTCGCGGCCCTCCACCACCATGCGTCGCCCGTGCTGGGCAATGAGGTCGCGGAATTGCTGGGTCAGGGCCTCGCGGACGCCCAGATTGGTGGCGATCGCGGACACCTTGGCGCTCACGTGGGGCTCGCGGATCTCGTCGGTGACATCCCGGCCGTCCAGGCTGGTCGACGGATTGGCTGGATCGGTGCCGGCGACGATCCTCGCGCCACGAACCAAGGCCTCCACCTCCGCCGTCCGGGACGCGTCGAGGCCCGATTCCAGGAAGGCAATGGCGGCTGCCCGGTACAGCGAACCAGTGTCCAGATAGGCCAGGCCTAGCCGCTGGGCGACTCCGCGGGAGGTGCTGGACTTGCCGGACCCACTTGGTCCGTCGATGGCGATCAGGAGGCTCTCGTTCACGCCCCACAGGCTACCGGCACGGCACCCTGACCACGGTCAGGAACGCAGCGTCCAGCCCTTGTCCGTCATGGCGGCCCGCAGCCTGGTGGCATGGTCCGGGGTGACCTCCACGGACAGGAAGCCGACCTGCCGTTCCGCGTCGTGTTCGATGGACAGGTCCTCGACGTTGACCCCTTCCGCGCCGATGTCTGCGAACAGCGATCCCAGCGCACCGGGCGTGTCGGGGATCTCGACGACGACGCTCTCCCAGTCCACGGGTTTCGCACCGTGCTTGCCGGGCAGCGCGCGGGCGCCCTCACGGCCGCGGGCCATGAACTCCTCCAAGCCGCTTGGATCATCGAGCACCTGGAAGAGCTCGTCCAGGTCCCGACGAATCCCTTCCAGCTCGTGCCGGATGGCCGACGAGTTGGCCTGGATGATCTGGCGCCACAGGACGGGATCGGAGGCGGCGATGCGCGTCACGTCGCGCACTCCCTGACCGGCCAACTGCAGGTGCTCGTCCGGAACCTCACGCAGGTTGCCAGCGGTCAGGGTGCTCATCAGCTGGGGAACGTGGCTGACCCTGGCCACGGCCTCGTCGTGGTCGTCGGCGTCCATCTCCACCAGTCGGGCCCCACAGGTGAGCGCCAACTGGCGCACCATCTCCACGTGCTCGGGTGCATTGTCCGGGCGGGGGCAGACCACCCAGGTGCGGTCCTCGAAGAGGTCACCGCGGGCCGTCAAGGGCCCGGCATGTTGGGATCCGGCCATCGGGTGCGAGCCGACATAGCGGGACAGGTCCGCCCCGCTCTCCCGGAGCCGGTCCAGCACGCGGCCCTTGACCGAGGCAACGTCGGTCACCACCGCGCGCGGCGAGAGCTCCAGCGATTCCAGGACCTCCTGCACCACGGCCGACGGTGGGGTGGCCACCACGACCATCCGGATCGTCTCGGTGTGCGGGTAGTCGATCAGGCCGGCACCCAGGCCGGCCGCCACCACGGCGTGCACATTCGACGCATCCACCAGGTGCACCTGCTCACCGGCGGCGGTCAACGCCATGCCGATCGAGGCGCCGATCAAACCGGCACCCACCACCACCACGGGACCGAGTTGGCCCGCGGTGGGAACAAGGCTCACTGGCCGCCCTTCTGCACGAAGCTGCGGACATACTCCGCCGCATTGGTCTCCAGGACGCCGTCGATCTCGTCGAGGAGCGCATCGAAACCTTCGTCGCTGGTGCTGCTGGTGGAGCTGGCCTGCTCGACGTCAGCCGCCTGCTCGTCGACGGTCTGACCGGTGCGCACACGGTTGATCCGCTGCTGCTCGCTCACGCTCATGCCTCTCACCTGCCGGGACTGGACTGCCAGCCTATCGACTCACCCAGCTCCACCAGCGCCACCATGTCGGCCGTGGACACGGTGCCGTCGCCTGGCTTTCCCAGGAGGTGATTGATCCTGTGCTGCCACTGATCCCTGGTTCCGTGCAGCGGCGAGGTCAGGTGCAGCGTGCGTTCCCCCACCGGCGTCCGGAAGGTGATCCGGTCCCAGTTGGCTGCCACGACATGTTCGGCGAAGCGGGTGAGCAGCACGCCGCGCAGCCACGCACGGGTACTGTCTGGCGGCTCGGAGCAGGCACGGCTCACCTCGGGCTCGGTCACAATCCGACGAACCGCCCCCTTCTGTTCCAGGGCGCCAAACAGGCCCGCTCCGAGGTCTGCATAGCGCAGGTCGAGCGCCGTCAGACGGGGCTCATCCCAGCCCAGGCCGTGCCGGGCACGCAAACCCTCCAGCAGTCGAAGCTTGGCCACCCAGTCGAGCCGGTCCGCACAGCGCATGGGGTCCGCCTCGAGGTCCTCCAGGACTTCCTCCCACAGGTCCAGCACCAGGCGCGCGTCGGGGATCGCCTCAGGGCTGTCGGCCCCATCACGGGCCGCGGCCCACCACAGCCGTTGCAGCTCCACCGCGGACCGCGTCGCCCCGTCGGTGCAGGGCACACCCACCCGGCAGGTCCAGTCGCGGCTGAAGGTCTTCATCGCCGCGACGGGATCCCGCGGCTGGGGCAACTCGGCGCCAGCCGATATCGCCTGCAGTGCCAGCTGTGCGGAGCCCACCTTGACCAAGCTGGCCACCTCACAGAGATTCGCATCGCCGGTGATCACGTGCAGGCGACGATGCTCCCGCTCATCGGCGTGCGGCTCGTCACGGGTGTTGACCAGCGGGCGACGAACGGTGGTCTCGAGGCCGACCAAGCGCTCGAAGAAGTCGGCGCGCTGGCTGGTCTGGAAGCCGGGCTCATGTCCGTCTCGTCCGAGCCCGACGCGGCCTGCCCCGGTGACGACGACGCGGCTGGCCAGGAAGCCCGGAAACTGGGCGACGATCCGCTCGAAGGGCAGGCTGCGGGGCAGCAGGTAGTTCTCGTGGCAGCCGTAGCTGCGGCCCTTGTTGTCGGTGGTGTTCTTCACCAGGTGGATCTGCAGGCCGGTGCGTTCGCTGGCCCGACGAGCTGCCTCGCCGTGGATCCGGTCGCCTGCGCGGTCCCAGATGAGCGCCTCCGTGGCCGAACCCACCTCGGGTCCCGACCATTCGGGATGGGCATGGTCCACATAGCTGCGACCGCCATTGCCGAGCAGGCGATTGGCCTGGCGCACCTCGTCGGTGAGCAGATCGGGATGCGCAGCCCGTCGGGGCAGCACCGAACCGCGAGCATCCACCAAGGGATGTTCATCCGCGTAGTCCCACGTGGTTCCGGGAGCCTGGACCGCCTGCACCACGGCCTCCGAGAGGCTGATCGGATCCGGCTGGCGCTCCTGTGGCTGGAGTCCGGTGACGAAGACGCCGTACTCGGTTTCCAGACCCAGGACCGAGACTCTGGTTCCGGGCACCCCCTCGCCACTCATCGACGATTCCGATGCGGAGGCCATGTGCGGTGCAGGAGCCACCAGATGGCCGAGCTCACCATGCCGGAGACCACCAGATAGGCGGCGGTTCCCACGAGAAGCCAGTCGCGCGCATTGAGGCCCAGGAGCAGATAGGCGGCCCCGGTGGCGATCAACAGCGCCGCACACCAGCCCGCCAGGCGACGCAGAAAGTCAGCCGTGGTCACACGCCCAGCTCCTCTCGACCGTCGGGATTGCTTCTTGCCATCGAAGGGGCCCTCACCCCCATGTTGTCATGACGGGGCCGTCGCCCCATGCTGTCATGCCCGTGCGGCCGGGAAGTCCGGGCCGTCGACCCGCGAGGCGCAGCTTGAGGCCCAGGTCGAAGACCTCACTTTGGCGCTCGGCGAGGCCGCGGTCGAACTCCGGGTCCAGAAGTTGTAGTGCGGAGGGCCTGTTGGGCCCTTCGAAGACCTCGAGGTAGTCCGGATCGACGAGGGAATGTCGACCGCGAGGTTCTGCGAACTGCTCGACATTCCCGAACGAACGTGGCGACGCTGGCAAGCACGAGCCCGGGCCGGCAAACCAGTCAAAGGTCCCTGGCCGGCCCCATCACGAGACCAACACCGGGAAGCTGTGGTGACGATGGCCAGCGAGCATCCCGCCTGGGGACACCGCAAGATCTGGGCCATGGTCCGTCACGACGGGCACCGGCTTTCGCCGTCGACGGTGTTGCGGATCATGGCCGACGAAGACCTCCTGCTCCATGCTGACTACCAGAAACAGCGCCGCGAACTTGCCAAACAACGCAAGACCGCCTTCGCCGCGCCACCCACGGGTCCGAATCAGGTCTGGCAGTTCGACTTCTCCGAGTACGAGACCACTGGCGGCGGGACCTGGCGGGTCGCCGGCGTTGCGGACTACTACTCGAAGTACGAGTTCGGCTGGCACTGGTCACCCACCGCGAACCAGCACGACGCCATCGCCGGTGTCGAACTTGCCCTCGCGGAGGCCGAGGCCATGCTCGACGGCACCAAGCTCATCGATCACCTGACCGACCCCGCCACGGGTGAGATCGTCCCGATCACGTTGGTCACCGACAACGGCGGCCCGTTCCGCTCGTTCCGCTTCGAGCACTTCATCACGGCCCATCCCGAGCTGCGCCATGTCCGCACTCGCGTCAGGACGCCGGGTCAGAACGGAGTCCGCGAACGGGCCTTCCAGAGCTTGAAGTATGAGCGGCTCTACCGCGAACAGATCGACGATGCTCTCGACCTGGTCCGAGAGGCTGAGGCTTACCGGGCCGAGTTCAACACCATCCGACCCCACGGGGCGCTGGCCTGGAATCGGCCCTCACAGGTCCACCGCGGTCTGGCCGACCCCAGCATCCCCAACTTTCCCGAGCCCGAAATCCTGCCAACTACTTGACGCGGGACAGACAGCTCTCGGCTACCTGTCTTGGCTAGCCACTCGATATGCGCTAGGAGTGCAAAAGGCGTAGGTCTGCTCGTCATCGAGGTATCCAGTGGAAGTGACTCGCCAAGTACCGCTTCTAGTCAATGGCATGACCGTGTAACTGCCGGAAGCGATGGAACTGCTAGTCCAAACGGTGTATCCCGGCCGGCTATTGATGTAGATGGTGATGGTTCCGCTGCCTCTCCAGTGGATCCCTAGGTACATGCCTGTTCCTGCGCTGACGCATGACTTTGAGGAGCTCTTGCTCACCACCGCGGCTGCGGGCTCCGCCGGCGCGACACTGACGCTCATCACCAGAAGCAGCGCTGTCATTGCACCGAGGCTCTGCCGACGATTCTGCACAAACATGTTGACTCCGATCCGTAACAGTCGCGATGCTTCCAACATGATCCATGATGATGAGTTGCGCCTGGAAGGTCACGAGGTTGGCACGGAGCCCCCTTACGTCGCCGTCGCTGCTGAGCTCCACCAGGGGATGCAGTGGGCCACCGAACTTCTGCTGCGTATCCTGCCGGAGACTGCCAGAACGCCGGCAGGGCTTGTTGAGTTGATTGAAAAGGAAGCGGGCATCAGCCACTCGGTGGCCGAGATGGTTCTGTACCAACCGCTGGAAAGTCTGCTGCCTGAAGCAGCGGACTGAGAAGTAGCCCCGCACCACCCTCGGCAGCACAAGAATCGGCGGCACTTGTCACCCGCACTGCCGTTGACTACTAGGCCGTCTGCGAAGCGAGTCAGCCGCTTCTCACTATCCTGTCCAGATCCGCGTCAGAGGTGCATGCCCACCGGCACCACGTTCACCCAGACCTCACCCAACGCGTTGCTGTTGTTGTCCTCGACGCCTTGACCTCGTTGGGGGTTCCGATCTTTGGCGGCGGCGTCGTCGACGACGAGAAGAAGAAGAAGAAGAGGCGGCGGGTTTCTCCCCTACCCGGGAAGCTCGTGTCCGCTCGGACCTTCGGCCCTTGGCCACGAGGCTACCGAGAGTTGGGGGTGAATCGCCCCGGTGAGTCCGGGGACTCAGTGGTGTGACAGTTCCAGCTCCTCGACGGGCTGGATGTGGCCAGCGTAGTAGGCCTGCTCCAGCTCGGCTGGTGAGATGTCGCCGCAGTATTCGTAGATGCGTCGGTGGTTGAACCAGTCGACCCATTCCGCGGTCGCGAACTCGACCTCATCAACACCCTTCCACGGCGCTCGGGGCTTAATCAGCTCAGTCTTGAACAACCCGTTGATCGTCTCGGCGATGGCGTTGTCGTAGCTTTCTCCGGCTAATCGGGGCTGGTCAGGGCCTGTTGCGGTGGTCTGGTCAGGCGATGTGGTCCATGAGGGTGTTGAGGCGGTTGATCAGGCGGAGATGACGTTCGGTTTCGGGGTCCCAGCCGC
>NZ_JBQKKT010000036.1:0-17343 GCF_052116585.1 Luteococcus sp. Sow4_B9 | reverse complement strand
CAACTGGTCGTCGAACAACTCACGCCGCAACTGGCGGGCTTGCGTCTCCGACTGGCCCTTCTCCTTGGTCATGGTCACAGTCAATCTCCTTCATCTCGGGAGACCACCACTTACACAAACCATCTGACACGCCCGAGTTCTGGGGGCTGAGTTCTGGAACCTGGGGCTGGGGCCCACCCCCGCGGTCCTGTGCCCACCGTCGCGTGGGATCCAACATCCCGCGTGCGCTGTACCCATCGCGAGCCCACCAAACCCACGCGCCACGCCCCACCCCGGGCGACGCGTGGGATCCAACACCCCGCGTGCGCTGCACCCATCGCGAGCCCACCAAACCCACGCGAGCCCCCTCCCGGGCGCCACAGCCCCTGCCCAAACCCACGCGCCACGCCCCACCCCCCGGCGACGCGTGGCATCCAACACCCCGCGTGCGCTACACCCATCGCGAGCCCACCAAACCCACGCGACGCGCCACGACACTGCCCAAACCCACGCGAGCCCCCTCCCGGGCGCCACAGCCCCTGCCCAAACCCACGCGCGACGCCCCACCCCCGGCGTCCACCAGCTCCACCCGTCGCCTCCCGTACACTTCTGCGGTGCCCGAGAACGAGTTGACCCATGCCCAGACCGAGCAGATGGCCCACCTGCTGGCCAGCACGCCCGTCGTCGGTGAGCTGGGACGCCTGTTCGCCGATGCCGGTCACGAGCTGTACCTGGTGGGCGGTCCCGTGCGCGACGCGCTGCTCGGCGTCCTGCAGCACGACCTCGACTTCACCACCAGTGCCCGGCCCGACGACATCGAGAAACTCCTGCGCGGATGGACCAAGGCCGTTTGGGACATCGGCAAGGACTTCGGCACCATCGGCGCCAAGAAGCGGGCCAATGGGGTCGAGTGGCAGATCGAGATCACCACCTTCCGTGCCGACATCTACCGCAGTGACAGCCGCAAGCCCGAGGTGAACTTCGGGGACAACATCACCGATGACCTGGTGCGACGCGACTTCACCGTCAACGCCATGGCCTTCGACGTGGTCAACAACCGTTTCGTCGACCCCTACGGCGGCCTCACCGACCTGGCGAGTCGGGTACTGCGCACCCCGTTCACGGCGGAGCGCTCCTTCAGCGACGATCCACTGCGCATGATGCGCGCCGCCCGCTTCGCCAGCCAGCTGCAGTTCACCGTCGCACCGGATGTGCAGCGGGCCATGACGGACATGGCCGACCGGATCGAGATCATCAGCGCCGAGCGGGTCCGCGACGAGCTGTGCAAACTGCTGCTCACCGACCACCCCCGCCCCGGCCTGAACCTGCTGGTCACCACCGGGCTGGCCGAGCGCGTCCTGCCGGAGCTGGCGGCGCTGCGCCAGACCCAGGACGAGCACAAGCGCCACAAGGACGTCTACGCCCACTCGCTGGTGGTGCTGGACCAGGCCATCGAGCTGGAGCGTGCCCGCGGACACCAACCGGATCTGGTTTTGCGCCTGGCGGCCCTGCTGCACGACGTCGGCAAGCCGGCCACTCGGGTCTTCGAGGAGGACGGCACCGTCAGCTTCCACCACCACGACGTCGTCGGCGCCAAGCTCACTCGCAAACGGATGCGTGCCCTGAAGTTCTCCACCGACGAGACGAAGGCCGTGTGCCAGTTGGTGGAACAGCACCTGCGTTTCCACGGCTACGGCGAGGGCAGCTGGACCGACTCGGCCGTGCGCCGTTATGTCCGCGACGCCGGCGACCAGCTGGAGCGCCTCCACATCCTCACCCGCAGCGACTGCACCACGCGCAACCAACGCAAGGCCGCCCGGCTCCGCGCCGCCTACGACGACCTGGAGCGCCGGATCGCCGAACTCGCCGAACAGGAGGAGCTGGACGCCATCCGGCCCGATCTCAATGGCGACCAGATCATGCAGATCCTCGACCTCAAGCCGGGGCGTGAGGTGGGAGAGGCCTACAAGTTCCTCCTGAACCTGCGCATGGACCAGGGGCCTCTGGGCGAGGAGCAGGCCACGCTGGCACTCCAGCAGTGGTGGCAGACCCGCACCCCTGCGACGGGCAACTAGGCTGGCCGGGTGATCCCCCGCCGTCCGCCCCATCCGCCCGCGCAAGGGCGCGGGCAGGGGCTGTCCCGGCGCAAGCCGTTCCAGGAAACCCGGCGCAAGCCGCTCCAGGAAACCCGGCGCAAGCCCCTCCAGCAACCCTGGCTCGCGGCCCTGCTGGCCATGGTGATCGCCGTTTCGGGCCTCGGAGTCATCTCCCCCGTCCCCGCCGCAGCGGACGAGGCGGCCGGTCTCACCGTGACCCTGCGCTCGGTCTCCCCGGCGTCGGGCACCCGCAATGACACCATCGCCCTGACTGGGACGGTCACCAACGAGACGAGCGCGCCGGTCAGCGACCTCCAGGTGCACCTGTGGCGCTCCACCGACGTCGTGGAGGACGAGGCCAGCCTGGAGGCCGTGCTGGCCACCGCCCCGGAAACACCGCTGGGACGCCGCATGATCTCCGCCGAGGCCGGGAACATCTTCAACATCACCGACGTCGGTGACCAACCGAGCCAGGCCTTCCCCCAGGGCAAGAAGTCCTTCGCGCCAGGGGAGACGGCCGCCTTCAGCGTTCGTGCCAAGGTCTCGGGTGATGAGTCTCTGGGTTTCGACAGTCCGGGCGCCTACCTGGTGGGGGTTCAGCTCCGCGGGATTCCCGACGGTGGCCAGAACCAGACCGTGGGCCGGGCGCGCTCACTGTTCGTGCTGGCTCCTGACTCCGACGAACCTCGGCCCCGGGCTGCGAGCACAGCCCTGGTGCACATGACCACCCGCCCCAGCCTGGTGGGCGGCACCGTCTTCCAGGACGACCACCTGGCGGCGGAACTGCGAGGCCGCCTGCGGCTGCTGCTGGCCCTCGGCCAGACTCCCGGCACCACCCTCCTGGTGGATCCCGCCCTGGTGGACCACCTGTCAGCCATGGCCAGGGGCTACACGGTCCAAGGCAGCCAGGAGGCCACCGCGGCCGGCCAGCGGTCGGCCAAGGAATTCCTGGACGCGCTGACCCCCCTGCTCCGGCAGGGGCGCGCCTACCGCACGCTCTACGGCAGCCCGGACATCGCCCTGGCCGTGGGCAGTGGGCGGCCTGATCTGGTGGCCCGCGCCGCCACGCCTGTGCCCAAGGACCACCTCCTGGCGGGCCTGCCGCTGGCCGTGGTCCCCTCGTCGGAAGGGATTGGCGCCCGCGAGGCATCGGTTCTGTCAACACTCAAGCCATCGCTTCTGGTGCTGCAGGAGACGCCCTCCGATGCGACGGTGCAGGACTGGCCGGCCTCCTCGTCGACGACGGTGGTGCGGGCCCGCACGGATGTCTTCGAGGGAGGCCCCGCGCCCGCCCCGGTGAGCGCCGCGCAGGTGACCGGCCGGCTGCAGGCCACCCAGTTCGTCGCCCGGGAGCCCGTCGTCACGCTGGTCTCCGCCAGCAACCAGTCCGCGGCCGAGCTCGCCGCCGCGCCGTGGCGTACCCGCACGCCACTGGCCACGATCGTCGCCGACGCCGAGGAAGCACCCCGCTGGACCCCGGCCACGAAGGTGGACCAGGTGGACGACCCGGCCTGGATGGAGGCGATGGAGTTGGCCACGGCCGAACTCGATGCCTGGGACGAGCTGGTCGACCAGGAGAGCACCACCCAGCAGTCCGCCAACGGCATCCTGCCGCAGGCCATCAGCACCAATTGGCAGCGTCGCCGTCCCCAGGCGATGTCCTGGCTCAGTGCTGTCCAGAATCGGATGGGCGGTGTGCTGGACACCAACCGGATCAGCCTCCACGTGGTGGAGGACTTCGTCACCAGCGCCCCGGAACAGGAGATCCCCGTCACGATCCGCAACGGCCTGTCCGAACCGATCCGCGTCAAGGTGGACTTCACCAGCGACAATCCGCAACGCATCAGTGTCTCCAACAGCGCGGTGCACCGGGTGGCGCCGGGGGAGTCGGCCACCGTGAAGGTCAGCGTCGTGACGCATGCCAATGGCGCGGTGGGCATGACCGCACGCCTGACCACCGTGACCGGGCGGCCGATCGGGCAGCCCCGCCCCATGACCGTCACTGCCACGCAGATGGGTCGGGTGGGGTGGATCATCATCATCGCCTCGGGCGTCGTCTTCCTGACCGGCACCGCTGCCCGGATCCGTCAGGTGCAGCGGGAACGACGCGGATCGACTAACGTCGAGGCGACGTGAACGGGAACGGGGAGAAGATGTCAGACCGGACGGAGCAGGTGGGGCTGGAAGACCAGCCCTCCGGCCAGCAGCCGCCGATCGTCTCCGCGGGGGACGTGCATGCCGGGCGCTACCGTCTGGAGCAGCAATTGGCCCGACGTGGCGGAACCCTCACGTGGCGCGCCTTCGACCAGAAGCTCTCCCGTTCCGTCCTGGTGCACCTGCTCTCGCCGGAGGATCCCCGCACCCCGGAGGTGCTGGACTCCGCCCGCAAGGCCGCCTTCGCCACCGATTCCCGCTTCCTGCGGGTGCTGGACGCGGTGGTGGGCGAGGAGGCGGGCGACCCGTCGCTGGTGGTCTGCGAGTTCGCCCCCGGTGAGAGCCTGGAGCGTCTGCTGCAGCAGGGTCCGCTGAGCGCCCTGGAGGCCGCCTGGGTGGCGCGGGAACTGGCTGACGCCATGCAGGCGATGCACTCCGAAGGTCTTTTCCACCAGCGGATCAACCCGGACACGGTCATCATCACCGCCACCGGCAATGTGAAGATCGTCGGCTTCCTGATCGAGGCCGCCATGCATCCTGACCAGCAGGAGGAGGGGCGGGCCTGGTCCGAACGGGAGCACGCGGATGTGACCGCGATCGGCAAGGTGCTCTACGCCAGTCTGGTCACCCGCTGGCCCACCGCGCCTGAACAGATGGTCGGCGGCGACGGGCAGCCGCGCCGCACCTGGGGCATGCTGCCGGCCCCCGTGGATGACCATGGCTGGCTGACGCCGCGGCAGGTGCGTTCGGGCGTCTCGCCGGCCCTGGACGAGATCTGTGACCAGGTGCTCTCCAGCAGTCCACGTCGCAATGAGGCACCGCTGTTGACTGCCGCGCAGGTGGCCAAGGCCCTGTCCAGGGTCCTGGGCACCGCGGATGCAGCCGCAGATCTGGAGCGCCGCATGCGCTACCCGGTCGTTCCGCAGGACGACGCCGATGGCAGCGCCGCGCTGCTGGAGACCACCGCCAGCATGCGGGCCGTCGATCCGTCCGATGACGACGAGACCACGGTACGTCCGATGGCGGGCGCCGCAGCAGCCGCTGCAGCGGCCGCTGCGACGACGGTTTCCGCACCGCTTCCCGCCAGCCCCTCGACGCCGTCGGCGCCGCAGGTGGAGGAGACCGGCCAGACGCGCCGTTCCGGGGGCAGTCATCCTGCCACTCGCGCTCCGCACGGGTCCCGCCCACCGCGGCGCCGCTGGCTGATCGTGCTGGTGGCCCTGGTTGGTCTGGCCTTGTTGGTGGGGCTGCTGAAGGTGCTGTTCGGCGACGGTGTCCGCCTCGGCGGTGGCTCGGGCGGCGCCGACGGGGCCGGCAAGCCCGTCGAGATCAAGGCCGTGACGGATTTCGATCCCACTGCCGACGGCGGCAATGCCGAGGAGAACCCGAAGTTGGTTGCCCGGGCCTGGGATGGCGATCCGGCCACCGCATGGCAGAGCCTGACCTACCTGAACGATTCGCGGATGGGCAAGCTGAAGCCCGGTGTGGGCCTGGTGGTTGACCTGGGTGAGCGTCGCACGGTGGGATCGGTGAAGCTCATCATGAAGGGCGCCCCCACGGGCGTGGAGCTCCGGGTCCCCACCGACGGCGCCACGGAGAAGGCTCCGATGACCTCGGGCAAGCGGTGGACCACGGTGGCGCAGGATGCCCAGGCTGGGACCGAGGTGGTCCTCACCCCGGAGCAGGCTGTGGAGGCACGTCATGTGCTGGTCTACGTGACGAATCTGCCCAAGGTGAGCGGCAACAAGTACCAGGCCGCCATCGCGGAGATCGAGGTGCTGGGCTGAGCCAGCCCAGCACCGGCCCGCACCAATCCAGCCCGCACCATTCCGGCGCGCCTGAGCCGGTTGGACGTTCGCTGCGGATCGTGACCCCGGGACCTGCCGAAAGATGTCGACGGGCGACCCCTTGTGGGGTTGCCCGTCGATCGTCCTGGTGCAGGCTGGCCGACTGTGGCCCGTGCGGACCTGGGTCAGGACCTCATGCCCGCGTCAGCCCTTGAGAGCCGCCAGCAGCGTGGGCAGCAGCGCCACGGCCTGGTCATAGGCCGCCATGCTGCGCTTGGCCCGTGCGATGACGACGGCGCCCTCCACGGTGGCCAGGGACAGGGCAGCGAACTCCGCGGCCTTGTCAGCGGTCAGGCCACCACCGGCGAACAGCGCCGTGAGGCGCTCCTGCCAGCTTGCGAACACGTGGGAAGCGGCGCCGAGGAGTTCCTCGGACTCGGTGGCCACGGTGACGGCGACAGCCGCGCAACCCGTGGTCACCTGCGAACCCTCCAGCAGGGTGCGCCAGGTGGCCACCACGGTGGCCAGGACGTCCTCGGCACTCGTGCCGTCGCTGTCCGACAGGGCGGTCAGCATCTGCTGCCCGGCCCGGTCGAGCGCGGCGAGCACCAGCTCGTCCTTGCCCCCTGGGAAGTGGTGGTAGATGGAGCCTCGCGGCGTGTCGGTCAGCTCGATGACCTCGCTGAACGACGTGGCCTGCAGGCCCTTCGATGCAAGCAGCGTGGTGGCCCCCGCCACCATTCGCTCGCGTACGTCCTTTGCCATGTTTCTTGTCCCCCCGAACAATGAATGCAACGACCCGGCGAGGCCGTGCCAGCCCATTCTGCCTCAAAAAAGGTAAGTGGTCCGTCATAAATAAGGTATCCGACACCCCTTTTCCCCGCCAAGACCACACCGGCGTTGACCAAGTGAATTCTCTTGACCATCAGACCAACCAGAGGAATCCCTGCCATGCAAGGAATCCCCAAATATTTGGACGAGGGCCCAGAAAACTTTCATCGGATCATCAGGATATCCTGAACATTTACCAGACGGCCTCTCAGGAAAAGCCCAGCGGGATGTGGGCAGAGCCCTCATCCCGCTGGGCAGTCCTCAGCGTCGTCCCGGTGTCCGATGGGCCGGACTCACTCCTTCACGTCGCCGTCAACCCAGTCGAAGGTCTTGGTCACGGCCTTCTTCCAGTTGCGGAAGAGGCGCTCGCGCTCGTCCTGGTCACACTCCGGCTCCCAGCGCTTGTCCTCCGCCCAGTTGTCGATGACGTCCTGCTCGCCCTTCCAGAAGCCCACGGCGATGCCGGCGGCGTAGGCGGCACCCAGGGCCGTGGTCTCGGCCACCTTCGGGCGCACGACGGGCACGCCCACCTGGCAGGACTGGAAGGCCATCAAGGTCTCGTTGGCGGTCATGCCGCCGTCCACCTTCAACTCGGCCAGCGGGGAACCGGAGTCGGCCTCCATGGCCTCCAGCACCTCACGGGTCTGGTAGGCCGTGGACTCCAGCACGGCGCGCGCGATGTGGCCACGGTTGACATAGCGGGTCAGACCCACCAGGGCGCCACGGGCATCGGAACGCCAGTAGGGAGCGAACAGACCACTGAAGGCCGGGACGAAGTAGGCGCCGCCATTGTCGTCGACCGTCTTGGCCAGCTCCTCCACCTCGGGTGCGCTGTCGAACATCTTGAGGTTGTCGCGCAGCCACTGCACCAACGAGCCGGCCACGGCGATCGAACCCTCCAGCGCGTAGACGGGCTTCTGGTCACCGATCTGGTAGCAGACGGTGGTCAGCAGACCGTTCTTGCTGGGAACGATCTCGTTGCCGGTGTTCATCAGCATGAAGCAACCGGTGCCGTAGGTGTTCTTGGCCATGCCCTTCTCGAAGCAGGCCTGGCCGAAGGTGGCGGCCTGCTGGTCGCCCAGGATGCCGGCGATCGGGATGTCGCGCAGGAAGCCACCCTCGCGTCCCTTTCCGTAGACCTCGGCCGAGCTCTTGATCTCGGGCAGCATGCTCATCGGGATCGTCATGTCCTTGGCGATCTGCTCATCCCACTGCAGGCTCTTGAGGTCCATCAGCATGGTGCGCGAGGCATTGGTGACGTCGGTGACGTGGATCCCTCCCTCGACGCCGCCGGTCATGTTCCACAGCACCCAGGTGTCCATGGTGCCCATCAGCAACTTGCCGGCCTCGGCGTCCTCGCGAGCGCCCTCGACATTGTCCAGGATCCACTTGACCTTGGGGCCACAGAAGTAGGTGGCCAGCGGCAGGCCGACCTTTTCCTTGTACTTGTCCGGATCGCCTCCGCCCAGCTCGTCGACGATCTTCTGGGTGCGGGTGTCCTGCCAGACGATCGCGTTGTAGACCGGCTTGCCGGTCTCCTTGTTCCACACCACGGTGGTCTCTCGCTGGTTGGTGATGCCCACCGCCGCGATGTCGTGGCGGTTCATGTTGCCCTTGCTCAGCGCCTCCGCGACGACCTCGCGGATATTGGCCCAGACCTCCTCGGCATCATGCTCGACCCAGCCCGCACGGGGGAAGATCTGCTCGTGCTCCTTCTGGCCGACGCTGATGATCTTGCCGCCGTGGTCGAAGATGATGGCCCGGCTGCTGGTGGTTCCCTGGTCGATGGCCAGGATGTACTTGCTCTTCATGGTGCGCTCCACTCCGTCGTGAAATCTTGTTGGTTCTGCGGTGTCAGGTCTGGTCGGTCACCAGAAGATCCGGTAGACGACGGCGGCCAGCAGGCCACCAATGGTCGGGCCGATCACGGGCACCCATGCATAACCCCAGTCTGACCCACCCTTGCCCTTGATGGGCAGCACGGCGTGCATCAGGCGCGGGCCCAGGTCACGCACCGGGTTGATGGCATAACCGGTGGGGCCACCGAGCGAGGCGCCGATGCCGACGATCACCAGGGCCACCGCGAGCGGGCCGACGGTGACACCTTGGGTGTAGCCGCTGATGAGCACCCAGAAGACCAGCACGAAGGTGGCGATCACCTCGGTCATCGTGTTCCAGAAGGGATTGCGGATGGCAGGGCCGGTGGCGAAGGTGGCCAGCTTGAGCTCGGGATCGACGTCGGTGTCGTAGTGGTCCTTGTAGGCAGCCCAGGCCAGACCCGCACCGAACATGGCGCCGAGCATCTGTGCCGCCAGGTAGGTGACGATGTTCACCGGCGTCGCCGCCACGCCTTCGGCCAGGTCATTTCCCGCGGCAGCCAGTCCCAGCGTCACCGCGGGGTTCAGGTGCCCACCGGTCTTGTAGGCGACGTAGACGCCGGTGAAGACCGCCAGGCCCCAGCCGAAGTTGATGTGCAGGGTCCCGGAGTTCTGACCCTTCGTCTTGCCCAGCAGGTTGTTCGCCACCACGCCGACACCCAACAGGATGAGCGTCGCCGTACCGAAGAACTCCGACCCGAAGATGACAGGTAGGGCCACCTGTGCGGTTTCCAGAAGGATCACGTCCGTGCCTTTCATGTGCGCGCCCCCGGGCGCGGCGTCTGTGGTTGGCGCCGACAGTGCGGCACACCCTGTGGTTCACGCCAGGCTGTCGCTCCTCGTCGAGCTCATGACCTCGTCGTCCGAGCACCTTGCGCGGACCCAATCCACCATCAAACGCACATGTGCACCAGTAGCATGAACACATGTGCAATGCCGGAGCAGCGCGATGAACGAGCGGTCTGACCACCTGTACCTGGCGGCCTCCCTGTACTACGTGCAGGGCGAGACCATGGAGTCGATCGCCCGCCAACTGAATGTCTCGCGCAGCAGCGTCTCGCGCCTGCTGAAGCAGGCAAGGGAAAGCGGCGTGGTGCAGATCACCCTCACCAATCCGGCCGGGCCGCGTACCTCGCTGGGCGCGCACATCGGCCGGGCCTTCGGGGTGCGCGCCCATGTGGTGCCGGTGCGCGAAGGAGCATCCGACGTCCATCGCCTGGAACGGGTGGCCCGCGCCGCGGGGCAGCTCATCAGCGAGTCGATTCGTGACGACATGGTGATCGGGACGGCCTGGGGCACCACCCTCGGTAGCGTGGTGCAGTACCTGTCACCTCGTGAGGCCCGAAACACCACCGTCGTGCAGATGAATGGTGCGGCCAATCCCAACACGTCGGGCCTACGACACGTCGAGGCCATCAACTCCCAGTTCGCCAACGCCTTCTCCTCGACGGTGGTGCCCTTTCCCGTCCCGGCCTTCTTCGACTACGCCCAGACCAGGCGGGCGATGTGGCGCGAACGCAGCATCCAGTCGGTGCTGGCGCTGCACGAGCGCATCGACCTGGCCCTGTTCGGGGTGGGCGGGCTGAGCGCCGAGGTGCCATCGCAGGTCTACGCCCAGGGCTACCTGGACGAGGCCGACTGGCAGCAGCTGGCGGACGAGCGCGTGGTGGGCGACGTCAACACCGTCTTCCTGCGCGAGGACGGCAGTTGGCAGGACATTCCGCTCAATGATCGGGCCTCGGGCATGACCCCCGACCAACTGCATCGCCTCCCACGCCGAATCTGCGTGGTCGCGGGCGCCGCCAAGGCGCGAGCCCTCAGGGGCGCCCTGCGCGCGCGGGTCGCCACCGACGTCGTGCTGGACGAGGCCTGCGCCCAGGCCCTGCTCGAGCCATTGGAGCCAGCACTGCGTCGCTGAGGCATCGCATCGCCCTGCCGCCCGGCCGCTGCTCTCGGCAGCACACCCCGGCCAGCATGAGAGACTGGGACGCGGCGGCGCACAGCACCCTCCACGCGAGCGCCCCGCGCCCAACCCATCGACGACAGTTCTGGAGCCTCCCTTCGTGACAAGTGCCGACGTGCTCAAGCAAGCGGACCGACGCCGCACCTTCGCGGTGATCAGCCACCCCGACGCCGGCAAGTCGACGCTCACCGAGGCACTCCTGCTGCACGCGCGGGTGCTCAACGAGGCAGGCGCCACCCACGGCAAGGCCGGCCGCAAGGGCACCGTCAGCGACTGGATGGAGATGGAACGCGACCGCGGCATCTCCATCAGCTCCTCGGCCATCCAGTTCGAGCACGACGGGCTGGTCTTCAACGTCGTCGACACCCCCGGCCACGCCGACTTCAGCGAGGACACCTATCGGGTGCTGACCGCCGTCGACAGCGTGATCATGCTGCTGGATGCCGCCAAAGGCATGGAGCCGCAGACCATGAAGCTCTTCGGGGTGTGCAAGCAGCGCCAGATCCCGATCATCACCGTCATCAACAAGTGGGACCGCCCCGGTCATGAGGCACTCGAGCTGCTCGACGAGATCCAGGAGCGCACCGGCATGCGCCCCACGCCGCTCACCTGGCCGGTGGGCATCGCCGGTGACTTCCACGGCGTGGTCGACCGCCGCACGGGCGAATACGTCGAGTACACCCGCACCCCCGGTGGCAGCACGCTCGCCATGGAGCGCCGGATGAGCGCCCAGGAGGCCGAGGCCACCGTTGGCGAACCGTGGACCACGGCGCTGGAGGAGTCGGAGCTGCTGGCCGCCGACGGCTTCGAACACGATCTGGACGACTACCTGGCCCAGCGCAGCAGCGTGGTGATCTTCGCCGCGGCCGTGCTCAACTTCGGCATCGGGCAGCTGCTGCAGGTGCTCTCCGAGCTGGCGCCGCCGCCCAGCCCGCGCCCGGACGAGAATGGTGACCTTCGCCCGGTCGAGGCCCCCTTCAGCGCCCAGGTCTTCAAGGTGCAGGCCGGCATGGACCGCAACCACCGAGACCGGTTGGCCTTCGCCCGCATCTGTTCTGGGCTCTTCCATCGTGGCGACGTGGTCACCCGTGCCGCCACCGGCCGTCCGCTGGCCACCAAGTACGCCTCGAATGTCTTCGGCCGAGACCGTGAGACCGTCGAACAGGCCTGGCCCGGTGACATCATCGGCCTGGTCAATGCCGGCAGCGTCCGGGCGGGCGACACCCTGTACCTGGACGAGCCGGTCACCTTCCCCGAGATCCCGTCCTTCCCGCCGGAACACTTCCAGCAGGCCAGCGCCAAGGACCCCTCGCGCCACAAACAGTTCCAGCGTGGCATCGAGCAGCTCGACCAGGAGGGCGTCATCCAGGTGCTGCGCTCCGATCGTCGGCCCAGCCAGATGCCGATCCTGGCCGCCGTCGGTCCGATGCAGTTCGAGGTGGTGGCCCACCGCATGGAGCACGAGTTCAACTGCCCAATCCGGCTGGACCACCTGCCCTTCGGCCTGGCCATGCGTACCCAACGTTCCGACATCGCCGCCATCGAACGTCGTCAGGGCGTCGAGGTGGCCGAACGCAGCGACGGGATGCTGCTCGCCCTGTTCTCCGACAAATGGCAGGCGCGCTGGGTTCGTCAGGAGAACCCCGACGTCCTGCTCGAACCACTGACCCACGATCCTGCCGATCCCACCGGCAACTGACCCTGCTCGAAAGGAGCAACCATGGCTCGCAATCGCTCGTCATCGCGCAACAAGAAGTCCCTCAGCCGCCCCGACAAGGGCGTGCTGCGGATCATGCCGCTCGGTGGCCTCGGCGAGGTCGGCCGCAACATGGCCGTCCTGGAGTTCGACGGGCGCCTGCTGGTCATCGACTGTGGCGTCCTCTTCCCGGACCCGGACCAGCCCGGCATCGACGTGATCCTGCCCGACTTCGCGCCGATCGCGGACCGGCTGGACGAGATCGACGGCATCGTGCTGACCCACGGCCACGAGGACCACATCGGTGGTGTGCCCTACCTGCTGCAGCTGCGCCCGGACATCCCGCTGGTCGGCTCCCAGCTGACCCTGGCCCTGATCACCGCCAAGCTGCAGGAGTACCGCATCAAGCCGGTGACCCAGATGGTGGCCGAGGGCGACCGGATCAAGGTCGGTTCCTTCGACTGCGAGTTCGCCGCGGTGAACCACTCCATCCCCGACGGTCTGGCGGTCTTCGTCCGCACGCCTGGTGGCACGGTGCTGCACACCGGCGACTTCAAGATGGACCAGTTCCCGCTGGACGACCGCATCACCGACCTGCGCGCCTTCGCCCGTTTCGGTGAGGAGGGCGTCGACGTCTTCATGGTGGACTCCACCAATGCGGAGGTCCCGGGCTTCACCACCGGCGAGCGCGATCTGGGTCCGGCCATCGCCGAGGTCTTCCGCACCTCTCCCAAGCGGATCATCGTCTCCAGCTTCGCCAGCCACGTCCACCGCATCCAGCAGGTGATCGACGCCGCCCATGAGCACGGCCGCAAGGTGGCCTTCGTCGGACGCTCGATGGTGCGCAACATGGGCATCGCCCGTGACCTGGGCTACCTGCAGATCCCGGAGGGCGTGCTGATCGACCACCGTGACCTGATGAAGATGCCCGACAACAAGACGGTGCTGGTGTGCACCGGCTCCCAGGGCGAGCCGATGGCCGCGCTGGCCCGGATTGCCAAGAACGACCACCAGATCAAGGTGGGCCCCGGCGACACCGTGCTGCTGGCCAGCTCGCTGATCCCCGGCAATGAGAGCTCCATCTACGGCATCATCAACCAGCTGGCCGAGCTGGGCGCCAATGTGGTGCACAAGGGCAATGCCAAGGTGCACACCTCCGGTCACGCCAGCGCGGGTGAGCTGGCCTACTGCCACAACATCATCGAGCCGCGCAATGTTCTGCCAGTGCACGGCGAGTGGCGTCATCTGGATGCCCAGGCCACCATCGCCAAGAAGACGGGCGTGCCGGAGGAGAACGTGCTGGTGGTCCGCGACGGCGCCGTGATCGACGTGATCAAGGGTCAGATCAAGGTGGTGGGGCAGGTCTCGGCGCGTCTGGTCTTCGTCGAGGGCGGTCAGGTGGACGCGGTCAATGACGAGACACTGGCCGAGCGACGGGCGCTGGCCGAGGACGGCGTCGTGACCATCCTGCTCTTCATCGACCCGAAGACCGGCAAGATCGTCGAGGATCCCGAATACATCAGCAAGGGCGCCCTGCCCAGCGACGAGGAGTTCGAGGAGCTCACGCCCAAGATCCAGAAGGCGCTCCACACGGCGGTCCAGGCTGGACGCACGGACCAGAATGACCTGGAGACCGAGGTGGCCCGCACGGTCACCAACTGGTTCCGTCGCGGACGTCGCACCAGCCCCGTGGTGATCCCGGTGGTCGTCGACGCCTGACAGGCGCGTGTGAGGGGGCGGGGTGCTTTCCACCCCGCCCCTTGGCATGTCCTCCAGTGGCACGCGTGGGATTCATCGCCCCGCCCCGAAGCCGCCGCGTGGGTTTCCTCACCCCGCGTGGGATTCATCGCCCCGCGTGGGTTTCCTCACCCCGCGTGGGTTCAACCACCCCGCGACGGGTACAACACACGCGAACGCACACAACCCACGCGCCGCCAGAACCAGGAGCAAGCCTGCCCCATCCCCTCCAGCACACCATGAAGCCGCGTGGGTTTCCTCGCCCCGCGTGGGTTCAACCACCCCGCGACGGGTACAACACACGCGAACGCACACAACCCACGCGCCGCGGCCAAGCCAGCTGCACATCCCGACTGCCAGCACTGCCAGCACTTCAAAGAGCACCGGCTCACCACGATCACCTGGCAGGTCTCGAGCACCTGGCAGGCCTGGAGCACCTCGCGGGGCGCTGTGACAGCGGCGACCCGTCAGACCAGGTCCTGGCCGTCAACTCCCTTGTCCAGGGCGATGATGTCCTCGAAGCGCTCGCCCCGACGCAGCATGACCTCACGTCCTTCGTCGACGAGCAGCACACCGGGCTCCGCGAAGCTGAAGGTGGTGGCCATCGGGACGAAGTAGGCGCCGGTGTCCATCACCGTCAGCGTGTCGCCCGTGTGGAGTTCCGGCCCGTACCAGGAGTGCAGCAAGGTGTCCCACGGGGCGCAGGTGGGGCCCACTAGGCGGTACTCGTGGTCAGTCGCCCCCGCGGGGTCGGTGTTCGCGAAGATGTGGTGGTACTCGCTGACGAAGCCGGGCAGCACGTTCACACCAGCGTCCAGGAAGAGGAAGTCGCGGTCGGGCGTGCTGCGCTCGGTGAGCACTCGGGTGACCAGCATCTGGGTGTTGGCCGTCATGCCACGGCCCGGCTCCAGCATCAGGCGCGGCATCGGCCGGTTGCGACGCTCGTAACGGGCGGCGACGTGCTGATGTGTCACGTTGACGAAGTCCTCGATGGTGAGGCCCTCGGTGACGCTGGGCACCGGCAGCGGCTTGCCGAAGTGCACATTGTTCTTGTGGTCCATCTGGGTGAAGTTGTAGGTGGTCGGCACCGCCAGACCGCCGCCCAGGTTCAGGATCTCCAGTTCGAAACCGTCCTCCTCGACGAGTTCGACGAAGTCCAGCACCTCGTCGACGGGCGCTGCCAATCGCTCGACGCTGCCGATGTGGCCGCCGATGTGCTGGTGCAGGCCCACGACGTCGAGCACTCCCGTGGCGCGCGCGGCGCGGAAGACGTCGAGGGCATGGCTGGCGTGGGTGGCGAACTGGCCCTGCCAGGTGCCGCTGGTGGACACGCGAATGCCGACGCGTGGGCGGCGTCCCAGCTCGCGCGCCACGGCGGCGATCCGCTCCACTTCCTCCAGCTGGTTGATGTTGATGATCTGGATTCCGCGCTCGACGGCCAGCCGCAGGCCTTCCTCGCTCTTGCCGGGGCCGTTGAAGATGATGTGTTCGGGCGCGACGCCCAGCTGCAGGGCCAGCCACAGTTCGTAGTGGCTGGTGACCTCGGCACCGACGCCGAGCCGGTCGAGCAACTGCAGGATCCCGGGCACCGGGTTCGACTTGTAGGAGTAGTAGGCCTCCACCAAGGGCTTGCCGTCAGGGCCGGCCTGCAGGAATCGGGCCGCATTGGCTCGGACTGCCGTTCCGTCGACCACGTGCAGTGGCCCGCCGTGGCGCTCGACGAGGTCATCCAGCGCGATGCCCTGGACCAGGAGTCGGCCGGCGTCGTCGCGTTCGAGCCCCCAGACTGACGGTGTGAGCACATTGCCGTTGGTGCGAGAGCGGACTGCGGCGCCAAGGGCTTGCTTCGCGATCGGTTTGGTGCGCTGCATCAGCGGGCTGATCGCGCCACGGGCACGCGAGACGATGGACGCCATGAGAACTCCCCCAAATTCCTGACAGGAGCCCCCATACTGACCCATCGACCGGTTCACTCGCCCAACAAGACAAGCCACAGGCGCCCTGGCCCGCGTGGGTAGCTCTGCAAGACTCAGGGAGCTGTCAGCTGCGACGGGGACTCGACACGGGCATGCGCCCGGCTGCAGGGTCAGATGGATGGGGATCAGTGCGAGCTGCTTGGCCAGACCCCACTCAGTCGATTTCGGCCAGCAGCTGGGCCACGCGCGCGTCGAGCTCGTCCCGCAGGAGGTCCATCCGCTCGTCGCCTTCGATCCCGCGCTGGGAGGGCTCGTCGACCGTCCAGGTCTCGATGCTTCCCTTCATGCCCTTCACGGGTTCGACGACGGCCTCGTCGCCGATCACGACCACCCGGTCCATACGTCGCATGAGCTCGGGGTCGATGGCCTTGGGCTCCTCACCGTCGAAACTGGCCCCAATGCGCTCGACGCTGACTCGAGCGGCCTCGTTGAGCGCCTCGCCGGGGGTGGTGCCGGCCGAGTACACCTGCACCGTGGATCCGGCACGCAACCTCATCAGGGCGGCGGCCATCTGGCTCTTCCCGCCGTTCTTCACGCACACGAACATGACACTCGGCTTCATTTCTCTCCCCACTGTTGCCGTCGGCTTGGTTGGAGACCCTGGGACTTTCCGCGTGGCAACTTGCAGGCGGCAACTTTCACGATGGTAGAGGGGTTCCGCTCAGCCACCCAACAAAATCTCACCGTCGGCCAAACATTGCCCGGAGAGCGGAACACGTCCCGCGACGGGCAGGGCGCGCCCGACTGCGACGCGGGCTCATGGCCCCGAAGGGAGCAGACCTACCGAAACTTATACCCCCCTTGGGTACTAATATGGATCTTGGCCGGACCCGACCACACCTTTCCCAGGAGGAACCATGACCGAACAGAACACCACCGAGGCCAAGAACACCACCGAGGCCACGGCACGTCAGTGCACCTGCGGCTGCGGGCTCGCCGCCAGCGAGTGCACGTGCGCAGAGAACTGCGGTTGCTTGTGCAACACGGACTGCAGGTGCGGCTGCGGCGCCACCGCAGGCGCCTGCACCTGCGGCCCCGAGTGCGGCTGTGGCTGCAGCGAGCCGAAGGAGAGCGCCCCGGCGGGCTCCTGCTCCTGCGGCAGCAAGTGATCTCTCCAATCCAGCGTCTCCAACCCAGCGCCGGGGGGGGGGGGGGGGGGGGGGGGGGGGGGGGGGGGGGGGGGGGGGGGGGGGGGGGGGGGGGGGGGGGGGGGGGGCGGGGGGGGGGGGGGGGGGGGGGCGGGGTCG
>NZ_JBQKKT010000035.1:0-19260 GCF_052116585.1 Luteococcus sp. Sow4_B9 | reverse complement strand
CCAGACGTTCACGATCACCCTCACGAAGACCCAGCGCCGGGGCAGGAGAATTGGCCATGACCAATTCTCCCAAACCACAACCATTCAAGAACTAACGGCACGCCGCACTAGGGCCTGCGGGCAGATGCTGCCCACAGGCCCGGGATGACCGGCTCTGCGGGAAGGTCAGTCCTCCCACGGACCGATCGGGTTGCCGATCCAGCGAGTCTTGTCCGGGACGCTCTCGCCGCGCATCACCAAGGAGACCGGGCCCACCGTCGCGTGACGCCCCAGCGTGGAGGCCGGCAGGATCACTGAATTGGGGCCCAGCGTGGCGCCCTGCCCCAGCTGCACGGAGTCCGTGGACAGGATCCGATCGTGGAAGAGATGGGTCTGCACCACGCAACCGCGGTTCACCGTGGCGCCGTCCTCGAGCACCACCAGATCGTGCTCCGGCAGCCAGTAGGTCTCGCACCAGACACCGTGGCCGATCCTGGCGCCCATCAGACGGAAATAGGCGTTGAGCAGAGAGGTTCCGGGCACATGACGCAGCAGCCACGGAACGGCCACGGACTCGACGAAGGCATCAGCCAACTCGCCGCGCCAGACCGCGCCGGACCAGAGCGGGTGCTCGTCGCGCTTCCACCGACCGACCAGGATCCACTTGGCCAGGGCGGCGATGACGGCCGCGAGCAGACCGCACAACAGCAGCACCGGCGCGGAGAGCAGGATCGCCACCAACCAGCCGTGGTGCGCCGCCACCCACAGCAGGATCGCCGCACCCAACAGGTGCAGACCCAAGTGCGCCAGCAGCGCGAAGAGGCGGCAACTCTCCACCACTCCGCGCAGCACGCGCAGCCGCTTCGACGGCGCATAGGTGCGGCTGGTGTCACCAGCCTGCTCCGTGCGGCGCAGCTTCTCCGGCGGAGAACCCACCCAGGAGGAACCGGCCTTGGCCTTCTTGCGTCGGGGTGCCGCGGAGAGCACGGCAACCAATGACCGCTTGGGCACCTTGCGGCCGGGAGCGGTCATTCCGGAATTGCCGACGAACGCGCCCTTGCCCACCTTCACGCGCTCGATGCGCAACCAGCCACCGCCCAGCTCATAGCCGCCGATCAGGGTGTCGTCGGCCAGGAAGGCACCGGCCCCCACCGAGGTCAGCGAGGGAATCATCAGTACCGTCGAGGCCTCGGCGTCCTTGCCCACATGGGCGCCCAGGGCACGCAGCCACCAGGTGGTGGCCGCGCCCGCGTAGAGCGGGAAGAGCCAGGTGCGGGCCTCATCCATCAGCCGCATGGTGGTCCAGGCCTGCAGGGCCTGCCGGCCCTGCACCGGATGGTGGCCACCCTCCAGACCGATGGACAGCAGACGGATCCAGGCCCAGATCATCAGCATGAGGCTCGCGTAGCCCGCCAGGCCCGCCAGCGGGAGCCACAGCGCGGCGGTGCGCAGAGCCTGTCCCAGGGTGGTTGTGCCACTGAGCGCGGGCCAGGCCACAGCGGCGGCGATCGCGATGGCGATCACCGGCAGGCAGCTGATGGCGGTGCCGGTCAGCGAGTACAAGGCCGTGTACAGCGGTTTGGCGGGCGGTTGCGCCTCCCAGGGACCGCGAGCCTTCCCGATCCGGACGGCCGGCGAGCCAGACCACAGTTCGTCGGCGGGGACATTGCCGAAGACGCCAGACCCCGGGGCGATCTCCGCACCCGACCCGACGCGGGATCCACCCAACAGGGTGGACCTGGCTCCGATCCGTGCGCGCGGTCCGATCTCGATGCTGCCCAGGCGCAGGGTGCCGCCGTCGATCCAGTGACCCGACAGGTCCACCTCGGTCTCGACCGAGCAGCCTTCCCCCAGGGTCAGCATCCCGGTCACCGGGGGCATGGCGTGCAGATCGACGTGCTGCTCCACGGTGCAACCCAGCAGACGCGCATACCACCGCACCAGGCCGGCGGTGCCGATCATGCCGGCACCGAGCTCGTCGGCCAGCCGTTCGGCCAGCCACAGACGCAGGTGCACCTTGCCGCCCCGGGGATAGTCCCCCGGCTGGATCCCCGCCAGGATGACCCGCGAGGCCAGGGCGCTCAGGGCCAACCGGCCGGGCGCAAAGACGAGCAGTGCCCACACCAGGGCCAAGGACCACCAGGGGGCCAGGGGCAGCACGGTGGCAGCCACCGACCAGCCGAGCTCGGCCGCGATGCGCGCCGCCAGGGCCAACCAGAAGACCCATCGCAGGCCGCTGATGGTGCGCAGCCCCAGCAGGGCGGCCAGCTGGCCGGCCTGCGTCTTGTGTGGCACGGGATGCACGGGTTCATTGAGGCGACCGGTTGGGGCCGTGAGGGTGTCCAGCCACGCGGCGAAGGCCCCGATCGTGGAATGTTCGTAGACGTCCGCGACCGTGGCGGTCGGGTGCTTCTCGCGCACACGGGCGACGATCTGGGCCGCGGTCAGTGAACCACCGCCCAGGGTGAAGAAGTCCTCGTCGGGGTTGGAGGGGCGGCTGCCCAGCACGTCGCGCCAGATGTCGGCCAACCAACGCGCCGTGTCGGACAGATCGGAGTCTCCTCCCTCCGCCTCGGGCAGCGGCCAGGGCAGGGCGTCCCGGTCGATCTTGCCGCTGGTTCGGGTGGGCAGGTCGTCGACGACGGCCAGTCGCGGAACCAGGGCGGCGGGCATGTCCGCACGCAGCTTGGCCAGGCTCGCCTCTCGATCGAAGCCCTGGTCCACCGTGAGGTAACCGACGATCAACGCATTGCCGCTGGCTGTCTTGCGCACCGCCGCCGCTGCGCCGATGACGCCGGGCAACTGCAGCAGCGCCGAGTCGATCTCGCCCAGCTCGATGCGGCGGCCGCCCACCTTCACCTGGTCATCGGCACGTCCCCGGAAGAGCAGGCCCTCGGGATCATTGACCACGACGTCGCCGGAACGGTAGGCACGCTCCCAGCCCAGACTCGGCATCGGGGCATACTTCTCGGCATCCTTCTGCGGATCGAGATAGCGGGCCAGCCCGACGCCCCCGATGATGAGCTCGCCCTCCTCACCCTCCGCCACGGGCTTCCCATCCCCGTCAACGACGGCCAGGTCCCACCCGTCAAGGGGCAGACCGATGCGGACCGGAGGCGTCCCGTCCAGCTGCGCAGCGCAGGCGACGACCGTGGCCTCGGTGGGGCCGTAGGTGTTCCACACCTCACGCGTCGGGGTGGCGAAGCGGGCGCCAAGCTCGGGCGGACAGGCCTCGCCGCCGACGATGAGCAGACGCACCCGGTCCATCGCCTCGGTGGGCCACAGGGAGACCAGGGTGGGAACCGTGGAGACGACGCTGATCCGGTTGGCGATCAGCCACGGGCCGAGGTCAACGCCGGACTTCACCAGACTGCGCGGAGCGGGCACCAGACAGGCGCCGAAGCGCCACGCCAGCCACATCTCCTCGCAGCTAGCGTCGAAGGCCACGCTCAGACCAGCCATCACACGATCCTTGGGCCCGATCGGCGCATTCGGCAGGAAGATGCGTGCCTCGGCGTCCACGAAGGCCGCTGCACTGCGATGGCTCACGGCCACGCCCTTGGGCTTGCCAGTGGAGCCGGAGGTGAAGATCACCCAGCAGTCGTCGCCCAGCCGAGGGGTCTGCACCTCGGTGGCCTCCCGAGCCGTGGTCAGACGGCTGGTGACGACCAGGTCCTTGGTGATGACGGCAGCGGCGGCCGACTCCTCGAAGACGGTACGCGCTCGTTCGTCGGGATCGTCGGCATCCACCGGCACGTAGGCGGCTCCGGCCAGCAAGATGCCCATGATCGCCACGTACAGGTCTGCGGTGCCCGACGGCACCCGGACGCCCACCTTGTCACCCCGCCCGATGCCGAGTGCCGCCAGTTCCTCGGCCACCTCACCGGCAGCCTCTGCGAACTCGTCGTAGGTCAGCACCTGGCTGCCGGCATCAAGGGCCGGCTGGTCGCCATACTGCTCCACCGTCTCCAGGAAGATGTCCACCAGGGTGCGCGGCGGCGGCACCTTCTCCCCGCCCAGAAGCGATGCGGGGATGGGATGGTCCTGCGGGGGAAGATGGTGCAAATCGTCAGTCACCACGCGGAGTATGCCCATCTCAGGTGAACAAAGCCCGACGACATGCCAGCGGACGAGATGACCACCGCGCGGATGGCACCGTGTGGCAGCGCGCAGTGGAGGCGTCCGTCAGCCGTGCAGAGGGTCCAGCACCCGCCTCAGGAAGGTCTGGGTCCGGGCCTGCTGTGGATGATCGATGACGTCCGCGGGGCGGCCGGACTCCACCACCACCCCGCCATCCATGAACAGCACCTGGTCCGCCACGTCGCGCGCGAACAGCATCTCATGAGTGACCACCAGCATCGTGCGCCCCTCATCGGCCAGTTGACGCATCACCCCGAGCACCTCGCCCACCAGTTCCGGATCGAGGGCGCTGGTCGGCTCGTCGAAGAGGAGCAGGGAGGGCCGCAGCGCCAGGGCGCGGGCAATCCCCACTCTCTGCTGCTGCCCACCCGAGAGCTGGTGCGGGTACTTGTCCGCCTGGTCAGCCAGTCCCACCTTGGCCAACAGATCACGGCCGGTGGCTTCCGCCTCGCTCCGGCCGATCCCTTGCACCAGCACTGGCCCCTCAGTGATGTTCTCCAACACGGTGCGGTGTCCGAACAGGTTGTGCTGTTGGAAGACCATCCCGCTGTGCGAGCGCAGTCGAGCCACCTGCCTCGACGAGTCCCCCACGGCATGTCCGTGGCGCCCGCGGCGGAGGGTGGCGAAGTCCACCGTCGTCTCATCGATGCGCACGGTTCCCGCATCTGGGAGATCGAGGGCATTCAGCGACCGCAGAACGGTGGTCTTGCCCGAACCGGACGGTCCGATCAGCGCGGTGACGCGCCCAGCCGGGATGTCGAAGTCGATGCCCTTGAGCACTTCGAGCGTCCCGAAGGACTTGCGGATGCCCCGCAGCTCGGCCAGCGGCCGCTCGTCACCAGCGTGGGTCTTGGCAACCTCGGTCATTGGGCCACGAACCTTCCCAGTCGGGTCTCCAGGCGGGTCTGCACCACACCCAGGACGAAGCAGATGATCCAGTAGATGGCGGCCGCCACGCCGTACAGCTCAAGGAAGGCCCCGCTGGGGGCCGCCGCGATCTGGGCGCGCCGGAACATCTCGGTGACGAGGATGCCGGAGGCCAGCGACGTGTCCTTGACGAGGGAGATCAAGGTGTTCGAGAGCGGTGGGACTGCCACCCGGGCCGCCTGCGGCAGGATCACCCTCCGCAGCGCCAACGCGCGGTTCATGCCGATCGTCGAGGCAGCTTCCCACTGCCCCTTGGGCACTGACAGGATGGCCGAACGGATGATTTCGGCAGCATAGGCGGCCACGTTCAGGCTGAATGCCAGCACCGCGGATGGCCATGGCCCCAGACGAACACCGAGCTGAGGCAGACCGAAGAAGACGATGAACAGCTGCACGAGCAGCGGGGTGCCACGAAAGACGGACACGAAGATGGCCGCTGGCCACTCGAGGAGTCGGTTGGTGGACAGTCGCGCCAACGCGAGCACCAGTGCCAGGGCCAGACCAAGCACGAAGCTGATGGCGGTCAACGGAAGGGTGGCGGTGAGCACCGAGCTGACCATGGGGCCGATGTTCTGCTTGATCACCGTCCAGGTGGACGGTGCCTGGGCCTCGACCCCGAAGTAGGTGTCGTAGATCCGCTGGGCCGTCCCGTCTGCCTCCATCTCCGCGATCGTTCGGTCGACCTCGGGCATGATGCCCGAGCCCTTCTTTGCCGCGAAGACGCTCTGCGACTCGTCATCAGTCGTCACCGCGATCCGCAGGCCCGAATCGGGGTGGGTGGACAGGAAGTTGCGCACTGCCAGCTCGTCGTTCACCAAGGCATCCACTCGCCCCTGGGTCACGAGGTCTGCTGCCTTGTCCATCGATTCGACGCCGACGACCTCCGCACCGGCTCGCGACGCCACCTTGGCCCAGCTCGAGGTGATGTTCTGGGCTGAGCTCTTGCCCTTGAGGTCGTCCAGCGCGTTCACCGACGTGTCGTCGTCCCGCACGACCACCACGCCACGAGTCGTCACATAGGGCGTCGAGAGTTCGTATCGTGCGCTGCGCTCCGGGTTCTTCGTGACCTGGTTGGCGACCAGATCGATCCGGCCCGAGTCCAGCGCGGCGAAGATCGAATCCCATGGGGTTTCCACATAGGTCACCTCCACGCCCAGGCGGCGAGCCACTGCGTCGAAGTACTCGACGTCGTAACCCGTCAGCTTGTTCCCCTCGTGGTAGCTGAAGGGTGGGTAGACACCTTCGGTGCCCACCCTCAGGGTCTTCGGGACCTCGGCGGGCTGGACCAGCTGGTCAGCATGTGCCGCTCGGGTCAGGAAGGGACTCGTGAGCAGTGCGAACAGGGCCGTCAGGAGGGCGGCGAAGCGCGAGAGCCTGTTCGCGAAGGTGGGTGGATTGCTGTGCGCGGAGTGAGACTAGACCGCGTCGACCAAATTCATCGCCCATGTCAGCGGGTGATACCGGCCGGTAGGTTGCCAGACGCGCCGGCGCGGTGATGGGTTCCTGTGCCTACCAGACCCCGCACCCGAGCGTGATGATGAGGACCAGCTTCTGTCACGGCGATCCCGGATCGACCGGCCCGCCGCCCCTGACCCGGATCCCGGGCTCGTCACTGAGGGGTCACCAGCGCTCGCGAAGCCTCCGCGCCGCGCCCCGTGGAGCGGGTGCACCGGCCATGCTGATCACGGGCGTCTGGGTCAGTATCTGACGGGCCAGCTCGTTCACCTCGTCCAGTCCGACGGCACGGAAGGCGTCCAGCATCTCGTCGAGGGTGCGGGTCTCCCCCGCCAGCTCCGCGCCACCCAGCCGACTCATCCTCGACGACGGGTTCTCGTAGTGCAGGATGCTCTGGCCCACGAGCTGCCCTTTGGCGGCCTCCAGCTCGTCAGCGGTGATGCCGTCACGACGGACGTCCTTCACGATCCCTGCGACGACGTCCATGATCTCTGCGGTACGTTCCGGCAGCGCCTGCCAGTCGATGGTCATCAGTCCGGTGTCGCTCCAGGCCGCCTCGCTGCAGTCGATGCTGTAGGCCAGCGCCCGACGCTCCCGCACCTCGAGGAAGAGCCGAGAACTCATGCCGCCACCCAGCGCTACCGCGAGCAGCGCGAGTGCCTCGCGACGAGGATCGAGCGCCCCAAAGGTCTGGAATCCAAGCACCACGGAGGTCTGTGACAGGTCGTTGGTGCGCACGCGCACAGGGTGTCGCGGTGCGGGGACGGCCTTCTCACGGGCGGGTTCAGAGGCGCCCGCCAGCTCGGCGTCGAAATCCGCGAGCGTGGCGCAGAGCCCGTCATGGTCCACCTCGCCAACCACGGCCACCACGATCCGGTCGCTGGTGTAACTGCGTCGCCAGTAGTCACGCACGCGTGCGGTACTCATCCGACGGATCGAGGTGGCCGAGCCGATCACCTGCGGTGCCAGCCGGGTGCCGTCGAAGAGCGCGGCAATGGCACCCTCGACCGCCACCTCGGAGGGGTCGTCGTCGTGCATGGCGATCTCGTCAAGGATCACCTCGCGCTCGGTGCCCAGGTCACTCGCCCTCACCAGCGAGCGGGAAAGCATGTCGGTGAGCACGTCGAGTGCTGCGGCCGCCTGCTCGGTCAGTACGCGAGCGTGGAAGCAGGTGTACTCGCGGGTGGTGTACGCGTTGAGGTCGCCGCCGAACCGCTCCACCTCGGCGGAGATCTGTTCCGCGGTACGGCTCGGCGTGCCCTTGAAGAGCACGTGCTCCAAGAAGTGGCTGGCTCCGTGTTCGCCGGGCAGTTCGTCGCGGGATCCGACGCCGACGAAGATGCCGACATTGAAGGCCCGCGCCCCCTCGACATGCTCCGAGACGATCCGGAGCCCGTGGGGCAGGGTGCTGCGACGGATGGTGTTCATGGATTCCTGACGTGACCGGCCTCATCGGGTGCCCGTGAAGACGGTGCGGTGATGGGCGCGGTCGAAGGTGGTGACGAAGGCTCTGCGGCCCGGCGTTGGGTGCGCAATGAGAATCGCGGCCACGCCACCGGGAGGTGGCGCAGCCGCGATTGTGCCTCAGTGGGCGGGCAGGATCACTCCGACTCGGGAGCGTCCTCGGAGGCGGCCTCGGCCTTCTCCTCCACGACGGGAATCAGCGAGAGCTTGCCGCGCTCGTCAACCTCGTTGATCTCCACCTGCAGCTTCTGGCCAACGCTCAGCACGTCCTCGACGGACTCGACGCGCTGGTTGTTGTTCAGCGGCTTCAGCTTGCTGATGTGCAGCAGGCCGTCCTTGCCGGGGAGCAGCGAGACGAAGGCGCCGAAGGCCGTCAGCTTGACGATGGTGCCCAGGTAGCGCTCGCCCTTCTCCGGCATGGTCGGGTTGGCGATGCCGTTGATCATGCTGCGAGCGGCCTCGGCCGAGGTGCCGTTGTCCGCGCCGATGTAGATCGTGCCATCGTCCTCGATCGAGATGTTCGCACCCGTCTCGTCCTGGATCTGGTGGATCATCTTGCCCTTGGGGCCGATGACCTCGCCGATCTTGTCGACCGGGATATTCACCGTGATGATCCGCGGCGCGTACTCGTTCATCTCATCGGGGGCATCGATGGCCTCACCCATGACCTCGAGCAGGGTGTGGCGGGCCTCACGAGCCTGCAGGAGGGCACCGGCCAGCACATCGGCGGGAATGCCGTTGAGCTTGGTGTCCAGCTGCAGGGCGGTGACGAACTCGCTGGTGCCGGTGACCTTGAAGTCCATGTCACCCAGCGCGTCCTCGGCGCCCAGGATGTCGGTCAGCGCGACGTACTTGGTCTCGCCGTCGATCTCCTCGCTCATCAGGCCCATCGCGATACCGGCGACGGGGGCCTTCAGGGGCACACCGGCGTTCAGCAGCGACATGGTCGACGCACAGACCGAACCCATCGAGGTGGAGCCGTTGGAGCCCAGGGCCTCGGAGACCTGACGGATGGCGTAGGGGAACTCCTCGCGCGGCGGGATGACCGGCACCAGGGCGCGCTCGGCGAGCGCGCCGTGGCCGATCTCGCGACGCTTCGGCGAACCCACGCGGCCGGTCTCACCGGTCGAGTAGGGCGGGAAGTTGTAGTTGTGCATGTAGCGCTTGGTGGTCTCGGGGTTCAGCGTGTCCAGCTTCTGCTCCATGTCGAGCATGTTCAGGGTGCTGACGCCCAGGATCTGCGTCTCGCCACGCTGGAAGAGCGCCGAGCCGTGCACGCGCGGGATGACGCCGACCTCGGCCGAGAGGGTGCGGATGTCCCGCACGCCACGTCCGTCGATGCGGACCTGCTCGGTCAGGGTGCGGTGACGCACGATCTTCTTGGTCAGGGCCTTGAAGGCGGCCGAGACGTCGGTGGGCTCGAGCTGCTCGTTGGCCTCGGTCACCTTCTGGCGCAGGGCGTGGGTGGCGTCGTCGCGCTCCTGCTTGCCGGCAATGGTCATCGCCTGGGCGAGCTCGTCCTTGACGGACTGCACGGCCTCCCAGGCCTCATCGGTGTACTCGGCGAAGACCGGGAAGTCGTAGGTCTCCTTCGGCAGCTGGGTGGCGAGCTCCATCTGGGCATCGCACAGCGCCTTGATGAAGGGCTTGGCAGCGTCCAGGCCCTGGGCGACGACCTCTTCGGTCGGTGCGGTCTTGCCGGAGCGCACGAGCTCCCACGTGGCCTCGGTACCGCCAGCCTCCACCATCATGATGGCGACGTCGCCGTCGGGGAGCACCCGGCCGGCCACGGCCATGCCGAAGGTGGCGTCCTTCATCTGCTCCACCGTCGGGAAGCAGACCCACTGGTCGTCGATCAGGGCCACGCGCACGCCACCGATCGGGCCGCTGAAGGGCAGGCCTGCGATCTGGGTGGACATGGAGGCGGCGTTGATGGTCAGGACGTCGTAGTAGACCTCGGGATTCAGCGCCATCACCGTGACGACGACCTGTACCTCATTGCGCAGGCCCTTGACGAAGGACGGACGCAGCGGGCGGTCGGTCAGGCGAGCAGCCAGGATGGCGCCCTCACTGGGCCGACCCTCGCGGCGGAAGAAGCTGCCCGGGATGCGGCCAGCGGCGTACATGCGCTCCTCGACGTCCACCGTCAGCGGGAAGAAGTCGATCGAGTCGCGCGGGGTCTTCTGCGCCGTGGTGGCGCTCAGGAGCATGGTGTCACCGTTCAGGTAGACGGCGGCTGCGCCATCGGCCTGCTGGGCCAGGAGACCGGCCTCGAAACGAACGATGTGCTTGCCGTACTTGCCGTTGTCGATGATGGCTTCGGCGAACTTCACGTCGGGTCCCTCCACGGGGACTCCTTTCTGTTGGGTGTGGATCCATCCACACGTGCGGGCTCACCCACACCAGCGGCAGCCTCGTGCTGCCGAACCGGTCACCTGCCGGTCTTCGATCGAGGCTCGCGGGGCGTCGGCGTCGCCGTGGACGCGCTGACCCGAGAACCACTACCGAGGACCAGACGACGATGATCGACGGTCTGGGTGTCCTGCGGATACTTGCTCGAACTGTTCAGTTGTACGGCCCCAGCCTAGCCAAGGAGTCTGACAAAAGCCGGGATGCGACGAGAGGGAGCGGCCCCGAAGGCCACTCCCCCTCACACGGTGTCTGCGATCAGCGACGCAGGCCCAGACGCTTGATGAGCTCACGGTAGTGCTCGATGTCCTGCTTCATCACGTAGTTGAGCAGACGGCGGCGCTGGCCGACCATCAGCATCAGGCCGCGACGGCTGTGATGGTCACCCTTGTGCTCCTTGAGGTGCTCGGTCAGGTGGGAGATGCGCTTGCTGAGCAGCGCGATCTGCACGTCGGGAGAGCCGGTGTCGCCAGGAGCGATCGCGTACTCTTCGATGATCTTCTTCTTCTCGGCAGCGTCCATGACGATGCTCTCCTCTCGGTTTCCCGTTGCGCGGCGCCCCCGTGCCGGTGCAGTGGGAGCTCTTTGGAAGCCGCGGCCGATCAAACGGCAACGGTCAACGATAACAGCCGGGCCCCTCGGGCGGCCAATCGGGCCGCGCTCGGGTTCCGGGGATCCGCTCGGGTTGCAACCCACGCGGATCCTTGGAGCCACACGGCCCCCAGGGATGGCCTCCCCGGAGCATTCGCGGTCAGGCCCACACCATCCCGGACAGCGCTGCCTCAAGGACCAGCGACGGCAGCACCAGCAGGGCGAGGTTCCAGCCCCCGAGTCGCCAGCCACAGGACCGGCCCGTCCAGGACACGAGGAGCCACACGATGCCGCAGACCATGAGGGTCGTGACCAGCCCAAGCGCGGTTGCCCACGTCTGCTCGCCGTCATTCCACGTGGGGTCGCCCCGCCCCACAGCAGTGGTCACGCCCATCCAGAAGAAGAGCGTCGGAAACAGGAGCAGGGCGGCTGCGAGGATCCCGTTGAAGCCGAACCAGATCAAGGACCCGCCCGACACCTTTCCCGCTCTGTCGACGCGGGATTCCTCATCGCCCATGGCGTCACGATAGCGACGCAGGACCAGACCGTGGACCGATCCCCGCCTGGCCGGGGGCCGACTACTCTTGGCGGTGTTCGGTGCGTCACCCCGCGCCCACCACCCCGTTCTTGAAGGAGCACACGATGAGCGAAGTCACCGCCCGCCGCGCTGAGGAGCGCGACCTGGAGGACCTGCGCGCCCACCAGCCCCGGCCGGAGATCGACCTCGTCGGCCAGCGCTTCCAGGAGATGGAGGAGGGCACCGGCATCCTGGCGGTGGCCGAGCACGAGGGCACCATCGTCGGCAGCGGATTCCTCGACTTCATCGACGATGACCTGCAGCCCGAGGTGAAGAATCTGTGGATCTACCCGGAGCACCGCGGCCTGGGCGCCGGTCATGTCCTGTGGACGTGGCTCGAGGACCAGGCGGCAGAGGCTGGCCACAAGGAGGTCTTCCTCTCGGTGGCCCCCGACAATGCCAAGGCCATCTCCCTGTTCCTGCAGCTCGGCTACTCCCCCACCGGCGATCACCTGGTGATCGAGAACCCTTCCACGCACGTCGTCGCAGACCCGGAGCAGGTCAGCAACCGTTACGCGATCTACCGCAAGAGCCTGCTCGCCCGCTGAGCAGTCGACGCGAACGTCGCCCGCTCCCGCTGGCTCAGACCTCGACGCCGAGGATCCCGCGGGTGCGGGCGACGTCTGCCTCCATCTGTGCCACGAGGGCCTCGATGCCGGAGAAGGTGATCTGGCCCCGCAGCCGCTCCACGAAGTCCACGGCGATCTCGACGCCATAGAGCTCCAGGTCCTTGCGGTCAAGCACATTGGTCTCCACGCGCCGCTCCAGACCCTGGAAGGTGGGATTGGAGCCAACGGAGATCGCCGCAGGCATCGGCCGTGCCCCGGTCTCGTCCAGCCGCGTTAGCCAACCTGCGTAGACCCCGTCGGCCGGGACGGCCATCCCCGGCGGAACAGGCAGGTTTGCCGTGGGAAATCCCAGGTCGCGACCCCGCTGGTCGCCCATCACCACGACCCCCTGAACCCGGAAGCTCCGCCCCAGATGGGTGGCGGCCAGGGCAACGTCGCCCTCCTCCAATGCCTTGCGAACCAGAGTCGAACACGTGGACTCGCCGTCGATGTGGACCAAGGGCATCGCGTCCACCTCGAATCGCCCCGCGCCGAGCTGGGCAAGTGTCTCCACAGTGCCACTGGCGCGATATCCGAAGCGGAAGTTCTCCCCCACCACGACGTGGGAGGGGTCGAGCGGATCGATCACGCGGGCGACGAATTCCTCGGGGCTCCAGGTGGAGACGTCACGGGTGAACTGCACCACGCGAACCTCCTGGGCGCCCGCGGCCTTCAGCAGCCTCAGACGCTCTGGAAGGTCGGTGAGCAGCTTGGGGGCCTGTTCGGGTCGCAGGACACGCATCGGATGCGGCCAGAAGGTGACCACCACCACCGGCAGTCCGGGTGCGAGGGTCGCCGCGTGCCGGAGCACCTCGACATGCCCACCGTGCACACCGTCGAAGTTCCCGATCACCACAACAGAGCTGGCCACCAGACCGCCTCCCGTCCTCCACCGATCCCTGGGCACCCCGTGCGGGCGCGGGTCGAGTCTAGTTCCGGACCCCTGTGTTCGCACGATGGACTCCGTATCCGATCCGTGGATGGCCAACGTAGGGTCGAGGAATCATGCAGATGAGGCAACCGTGCAGCTGACACCCGCCGTGAGGATGGGCCTTTCGGTCTCCGTGGCGACCGGCCTCTACGGGATCTCCTTCGGCGCCTTGAGCACGGCCGCCGGGCTGAGCGTCCTGCAAACCCAGGTCCTGAGCCTGATGATGTTCACCGGCGGCTCACAGTTCGCCTTCGTCGGGGCCCTGTCCGGTGGCGGCGCCCCTGCGCTGGTCTCAGCCAGCCTGTTGGGACTGCGGAACATGGTCTACGGCGCCCAGATGAATGCCGTCTTCCGCCCCACGGGTGTCCGCAAGTACCTGCAGGCGCACGTGACCATCGACGAGTCGGTGGCGACAGCCGTGGGCCAGTCCAGTTCCGACGAGCAGCGACGCGGCTTCTGGACCGCCGGCGTGGGTGTCTTCGCTCTGTGGAATCTGTTCACCCTGGCCGGTTCGCTGTTGGGCAACACCTTGGGAGATCCCCGCGCCTGGGGCCTGGACGGTGCCGCAGTGGCCGCCTTCCTGGGCTTGCTGTGGCCGCGGCTGCACAACCGCGAGACGGTGGCGATCGGGGTGGCCGCAGCCTTCGTGACGCTGCTACTGGTGCCCGCCCTGCCCCAGGGCCTGCCGCTCCTGGTGGCAGCCGTCGTGGCGGCGTGCGTGGGTGAGGCGCTGGGCCGACGAGGGAGCACGACATGAGCATCTGGGCCTGGATCCTGCTGGCAAGCCTGATCGCCTACACGACGAAGCTGGCCGGTTACCTGCTGCCGACGAGTCTGCTCGAAAGAACTGCCGTGCTGCGCGTGATGAGCGCCATGACGATTGGGCTGCTCAGCTCACTGGTGATGTTGAATGCCGTGGGAGATGGGCAACGACTGGTGCTGGATGCCCGGCTGGTGACTCTCGCCGTGGCGGGTCTTGCCCTGTGGCGCAGGGCACCCTTCCTGCTGGTGGTGGTGCTGGGTGCCGCGGCCGCAGCACTGGCCCGCCTGGGCGGCCTGCCATGAGGGGTCCGATGTGGCGCGAACGCCGAAATCGCGCGCCCGAGTCTTCCGAACCCGAGAGGATCCCGAGGCCGTCGGCCAGAGGCAGTCAGAGCTGGTCCGGCCAGTCCAGGGATCGGGCGACCTGGGCGAACTCCCCGCAGGGCAGATCCCCGGCCCCCACCGGCAACACGCCCAACAGGGGAACACCCGTGACCGCCGGCAGTTCCGAGAGGTTGAGCCGTGTGGCCAGGTCATCGGGATCCTCGATGCTGCCGCCCACCAGACCAATCACCTCCAAACCTCGGCTTCGGGCTGCCTCCACCGTGAGCTCGGCCAGGTTGAGCGAACCCAGCCCCGTCGACGTGACCACCAGAACTGGGGCCTCGAGCTTCGCCGCCAGGTCCGCGAGGGTCCAGTCATCTGCCAGCCGAACCAACAGCCCGCCGGCGCCCTCCACCAGGACCGTGCGTTGTGGTGCATCAAGTGCGAGCAGGAAGTCTGCCACGTCATCCAACCGTGCCTGAGCCATACCGGCCCGACGAGCGGAAAGATTCGGTGCAAGCGGTTCCGGGTACCGCAGGTGGTCGAGCGTCGGGACACCGGCAAGTCGCTCGATGGTCTGGGCATCCCCCCGCCCCGCCGGCTCGCCCGTCTGGATGGGTTTGACCGCCAGTACCTCGCACCCCCGCTCCCGCAGCACGCTGGCGATGGCCGCCGTGGCCACAGTCTTGCCAACGTCGGTGTTCGTGCCCGTGATGATCACGATCATTCCTGCTCACTCTCCTTCGCTTGATCCAGGGCCGTGGTGGCTTTGACCGCAGCGCACACCGCTGAGGTGATGCGCTCGACGGTCTCGTCATCGCTGACGAATGGGGGCATGCAGTACACGAGTCGCCCGAAGGGACGCAGCCAGACACCCTCGGCCATGGCGGCTTGCGTCGCGACGCGCATGTCACAAGGCTTTTCCAGCTCGACGACGCCAATGGCCCCCAGGACCCGCACATCGGACACCCCGGCGTGATCGTCAACCGGCGCCAGCCCCGCGCGGAGTCCGGACTCGATGCGCGGAACGCTGGTGCGCCAGTAACCGTCCTGCACCAGGTCGAGCGAGGCCAGAGCCACCGCACAGGCCAGGGGATTGCCCATGAAGGTGGGGCCGTGCATGAGTGCGCCCCCTGCCTCGGGCAGGGAGAGCACGCGCGCCACCTCGTCGGTGGTCAGGGTTGCCGCCAAGGTCATCGTGCCGCCGGTGAGCGCCTTGCCCAGGCACAGTACGTCGGGTGTGACACCGGCAGCCGACGTGACGAACAGGTCCCCAGTGCGACCGAAACCGGTGGCGATCTCGTCAGCGACCATCAGTAGGCCGTGCCGGTCACAGATCGCCCGGATGCCCCGGACCAGCTCATGGTCGTGGAAGCGCATCCCACCAGCGCCCTGCACCACGGGTTCGATGATGATGCCCGCCACCGACTCGTCGACCAGCGACTCGAGCTGTGCGAGGTATGCGACACGTTGCTCGGCGGAGCTGCCACGCACTGGCGGCGGCGGAGCGAAGACCTGTTCGGGAAGCACCCCACTCCACAGGCTGTGCATGCCTCCATCCGGGTCACACACGCTCATGGCCGCAAAGGTGTCCCCGTGATATCCGGAACGCCAGGTGAGCAGCCTGTTGCGTTCCGGATGGCCCACCCCACGCTGGTACTGCAGCACCATCTTGACCGCCACCTCGACGGCGATCGATCCGGAATCGGAGAGGAAGACCCGCTGCAAGGGGTCATCGGTGATGTCAACCAGCCGTTGCGCCAGACGTACGGCTGGCTCGTGGGTCAGTCCGCCGAACATCACGTGGGGCATCACGTCGAGTTGCCGCCTGGCCGCCGCCATCAGGTGCGGGTGCCGGTGACCATGGCAGGCGGCCCACCAGGAGCTCATCGCGTCGACGACTCTCCGCCCATCGGCGAGCGTCAGCCAGACCCCCTCCGCGCTGGACACGGGCAGATTCTCAATGGGGCTGGGCGAGGCACTGTACGGATGCCAGACGTGCCTCTGGCCCAGCCCGACCATCGTTGGTGCGTCCATGACCCTCTCCCTGCCCTTGGTCCCCCGGAACGTGGCGACGCACTGACGCTCGGCCAGCAGTGCCACCCCGCCCCATTGAACACCGTTCAAGTTCATCTCCACAAGCGGCCCCGCGCCTTCGTGAAATGGTGCACCATTCCTTCCATGACCCCCATTGAACAGCGTTCAATTCCTGCCGATGGCACCGATCGTCGACTGGCCGTTCCCGCCATGGTGGGCATCGAGATGTGGGAGCGCTTCAGCTTCTACGGGATGCAGGCGATCCTGGCCTACTACCTGTCCACCAGGTGGGTGACGGCGGGCTGGGCCTGGAACGGACCCCGGCGACGGCATTGATGGGTGCCTACGGCGCGCTCGTCTATCTGTGCACGGTGGCCGGAGGTTGGCTGGCAGATCGGGTGCTCGGCGCCGAACGCACGCTGCTGGGTGGGACACTTCTTCTGGTGGCCGGGCACGCCAGCCTGTCAGCCGTCCCGGGAGGAACCGGCGTCGCCCTGGGCATGGTTCTGGTCGCGGTGGGCTCGGGAAGCCTCAAGACCGCGGCCATCACCGTCCTCGGTCATGTCTTCGGGCAGGACGAGCAGGGCCGACGTGATGCTGGCTTCCAGTTCTTCTATCTGGGGATCAATGTGGGCGCCCTTCTGGGCCCGTTGCTCACGGGCTGGCTGGCGCAGCACCGCGGCTACCCCGCGGGGTTCGGCGCTGCAGCTGCTCTGATGGTGATCGGACTGTTGGGCTACCTGGCACTCAGAGGCCGATACCTGGCGCAGCTCGGGGCAGAGCGTCGGCATGTCGTCACCCGGCCCGGCAATCCCGCCCCGCCGGGGGACGTCATCCGGATGGCCCTGACCGCCGCTGCAGTGCTGGCCGTCCTGCTCGGCGCAGTGGTCAGCCGACTGATCAACTTGGCAGATCTCGCAACCATCCTGCTCGCGGTGACGATGACCCTCGTCGTCGCCCTGTTCTGGCAGATGCTCAGGTCTGCCCGTGTCTCCACACCGGAGCGAACCAGGGTGAAGACCTTCATCCCCCTGTTCATTGCCTCAAGCGGCTTCTGGTCCATCCTCAACCAGACCTATGGGGTTCTGGCGGTCTATTCCGATGTCCGCCTGGATCGGGGCATCGGGAACTGGGTGATGCCGGCGGCGTGGACCCAGTCCTTCAATCCGGCCTACATCCTGCTCCTTTCGGCACCCATGGCACTGCTGTGGCGCAGGCTCGGCAACCGGGTGGATTCGGCCAGCAAGATGTCCGTCGGAGTGGTCATCAGCGGCTTCGGGATGCTGGTGCTCCTCCCGTTCGCGGGCGGCGGCGAGGCCTCGACCCCGGTGCTGGCCCTGGCAGCTGCGGTGCTGGTGATCACCACGGGCGAGCTTCTGGTGGGCCCGGTGGGCATGGCAGCCACCGCGGCCCACGCACCGGCAGCCTACCGCGCCCGCTTCTCGTCGCTCTACTTCCTCTCGATGGCCTTGGGCACGGCACTGGCTGGTGTGCTCTCCCGCTTCTACGATCCATTGGACGCAGCGACCGAAACACGCTACTTCCTGGCCTGCGGTGCGGGAGCCATCATCGTGGGGCTGGGATCGCTACTGGCGGTGCGCTGGCTGGCTGGCCGAGCTCGGGGGATGTCCACCCCGCCGATGGAGCAGCCGGCCGGAGCGTGAGTGGTCAGGCCAGGACGGCCAGGGGTCGCGCGACGGTGGGGTCCTCCTCGTCGGGACGGTAGAGCGCCAGAAGGTCCCCCTCTGGGGAGAGCACGCCGGTCGGATTCCCGGTGACGGCCAGTCCTGGCAGGCTGCGCCCGAAGGAGACATTCCTGGCCTGCTCCTCCGTCAGCTCCACAACCGGGAAACTGAGCCGCGCGGCATCGGCCATCGCGAGCAGTTCCGGCCGCGCATCGGATTCCAGATCGACGACGGGCAGGTCCGTGAGGGTGTAGCCACCGATCCTGGTACGGCGCAGTGCCGTCAGGTGCCCGCCGACGCCCAGAGCCGCTCCCAGGTCGCGTGCCAGAGCTCTGATGTAGGTGCCGGAGCTGCACTCCACCTCGACGTCCACATCACAGAAGTCGCGGCCGTCCTCGCAAACATGCCGCAGATCCAGGATCTCGTAGTGGCTGACCGTCACCTCACGGCTCTTCAACTCCACTTGTTCACCATCACGGACCAATTTGTAGGCTCGCTGGCCGTTCACCTTGATGGCGCTCACGGAACTCGGCACCTGCTGGATCGCTCCGCGGAAGGCGGGCAACTGCTCCTCGACCAGCGCGCGGGTCAGGTGGGCCGGATCCGCTCCCCCACTCGACTCTCCCTCGGCGTCGTCGGTGGTGGTCGACATCCCCAGTCTGATGGTGGCCTCATAACGCTTGTCGTGCAGGGCAAGGTGGCCCAGCAGCCGGGTGGCGCGATTGACCCCGACGATGAGCACCCCCGTGGCCATCGGGTCGAGCGTGCCGGCATGGCCAACCTTGCGAGTTCCCATCAAGCGACGAACCCGCCCCACCACCTGGTGGGAGGTCCAGCCCTGGGGCTTGTCGCAGATCAGCAGTCCGGAGTCGGGGCTGCTCACTGGTCCTCGTCGTCCTCGTCGTGCTTGTAGGGATCGGCGTCGCCAGCGAAGCTCTTGCCTTCACGCTGCTTGGCCAGTTCCGCGTCGCCTGCCTGCGCTCGTGCCAGCAGGTCCTCGATGGCTGCGGCTGCCTCGGGCGTGGCATCGGGGATGAAGGTGATGCTGGGCGCGAAGCGCAGACCCAGCTTCTTGCCGATCGTCGAGCGGATTAGGCCCTTCGCGGATTCGAGCGCCGCCGCGCTGCCACCGGTCTCCTCCTCGCTGAAGACCGTGTAGAAGATCGTCGCTTCGCGCGAGTCGCCGGTCAGGCGCACGTCGGTGATGGTCACGAAGCCCAGGCGAGGATCCTTGACGCGTCGCTCCAGCATCTCCGCGGTGATCATCTTGATCTGGTCTGCCAGCTTGTTGATGCGGGGATTGGGCATGTCATGCCCCTTTCAGTCTCGTGGGTGCACCGTGGGGGGGGGCCCCGCCCCGCCCCCCCCCCC
>NZ_JBQKKT010000034.1:0-22410 GCF_052116585.1 Luteococcus sp. Sow4_B9 | reverse complement strand
GGGTTCAGGGTTGTGTGTGGGCGCGCCGGGCGGGGGCTGGGCGCGCCGCCCGCCGGCCTGCCTGCCCCTTCTGTTCCCAGCCGATCAGTCCCGAGGGCCACATCTGCCCACGGGCCAATGGCTACCGCCACCCCCTCTTCCTGTGATCCGGCGGCACGAGGGATGACGATGGAGCTGGTGGGAAGGCTCACCGAGGCGTCTAATGCCACCTTCCTCGCCACCATCGACGGGCGACCGGTCGTGTACAAGCCGACGGCCGGAGAGGCCCCGCTGTGGGACTTCCCCTCGGGCACCCTGGGGCGGCGGGAGGTGGCGGCGCACGAGCTCAGCCGCGCCGCAGGCTTCGAGGTGGTGCCCCGTACTGCGTGGGTGGAGGACGCCCCGCTCGGCCCAGGGTCTGTCCAGGACTGGGTGGAGAGCGACGGGGACGAGCTGGCGGACCTGGTGCCTGCCGGGGAAGGGCCGGCCGGCTGGTTCCCCGTCGTCTCCGGAATCGACCCGGCTGGAAACGCGGTGGAGCTGGTGCATGCCGACCATCCCGCCCTGCGTCGGCTCGCACTGTTCGACGTTCTGGCCAACAATGCCGATCGCAAGGCTGACCACGTGATCAGGCAGGGTGAACGGGTCTTCGGTGTCGACCACGGTGTCAGCTTCCACGCCGAGCACAAGTTGCGCACGATTCTGTGGGGCTGGGCGGGCAGCGCGCTGGAGCCTGACGAGATTCGCCTCGTCAGCGCCGCGCGGGAGGTCGCCCGTGGCGCTCTCGGTGCCTGGCTGGGCGACGACGAGGTCACGGCCGTCGAGGAGCGGGCCGAGGGCTTGCTGCGCTTGGGGCGGTTTCCCCATCCGGAACCCGGCCTGCCGGCAATTCCCTGGCCACCGATCTGAGCGCTGTCGCCGTTGGATTGTCCGGGCCGATAGCGTGTGCACCATGAAGGCATGGTCAGCACCCGTCGTCCCGCAGTTCGAGCTTGAGAGTCCACTGGCTCCCCAACGTCTGCGCGTGCATGACACATCGCGCGCCCAACTGGTGGAGGCTGGTCCGGCCGAGGGAACCGCTCGCATGTATGTCTGCGGCATCACTCCCTACGATGCCACCCACCTGGGGCACGCGAACACCTATGTCACCTTTGACCTGCTGAATCGGGTCTGGCGTGATCTTGGGCTTCAGGTCAACTACGCCCAGAACGTCACGGACGTCGACGATCCGCTGCTCGAGCGTGCCCAGGCCACCGGTCAGGACTGGACCGAGCTCGCCGAGGACCAGACCCAGCTCTTCCGCACTGACATGGAAGCGCTGCGGGTGCTCCCCCCGGACAACTACATCGGCGCCGTGGAGTCGATCCCGGAGGTCGTGGCCCTGCTCGAGTCGATGAAGCAGACCGGCACCATCTACCAGCTCGACGATCCTGAGCATCCCGACTGGTACTTCACCTGTTCCGAGGCGCCCGGCTTCGGCCAGGTGGGCGGTCTGCCGGAGTCGGACATGATCACCCGTTTCGCGGAGATGGGGGGTGACCCGGAGCGTCCGGGAAAGCGTCACCCGCTCGACTGCCTCGTCTGGCGGATGGCGCGCGAGGGCGAGCCCGCATGGGAATCCTCCTTGGGGCTCGGGCGGCCCGGTTGGCACATCGAGTGCACGGCCATCGCCCTGGACCATCTGGGCGCCCACTTCGACGTGCAGGGTGGTGGTTCTGATCTGGCCTTCCCGCACCACGAAATGTGTGCCGCCGAGGGGACCGTCGCGACGGGGGAACCCTTCGCCGCCGCCTATGTGCACTCCGGCATGGTTGCGTTGGACGGGGAGAAGATGAGCAAGTCCAAGGGCAACCTGGAACTGGTGAGCCGCCTGCGCAACCAGGGTCACGACCCGATGGCCATCCGCTTGGCCCTGCTGGGCCACCACTACCGCAGTGACTGGGAGTGGGATCCTGAGGACCTCGCCCGCGCGGAGGTTCGTCTGGGCCAGTGGCGCGAGGCAGTGGAGCTGACCTCGGCACTCGACGTGCGACCCGTGATCGAGAAGGCGCGGATGGCTCTGCGCACGGACCTGGACGCGCCCACGGCCCTTGGATTGCTCGACGGATGGGCCCAGGCCAGCCTGACCATCGGCGGCGACGACACGGAGTCGCCCGCCCTCGTGCGTGACTTCGTCGACGCGGTGCTGGGAGTCGCACTGTGATCGACCTGACTGGTCCGTCAGCACAGCCGCCGTTCGGGCGCGCCGTCTGTCCAGCGCAGCCGACGCAGTGGGTGCCGGTGCCGCGAATGGATAGGGTGAACGCGTGAGCAAGTCATTCGAGGAACTCTTCGCCCAACTGCAGCAGACCGCCCTGGAACGTCCTGAGGGGTCGGGAACCGTCAAGCGTCTGGACGCGGGAGTGCACGAGATCGGCAAGAAGATCGTCGAGGAGGCGGCCGAGGTCTGGATGGCCTCCGAGTTCCAGTCCCGGGACGAAGCGGCGGAGGAGATGAGCCAGCTCATCTACCACGTCCAGGTCATGATGATCTCCCTCGGCCTCGAACTCGACGACATCTACCGCTACCTCTGACCGGGGGGCCTTTGGCCCGTCGCGGGTCAGCCACTGAGCCCTCGTTCGCGGCCATCAGCGCCGCCAACCTGAACCAGCAAGGAGTGTTTCCGCATGACGCAAGACCAGCTGTTGAAGATCGCGGTGCCGAACAAGGGCGCCCTGTCCGAGGCTTCGGCTCAGATGCTGCGTGAGGCGGGCTACCGGCAGCGCTCCGACAGCAAGGAGCTCGTTCTGGTCGATGCCGAGAACCACGTCGAGTTCTACTACCTGCGTCCGCGCGACATCGCGGTCTACGTGGGGGAGGGAACCCTGGACGTGGGCCTGACCGGCCGGGACATGCTCCTCGACTCCGGTGCCGACGCCGATGAGGTCATGGCGCTCGGTTTCGGTCGCTCGCGCTTCCGTTTTGCCGCCCCGGCGCAGGAGGAATGGTCCGTCGAAGCCCTGGCAGGCAAGCGCATCGCCACCTCCTACCCGGGTCTGCTGCAGTCCTACCTGGCCGAGCGCGGCATCGAGTCCCGGCTCATCAAGCTGGACGGTGCCGTGGAGTCGGCGATCCGCCTGGGCGTCGCGGACGCCATCGCGGACGTGGTCGAGACCGGGACCACTCTGCGCAAGGCTGGTCTGGAGCTCTTCGGCGACCCGATCTGTCACTCCGAGGGCATCATGATCCAGCGGCGAGGCGACGTGCCGCAGGACCTTCTGGAACTGCTCAAGCGACGCCTCTCGGGTGTGCTAGTGGCGCGCAACTACGCCATGGTGGACTACGACGTTCCCGCCGAACACCTGGACGAGGCGACGGCGCTGACTCCCGGTCTGGAGAGTCCGACGGTCTCCAGACTGGCCAAGGAGGGCTGGTTCGCCGTGCGCGCGATGGTGCCGCGCCGTGATGCCCAGAAGATGATGGATGACCTCTGGTCGGTGGGGGCCAAGGGAATCCTGTTGACCGACATCGCGGCATGCCGGTTGTGAGTGACATGTCCACACAACTTCCCCTGCGTTTTCGTTCCCAGCCCGCACTGCGGATGGGCGCGGCGATGAGTGCCGCCCTGGTCGTCTTCTCCTTGGGCCTGTGGGTTGCGTTGGGTCCGGAGCTCCGCCAGTTGTTCACCCCGCCCCAGATCGGGACACTGGTCTTCTTCCTCGCCTTTGGCGTGGCCATGATGATGTCGATCGGGATGAGCACCATCACCGTGGACGAGTCAGGTGTGCGGGTGCGCAATGCCGTCTTCACCAGGCATCACGAGTGGGATGAGGTGCTCGGCGCTCGTCTGGGCGAGGGCGACCCGTGGGCCTACATCGTGCTCAAGCCCACCCCAGAGCATCCCGAGGGGCGCCATCACATGGCCCTGGCCATTCAGCGCGCTGAAGGAACGGCCGCGGAGGAACATGTACGTCAGCTGAACGAGGCGATCCAGGAGCACCGCGCCGCTGTTTGAGGTGAAGTGAGTGACGTGGACCGGTCATCTGGGAGCTGCCCCGGGGACGCGCACTCCGTGGCTGCACGATTGGGGCAGGCTGCGCGGGGTCTTCCGGCTGTGCCAGAGTAGGGGCATGCCTTCCATGTCTGTGCTCGTGCTGCTGGGGACCATTGCCCTGGGGCTCCTTGTCCTTGTGTGGACTTTCGTCCGGTGGTCGATGGGGCAGGGCGCCCGCGTGCTCCTGCGGGGCATCGGCACCATCTTGGTCCTGGTGGGCATGTACGTCACCGGGCTGGCGCATCTGGCCGGCAACGGCATCCGCTCGATCATTGACTGGGCCCAGCGCACACCCATGGACACGCCGATGATGATCGGACTCGGGATTGCGGGCACCGGTCTGCTCTTCTGGCTGATCGGGACCGTGGTGCGTCCGCACGGCAAGGAGCAGGCACGGGCCACCCGCGCATCCCGCAAGGGGGCGAGCGCTCCCGTCAGCAGCTCCGCACCGGCTGGTCGGCCGGTTTCTCCCACCGGAGCCTCCAAGGCTCCGGCTGGCGGGCTGGCTGAGGAGGACGAGGAGATCGCGGCCATCCTGGATCGCCGAGGCATCAAGTGAGCAGCAGTTCACGGAGGGACCAGGTGGGGCACGGCCAGCGGCTTGCCCAGCCGAGTTCCGCCTTCCAGGGCGACCGCGGCGAAGCCGACCCTGCGGTGCGCTCCGCGATCGCATCGGCCAGTGACCAACTGGGGTACCTGCGAGCCGTGGCCGCCCTGTGCTCCTCACGGCTGCTGATGCCCATCGTCGCGAGTGGTGATGATTCCATGGACGGGCCGGACCCTGGCCGACAGGCCGAGATGGCGGCCGTGAGCGTGACGAATGCGTCAGGGGAACGCGCGCTGCTGGCCTTCACCGGGATCGACGCGCTGACGGCATGGCGCCCTGACGCTCGTCCCGTGCCCTGCACGCTGGATGACTTGGCGGCCACGGTCACCGAGGCAGGGGCCTCGCACCTGCTCCTCGACGGGGCCGGTCCAGTGCAGTTCGTGGTGGGGCCGGACCTCCTGCAAGAGCTCGCACAGGGTCGCAGGCTCGTGGAGATCGAGCCAGGTGAGTTCGGTTGGATGTTCGTCGATGCGCAGGCCGTCGATCCGCAGGCCGACGGGGCCTGATTTCGCATCCGCGCCGCGGATCCTCTATCATTGACGGGATCGATCGTGCCATTGTGCGCTGATCGCCCAAGTGGAGGCCTGACCTCCCACCTGCTCCGGGTCCAGCTCGGCAGGTCGGTACCAGCTGCAGGGTGCCCTCCCATGAGGGCATCTCGTGCGGCGTGTCAGGCTTCCGCTCGTGCGGAGGCCTTTTTTGGTTCCAGCGGACGCTGGTCTGGTCGAGCAAGCCTTTCCATCCTGATTCTCAAACCTTGGAGGACCCATCAGCAACGAACCTCGCATCAATGAGCGGATCCGTGTCCCGGAAGTCCGTCTGGTCGGCCCTGCCGGCGAACAGGTGGGCATCGTCAAGATCGAGCAGGCACTCCAGCTCGCTCGTGAAGGCGACCTGGACCTGGTTGAGGTGGCACCGATGGCCCGACCGCCGGTTGCGAAGCTCATGGACTACGGCAAGTTCAAGTACGAGAACGCCCAGAAGGCCCGTGATGCGCGTCGGAACCAGACGAACACCATCATCAAGGAGATGAAGCTTCGTCCCAAGATCGACGAGCACGACTACGAGACCAAGAAGGGTCACGTCGTCCGGTTCCTGAAGGCTGGCGACAAGGTCAAGATCACCATCATGTTCCGCGGTCGCGAGCAGTCTCGTCCCGAGCTGGGACACAACCTGCTCAAGCGTCTGGCTGACGACGTGGCCGAGTTCGGCTTCGTCGAATCGGCTCCCAAGCAGGACGGGCGCAACATGCTGATGGTGCTCGGGCCGACGAAGAAGAAGACCGAGGCTCGTGAAGAGGGCAAGGTCGAGCGTGATCGTCGCATGGCAGAGCGCAAGGCAGCCCAGGAGGCCGAGCGCCAGGCCGAGGCCGAGCTGCGTGCGGCACACAGTTCTGACGGGCCGAAGAAGAAGCGCGGCCCGGCCGACAACATGGATCCCGACATCGATCTGTGACACAGACCCCGACATTCCATCCGGAATGTCATGCAGAACCGGGCAACCGGTTCACCCGCCGCAGCAGGCTGCGACGGGCCACCTGAAGAAGATGAATGGAGCGGCAACCATGCCGAAGATGAAGACGCACTCCGGTGCCAAGAAGCGCGTGAAGGTCACGGGCAGCGGCAAGCTCACGCACCGTCAGGCCGGCAAGCGCCACCTGAACGAGCACAAGCCGACCACCCGCACCCGTCGTCTCTCGACAGACAAGGCGCTCGAGGGTGCCGATGCGCAGAAGATGCGCAAGCTGCTCGGCAAGATGAAGGGCCGCTGATCCGTCCTGCTGGCTCGTCCAGCACCTCCGGACCAGTCCGGACCTCCCCGCCGCCGGCAGTTGCGGCACCACGCACTTCGGCCCAGCGACCCACGTCGTGAATCGGACCGGCACAACCACAAGGAGTAAGACATGGCACGCGTCAAGCGTTCTGTGAACGCGCAGAAGAAGCGCCGCGAGATCCTCGAGCAGGCCTCGGGCTACCGTGGCCAGCGCTCGCGTCTGTACCGCAAGGCCAAGGAGCAGGTCCTCCACTCGATGACCTACTCCTACAACGACCGTCGCAAGAAGAAGGGCGACTTCCGTCAGCTCTGGATCCAGCGCATCAACGCTGCTTGCCGCGCTGAGGGCATGACCTACAACCGTTTCATCAACGGCCTGAAGAATGCTGGCGTCGAGGTGGACCGCAAGATGATGGCCGAGCTGGCCGTCAGCGACCCGAAGGCCTTCGCGGCCCTGGTCGAGATCGCCAAGGCCAACCAGCCCCAGGCCACCGCCGCCTGATCGGTCCCGGTCGCCGGGCGGCCATGACCGCCCTCGCCGTCACCGCGCAGTTCTGCGTTAGTGTTTCGGCATGACTTCTGACGAGCCGAGCGTGCTGCCCCTGATCTCCCGGGGGCAGCAGCGCTCGGCTCGTCGTCTTCTGGCCCGTCGAGAGCGGGACGAACAGGGTCTCTTCCTGGCCGAGGGGGCCCAGGCGGTCCGGGAGGCGCTGCGTCGACCGGAGCTCGTGGAGGCTGTCATCGTCGACGACGTCGAGTCCCACGCAGATCTTCTGGCGATGGCCGACGAGCAAATCTGCTGGCGGGCCCATCCTGACGACATGTTCCAGCTGAGCGATACCGTCACTCCCCAGGGTGTGGTGGCCATCTGCCGGCAGGAGTTGGCGCATCTGGACGAGATCGTGACCCCGAAGCTCGTGGTGGTGTGCGCCCAGGTGCGTGATCCGGGCAACGCCGGCACGGTGATTCGTTGCGCTGATGCCTTCGGGGCCGACGCCGTGGTCTTCACCAAGGGTTCTGTGGAGGTCTTCAACCCCAAGACCGTGAGGGCGACGGTGGGCAGCATCTTCCACCTGCCGATCGTCGTGGGGGTGGAGATCGCCGACGCTGTCACGTGGCTGCACCAGCAGGGCCTGCAGGTCCTTGCCGCTGATGGCGGGGGAGTGCACCTCGACGAGCTGGGCGACGCGCTGGCCCGCCCGACGGCCTGGATCATGGGCAACGAGGCCTGGGGGCTGCCCGAACGTGAGCGCAGCCTTGCGGACAAGGTGGTCGGCGTTCCGATGTGGGGTCAGGCGGAGAGCCTGAATCTGTCTACGGCTGCCGCCGTCTGTCTCTATGCCACCGCGAGCGCCCAGCGTCGCACGGCGCTGTGACCAAGTGGCCTGAGCTGCGGGATCCTGCTGCGTGGTTCCCCCTGTGGGTCTAGCTTTCCTGCATGGATCCCAACTTCCCCGGCCCGCTCTTCGACTCCTTCGGAATCATCTTCGCGGTGGTCGCGTCGTTCGTGCTGCTCGGCTTCGTGCTCGTCTTCGGGGCAATCATCTGGCGTGCTGTGAGGTATGCCCGCGCCACTCCAATGCACGGGGTGGCCACCTGCGTCGCCAAGCGGACCGAGGTCTCTGGCTCGGGTGGCGGAATGAACGCGAGCACCGGGACCATGGACATGGCGCACAGCTCGACGACCTATCGTGCGACCTTCGAGCTGGAGGACGGCCAGCGGATGGAACTGCTGCTGGATGGGCGGCAGTACGGGATGCTCGCCGAGGGGGACCGTGGCATCCTCAACTGGCGCAGCGACGTCTTCCAGGGATTCCAACGAAATCCGGAATCTCGGCGAGGAATGATCAGCGGCTGATCGGACGGCTGCCCATGCCTCCGTGGGTGGCTGATAGTCTCGCCCCATGCTGGCACGTCGATTTCTGAGCCCCCGGCCGGGTGATGGTCGCGGGGAGGCTCATCGGCGGGGAGACGCCGGCTAGTCCGCGAAGTCCTTGGTCCGGGGGAGTCGTCCCGAGACCACCCGCGGGCACGTGATGCCCCACCCCACGAGAAGAGGAGCCCATGAGCGGCCCGAACACGAACTATGACCCGGTCCAGGTGACGCCACTCAAGGCCGAGCAGATCGACCAGATGGTGGCCGAGGCACTGGCGGCCATCGAGGCCGCTGGCACGACCGTGGAACTGAAGCAGGCGCGCATCGACCACAACGGGGATCGCTCGCCGATCGCGCTGGCCAATCGAGAGATCGGTGCCCTGCCGCCGCAGGCGCGCAAGGAGGCCGGTGCCCGCGTGGGCAAGGCGCGCGGAACGATCAACCAGGCTGTCACAGCCAAGGAGCAGGTGCTGGCGGCTGCCGAGCTGGAGGCACAGCTTGCGGCCGAGACCATCGACATGACGCTGCCCGTGGTGCACCAGCCGGTTGGAGCGCTGCACCCGGTCACTGCGCTGATGGAGAAGATGGCCGATGTCTTCGTCTCGATGGGTTGGGAGGTCGTCGAGGGGCCCGAGGCCGAGGCCGAGTGGTACAACTTCGACGCGCTGAACCTGCACCCGGAGCATCCCGCGCGAGCGCTCCAGGACACGTTGTGGATCGATCCCGTCGAGAACGGAACCCTGTTGCGCACCGCCACGAGCCCGGTGCAGATCCGCACCCTGCTGGAGCGCGACCTGCCGGTCTACATCGTCAGCCCCGGCAAGGTCTTTCGTGCCGACGAGTATGACGCCACCCACCTGCCGGTCTTCCACCAGATTGAGGGCCTGTGCGTCGACAAGGGCATCTCCATGGCCCACCTCAAGGGCACCCTGGACCAGTTCGCCAAGGCGATGTTCGGCGACGACATCCGCACCAGGATGCGTCCGCACTACTTCCCGTTCACCGAGCCCAGCGCCGAGGTCGACGTCGAATGCTTCGTCTGCCGCGGAGCCAGCGTCGGTGACCCGTCGCGGCCCTGTCGCACGTGTCGCAGTGAGGGCTGGATCGAATGGGGCGGCTGTGGCGTGGTCAATCCGCGAGTGCTGGCCGCCTGCGGAATCGACACGGAGGTCTACTCCGGCTTCGCGTTCGGCATGGGCGTCGACCGCAGCGTCATGACTCGCAACCAGGCGCCCGACCTTCGCGACTTCGTCGAGGGTGACATTCGTTTCAGCCGTTCTCTGATGGGAGGAGCCCGATGAAGGCCCCCGTTTCCTGGCTTCGTGATCTCGTCAACCTCCCCCAGGAGGCCACGACCGAGGCGCTCGCCAACGCCCTGACCCGTGCGGGACTCAACGTGGAACGCATCGAGACCGTCGGTGGCGACGTGACGGGTCCGGTGGTCGTGGGACGCGTCCTGCACTTCACGCCGGAGAAGCAGAAGAACGGCAAGACCATCAACTGGTGCCGAGTGGACGTCGGCCCCGAGCACAATGATCCGGCCAGCACCCTGGAGGACGGCACGGAGCTCGCCGCCGGACGCGGGATCGTCTGCGGCGCGCACAACTTCGCCGAAGGTGACCTCGTCGTGGTGGCGCTGCCCGGATCCGTCCTGCCGGGAGACTTCGCCATCGCCGCCCGCAAGACCTATGGCCATGTCTCTGACGGCATGATGTGCGCGGTCGACGAGTTGGGTCTGGGCGAGGACCACGCCGGCATCATCGTCCTGCCCGACTCGATCGACGGACATGCCGTGGTGCCGGGCATGGAGGCCATGCCTCTGCTGGGCGGTGGCGATGAGGTGCTCGACATCGACGTGACCCCGGACATCGGGTACTGCCTGAGCATGCGCGGTCTGGCACGCGAGGCCGGGCAGGCCTTCGGTGTCCGCGCGATCGATGCCTACGCGTTGCCCAGGCCGGAGGCTCGCGTGGAGGGGCACCCGGTGCGCATCGACAGCCCGAACTGCTCGAGCTTCGTCGCTCTCACCGTGACCGGCGTGGACCCGTCGGCGGCCAGCCCGCAGTGGATGGTCCAGCGACTGGAGCGCAGCGGCATGCGTTCCATCTCGCTGCCGGTCGATGTCACCAACTACGTGATGCTTGAGTCCGGACAGCCCCTGCACGCCTACGACGCGGACCAGCTCCAGGGCGAGATCGTGGTGCGTCAGGCGCAGCCGGGAGAGAAGCTGGTCACTCTGGACGGAGCCACCCGCGAGCTGGTGGCCGACGACATGCTCATCACGGATGGTTCCGGCCCGATCGGCCTCGCCGGGGTCATGGGGGGCCAGAGCACCGAGGTGACCGAACAGACGCGCAACATCGTCCTGGAGGCGGCACACTTCGATCCGCTGACGATCGGACGCATGCACCGGCGGCACAAGCTGCCCAGTGAGGCCTCGCGTCGTTTCGAGCGTGGCGTCGATCCGGCGCTCGGCCATGCCGCCGCGCGCAAGGCGGCCCAACTCCTGGTGGACTTCGGGGGCGGCGAGCTGGCACAGGGTGAGACGATCAGCGGCGGTGTCCCGGAGATGCCGACGCAGCACATCTCGGCTGATCTGCCCGCTCGGATCCTGGGCACCGCTGTGCCCAGGGAGCAGGTCATCGACATCCTGACCGCCTCCGGTGTCAATGTCACCGCGATGGGTGATTCGCTGACCCTCGTTCCGCCCACGTGGCGACCCGACCTGGTGGATCCCTACGACTATGTGGAGGAGATCGGTCGAAAGATCGGCCTCGACACCATCGAGGGCATCGTGCCGCAGGCACCGCTGGGTCGAGGTCTGAGTCCCGCCCAGCAGGGGCGCCGGGCTGCCTTGCGCGCCGTGGCCCAGCTGGGTTTCGTGGAGCTGATCAGCCTGCCCTTCGTGGCCCAGTCCGACGTCGTCAAGATCGCCCCGGGAGAGGACGACCCGCGTCGGAACCTGGTGAAGCTCGCCAATCCGCTCGATGACACGCATGCGCACCTGCGCCCGAGTCTGCTGCTGGGTCTCTTCCAGGCAGTGGCCCGCAACACCTCCCGCAGCCAGGAGGATCTGGCTCTCTTCGAGGCCGGTCGAGTCTTTCTGAAGGGCGATCCGTCGCCGGCTCCGCGTCCCGACGTGTCGCGTCGTCCCTCCGACGAGGAGATTGCGGCGCTGGAGGCGGCTCTGCCGGAGCAGCCGACCATGCTCGCGGGAATCGTCACGGGCAACTGGGTGGGGGCCGGTTGGAATGGGCCCACCGTGCCCGCCGACTGGACCCATGTGGTCGCCCTGGCGGAGGCTGCAGCGGCGGCGGTGGGCGTGACGATCACACGTCGCAATGCCCAGATCACGCCTTGGCACCCGGGACGCTGTGCGGAATTGCTGGTGAACGGCGAGGTGATTGGCGCCGCCGGGGAGCTGCACCCCAGCATCGTCAAGGAGTTCGGCCTGCCGGCGCGCACCTGTGCCGTCGAGCTGGATCTGGATCGGCTGGTCGAGAGCGCGCCCGCGAGCGGCACCATCAGCTCTCTGTCCAGCTTCCCGCTGGCCAAGGAGGACGTTGCGCTGGTGGTCGATGAGGCGGTGGCTGCCGAGGATGTCCGTCGCGCGCTGGTCGATGGTGCAGGTGAACTCCTGGAGAGCTGCCACCTGTTCGACATCTACCGTGGTCCGCAGGTGGGTGAGGGCAAGAAGTCCTTGGCCTATGCCCTGCACTTCCGCGGTGCGGACCGCACGCTGAAGGACACCGAGACCGCAGCGGCTCGCGATGCGGCCGTGGCCGTCGCGGCCGAGCGTCACGGGGCGGTCCAGCGGACCTGACATCGCAGGGTCCGCGCCCTCGACGCCCAACGGGGCCCATCCTCCTTCAAGAGGATGGGCCCGGGCGGTTGCTCGCCAGCCGTGACCTCAGGCGTTCGGGGCCAGCTGTGTGCCGGCTCCGCGGCGTCGAATGGGCACCTGGGCGTGCTCCAGACCATCTGCCGCGGGGGACTCCTGACCCTCGACGACGAAACCGGCGTCGGCCAGCATCTTCAGGTCGTCCTGCCCGGACTGTCCCTCGCTGGTGAGGTAGTCGCCCAGGAAGATCGAGTTCACCAGTTCCAGGGCAATCGGCTGGAGGCTGCGCAGGTGCTGCTCTCGTCCTGCTGCGGCGCGAACCTCGGTGTCCGGGTGGACCAGGCGAACCATGGCGAGGATGCGCAGGCACTCCAGGGGCTGGAGTATTCGCTGTCCTTCGAGAGGGGTGCCGTCGAAGGGCAGCAGGAAGTTGACCGGGACGGAGTCCACACCCATCTCGCGAAGGGCGAAGATGGCCTCCACCAGCTGCTCATGGCTCTCACCCATGCCCGCGATCAGGCCGGAGCACGGCGACATGCCGGCGCCCTTGACCGTCTCGATGTTGTCCGTGCGGTCCTGATACGTGTGGGTGGTGCAGATGTCCGTGTAGTGGCTCTCGGCCGTGTTGATGTTGTGGTTGTAGGCATCGGCGCCGGCGGCGCGCAGCTTCTGGGCCTGCTCCTCGGTGACGAAGCCCAGGCAGGCGCACACCTCCACCTCTGGGTGGGCGTCCTTGATGTTCTCGATCATGCCCGCCACCTTGTCCGTCTCCCGATCCGACGGTCCGGTGCCGGAGGCCACCATGCACACGCGCTTGACGCCACTGGCCAGACCGGCGGCCACCACGTCCTCCACCTGCTCGTCCTTCAACCAGGTGTATTTGAGGATGTCGGCCTGTCCGCCCAGACGCTGCGAGCAGTAGCCACAGTCCTCCGCGCAGATGCCGCTCTTGAGGTTGACCAGGTAGTTGAGCTTGACCCGGTTGCCGAAGAACTTGCGACGGACCTTGCTGGCGGCGGCCACCAGGGCGAAGACCTCGTCATCGGGGCAGTGCAGGATCTCCAGGGCCTGCTCGGGGGTGATGGACTCGGCATTGAGTCCGGCGCGTGTCATAGAGTCGAGGTCCACGATTCCTCCGGTTCGGGGTGGTCGACGGGAAGCAGTTGAACAGTGTTCAATGAACACCCACACGCTAGCGTGTGGGCGGTTCTGGTGAAAGTGGGTGCCGATGTCCCTGGATCGCGACGAGGTGGTCGACGCTGCCGTCCGAATCCTTGATGACTACGGATTGGGCGACCTCTCCATGCGCAGGGTGGCCGATGTGCTCGGTGTGAAGGCCGGTGCCCTCTACTGGCACGTCGCCAACAAGCAGAGCCTGCTCGCGGCCGTTGCGGACCGCGTGCTGGCTGAGCTGGCGGTGGTGGATGTGGATGCGGAACCCCATCAGGCCCTGACTGGCTGGGCCCACGACCTGCGTCGGGTGCTGCTGGCGCACCGTGACTCCGCAGACCTGGTGGCGACCGCCCTGGCGTCGGGCCTGTGCCAGCATGACCCACTGGCCGGCGTGGCGGCTGTCCTGGCGCGCCACGAGCCTGCCGAGCGCGCGGACTGGGGTGCCCGCGCCCTGCTCCATCTGGTGCTGGGGCACGTCGCGGAGGAGCAGAACGTCGCGCTGTTCGCCCAGCTGGGCAGTCTGGATGTCGTGCCGGGTGGGCAGGACGCCGCCTTCACCCACGCCGTCACGGCGCTGGTCTCCGGTCTGCTCGCCCTGACGACATTGAAGGAATAGTTATTCCATCTGTGGCATAGTTATGCCTATGACGTTCACAGTGGCAGTCGCCGGGTGCACCGGCTATGCCGGGGGAGAGGTCCTGCGCCTCCTCCTCGGCCACCCCGAGATCACCATCGGAAACCTCACCGCGGGCTCCAGTGCCGGCTCCCGTCTGGGCGAGCACCAGCCCCATCTGGTCCCGCTGTCCGATCGCGTGGTCCTGCCCACCACCGCCGAGAACCTGGCGGGTCATGACGTCGTCTTCCTGGCGTTGCCGCACGGCACCTCCGGCCCCGTGGCAGAGCAGATTGCCGCCCAGCCCGGTGGTGCGGACGTGTTGGTCATCGACTGTGGCGCCGACTTCCGGCTCGAGTCCGCCGAGCAGTGGGCCAAGTACTACAAGTCCGAGCATGCCGGCACGTGGCCCTACGGATTGCCGGAGATGCCCGGGCAGCGTGAGCTGCTGCGCGGTACCAGGCGGATCGCGGTCCCTGGCTGCTACCCGACCACCGCGACGTTGAGCCTCCTGCCGGCCCTCACCCAGGGGCTGGTTGACGGCAGCGACGTGGTCGTCGCCGCCGCCTCCGGTTCGTCGGGGGCGGGCAAGGCGCCGAAGCCGAATCTGCTGGGTGCAGAACTGTTCGGGTCCGCCAGCGCCTATGGCGTCGGGGGAGTGCACCGGCACGTGCCGGAGCTGCTGCAGAACTTCGGAAAGCTCGGTGCCGCCACCCCGTCGGTCAGTTTCACTCCGCTGCTGGTGCCCATGGCCCGTGGCATCCTCGCCGTAGTCACCGCCCCGGTCAAGCAAGGGATCACGGCCGACGAGGTCCACGAAGCCTACGTCGCAACCTATGCCGACGAGCACTTCATCCATGTGCTGCCGCAGGGCCAGTGGCCGCAGAGCCAGCACATCGTGGGCAGCAATGCGGTTCATGTGCAGGCGACGCTGGACGCCGACGCCGGCCGCCTGGTGGCGGTGGGCACCCTGGACAACCTGTGCAAGGGCACCGCCGGCGGGGCCATCCAGTCCATGAACATCGCCCTCGGTCTCGACGAGGCCACCGGGCTCACCACGATCGGAGTTGCGCCGTGAGCAGTCTTCCTGAACATCTCAGTGACACCTCGCTGGCCACCATCCAGGTCGACCGCTCCGGCAGTGTCACCACGCCCAAGGGCTTCCTGGCGGCTGGCCTCGCGGCAGGCATCAAGGCGAGCGGGAACCGAGACCTTGCCCTCGTGGTCAATGAAGGACCGCTGCTGGATGCGGCTGCCGTCTTCACCAGCAACCGAATCTTCGCGGCGCCGGTGGAGTGGAGCCGCGGGGCCTGCGCCGACGGCGTGCTGAAGGCCGTGGTGCTGAACTCCGGCGGCGCCAACGCCTGCACCGGGCAGGAAGGCCTGGCCGATTCGGCCAAGACCGCCGTCCAGGTGGCCACCGGCCTCGACTGTCCTGTTCGCGACGTCGCCGTGGCCTCCACAGGACTGATCGGTGTCCGGTTGCCGATGGACAAGCTCCTGCCAGGAGTGGACAAGGCCGTCGCAGAGCTCTCGCCGCAGGGAGGTCCCGATGCCGCCCAGGCGATCATGACCACAGACACGGTTCGCAAGATGGCCAGTTGGACCAGCCCCGACGGCTGGTCGATCGGAGGCATCGCCAAGGGTGCGGGCATGCTGGCCCCCGCTCTGGCGACGATGCTCGTCGTGCTGACCACGGATGCCGACATCAAGCCGCTGGCCCTGGATCGTGCATTGCGACAGGCGACCGGGGTCTCCTTTGACCGGGTGGACTCCGACGGCTGCCAGTCGACGAATGACACGGTCGTGCTGATGTCGTCGGGAGCCAGTGGCCAGGCGCCCGATCCTGAGGAGTTCACCACTGCGCTGGCTGCCGTCTGCCGCGATCTGGGGCTCCAGCTGCTGGCCGATGCGGAGGGTTCGGCACACGACATCGCCGTCACGGTGAAGGGCGCGGCATCCCTGGAGGATGCCCTGGATGTGGGGCGGTCCATCGCCCGCAACAACCTGTTCAAGTGCGCAATCTTTGGCAATGACCCGAACTGGGGCCGGGTGCTGGCGGCCGCCGGCACCACCCGGGCTGCCTTTGAGCCCGAGAGGCTCGACGTGTGGTTCAACGGTGTCGAGGTCTACCGCCAGGGCGCCATCGGGGAGGACCGCAGCCTGGTGGATCTGTCCGCGCGTCAGGTGGACGTGGTGGTCAACCTGAACCACGGTGAGCACGAGGCCACCGTCTGGACCAATGACCTGACGTACGACTACGTCAAGGAGAATGCGGAGTACTCCTCATGAGTCTGTCTCGCAAGCATGACGTGGAGGCCCTGGTCAGCAAGGCCAGCACCCTGATCGAGGCACTGCCGTGGCTGGCCCAGTACGCCGGCAAGGTCGTCGTGATCAAGTACGGCGGCAATGCCATGATCAACGAGGAGCTCAAGCGCGCCTTCGCCGAGGACATCGTCTTCCTGCGCCGGTGTGGTGTGCGCCCCGTGGTGGTGCATGGCGGCGGTCCGCAGATCTCCTCGATGCTCAAGCGGCTCGACATCACCAGCGAGTTCCGTGGTGGCTTCCGGTACACCACCCCCGAGGCCATGGACGTGGTACGCATGGTCCTCGTTGGGCAGGTTGGCCGTGAACTGGTGGGGCTGATCAACCAGCACGGCCCCTTCGCCGTCGGCATGTCCGGTGAGGACGGTGGTCTGTTCACCGCGAAGCGGCGAGGCACCATCGTCGACGGTGAAGATGTTGATCTTGGACTGGTGGGTGATGTGGCCAAGGTCAACCCGGCTTCTGTCCTGGACCTGATCGAGGCGGGCCGGATTCCCGTCGTGGCCACGGTCGCCCCCGACAAGGACGGTGCCGTGCACAATGTGAACGCCGACACGGCGGCCGCGGCGCTGGCGGTGGCTCTCAAGGCCGAACGCCTGGTCATGCTGACCGACGTCGAGGGACTCTACGCCGACTGGCCCGATGAGGACTCGATCATCACCCAGATCACCGCCTCGGAACTGCAGGAGATGCTGCCCAGTTTGGAATCCGGCATGCGCCCCAAGATGGAGGCATGTCTGCGGGCCGTCCAGGGCATGGTCCCGCGCGCCACGGTCATCGACGGGCGCGTCCAGCACAGCCTCCTTCTGGAGGTCTTCACCAATGACGGTCTCGGCACGATGGTAGTAGCCGACCCTGGCAAGCAGGTCGGCAAGGTAATAGCCGACCCTGGCAAGCAGGTCGGCAAGGTAATAGCCGACCCTGGCAAGCAGGTCGGCAAGGTAATAGCCGACCCTGGCAAGCAGGAGCGCAAGTGAACCAGCTCATTCCAACCACCGACCAGCAGTCGTCCGGACAGACCGAACTCCTGGGCCGCTATGGCGACGTGATGATGAACACCTTCGGCGCCCCGAAGCGGGTCTTCGTGCGCGGTGAGGGCGTCCATGTCTGGGATGCCGATGGAAAGCGATACCTGGACCTGCTCAGCGGTATCGCCGTCAACGCATTGGGGCACGCGCATCCAGCAGTCCTGTCCGCCATCACCAGCCAGTTGGCGACACTGGGCCACGTCTCGAACTTCTTCGCCACCCCGTCGCAGATCGCGCTGGCAGAGAAGCTGGCGGCGATTGCCACGGTGAACAGTCCTGATCTGTCGGCCAAGGTCTTCTTCACCAATTCCGGCACCGAGGCCAATGAGGCGGCCTTCAAGGCAACCCGCCTCACCGGCCGTACCCGTATCATCGCCATGGACGGGTCCTTCCACGGCCGCACGATGGGGGCGCTGGCCATCACGTCGAGCGAGAAGTACCGCAAGCCCTTCGAACCGCTGCCCGGGGACGTGACCTTCGTCCCGTACGGCGACGTGGAGGCCTTGCGGACGGCCGTCGACGAGACGGTGGCGGCCGTGGTCATGGAGCCGGTGCAGGGTGAGAACGGCGTCATCCCAGCTCCCGAGGGCTACCTGGCCGCCGCCCGCGAACTCACCAGCAAGTACGGAGCACTGCTCTGGTTCGACGAGGTCCAGACGGGCATGGGACGCTGCGGCACCTGGCTGGCCAGCGAACCCAGCGGTGTTACGGCAGACCTGGTCACCATGGCCAAGGGCCTGGGCAATGGCTTCCCGATCGGGGCCTGTATTGCCACGGGCGCCGCCGCTGGCCTGTTCACCCCCGGTTCGCACGGCACCACCTTCGGGGGCAACCCGGTGGCAGCAATCGCCGGCCTGGCCGTTTTCGGCATCATCGAACGCGACGGACTGCTGCAGCACGTCACCCGGATGGGCGAGCACCTGGCGGAGCAGGTGATGGCCCTCCAGCACCCCGCCGTCGTCGAGGTTCGGGGCTCTGGACTGCTGCGCGGGATCGTGCTGACAGACGAGCGAGCGCCCGCGGTCAACGACGCGCTGCTGGAGGCAGGCTTCATCACCAATGCGCCACGGCCCAATGTGTTGCGCGTGGCGCCGCCCCTGATCACCACGGCCGAGCAGCTCGACGGGTTCGTGGCCGCGCTCCCCGCCGCCCTCGACGCGGCTGGCCCGGGGACACCGGCGTGACCAGTCGAGCGAGTAGGCAGGCCAGGATCCTGGCTCTGGTGGAGTCCCGTGAGGTCTCCAGCCAGAACGAGCTGGCCGACCTGTTGGCGGCAGAGGGCATCTCGGTCAGTCAGGGGACACTCAGCAAGGACCTCCTGGAGATCGGCGCCGTCCGGATCCGGGGAAGCAAGGGAAATCTGGTGTACGCCGCGCCCGGAACGGACACGGCCCCCGATGCCGGCGGGCTCGAGGCGCGGCTCGCCAGACTCACCCAGGAAGTGCTGCTGGGCGCCGACGCATCCGCAAACATGGTGGTCCTGAGAACACCTCCCGGCGCCGCCCAGTATTTTGCCTCAGCCATCGACAAGGTGGCCTGGAGCTCCATCCTGGGGACGATCGCCGGCGACGACACAGTCCTGCTCATTTCTCGAGACCCCAAGGGTGGCGCGGCCCTCGCAGCCCGCTTCATGGAGATGGGTGGGGGAGGCGCCACCGGCCCCCAGCCGTGAGTGAATCCGGCCATTCGGGCGGCGAGACAGCTGCCCCGAGCCCTTGGAGAGGGGCATGCCCAGCCACACCACCGGTCGCTACGATCGTGACGAACCACAGAACAGAGGAGAATCCGTGAACAGCAAGCACGAGGGCCACGCCGAGGGGATGCTCTGGGGTGGTCGCTTCGCCGGCGGGCCGGCTGAGGCCATGTTCGCCCTCAGCAAGTCGACCCATTTCGACTGGCGGCTTGCTCGTCACGACCTGGCCGGATCGGTGGCGCATGCGCACGCCTTGTATCGCGCCGGGCTGCTGACCGACCAGGAGCACACGGATCTGGTGGCGGGCATCGCCACGCTGGACCGGATGGTCGTTGCGGGAGACTTCCTCCCCGCAGAGACCGACGAGGACGTCCACGGTGCCTTGGAGAGGGGCCTGATCCAGGTCGTCGGGCCGGAGCTGGGTGGCCGCCTGAGGGCGGGCCGCTCGCGCAATGACCAGATCGCCACCCTGGTCCGCAGCTACCTCCGCGAGGAATTGCGCACCATCGCCGACGAGGTTGGCGCCGTCGTGGAAGCCCTCCACGGCCAGGCCAGTCGCCACCTGGGCGACCCGATGCCTGGACGAACCCACCTCCAGTCGGCCCAGCCCGTCCTGCTCTCGCACCACCTGTTGGCGCACGCATGGCCGCTCCTGCGCGACCTCGACCGGATTGCCGACCTCGACAAGCGCTTGGCGATCTCTCCCTATGGCTCAGCCGCACTGGCCGGAACGTCCTTGGGGCTTGACCCGTCGGCAGTCGCACGCGACCTCGGCTTCGAGGCGTCGGTCCCGAACTCGATCGACGGTACGGCCGCCCGTGACCTGGTGGCCGAGGCCGCCTATGTGCTGGCGCAGATCGGCGTCGACCTCTCCCGGGTCAGTGAGGAGGTCATCCTGTGGTCCACCGTGGAGTTCGGCTTCGCCAAACTCGACGACGCCTGGTCCACCGGCTCGTCGATCATGCCGCAGAAGAAGAACCCGGACGTCGCCGAGCTCGCGCGTGGCAAGGCGGGACGCCTGGTGGGGAACCTGGCGGGCCTGATGACCACGCTCAAGGGACTGCCGCTGGCCTACAACCGTGACCTGCAGGAGGACAAGGAACCGCTCTTCGACGGTCTGGACCAGTTGCACATGTTGCTGCCTGCCATGGCTGGCATGATCTCGACCCTGCAGTTCCAGACCCAGCGGATGGCCGAGCGGGCGCCCCAGGGCTTCAGCCTTGCAACGGACATTGCGGACTGGCTGGTGCGCCAGCGTGTTCCCTTTGCCCAGGCCCATGACATCTCCGGCAAGACCGTCCAGTACTGCGAGGCACGCGGCATCGAACTCTTCGACCTGACCGCCCAGGACCTGCCCGCCATCGATGACCATCTCGCACCGGACGTGCTGGAGGTCCTCAGCGTCAGCGGCTCGATCAATGCTCGCGACGGACGGGGCGGCACGGGGGAGGCCCCGGTGCGTGCGCAGCTCGACGAATGTCTCTGCGTCCTGGAGGAGATTCGAGGTCGCCTGGCAGGTTGGGAGCCCGTGCGGGCCTCATGACGACGGCCGGCGGAACGTCGCTCACCCCCGGACGGCACGTGGACTAGGGTGTAGCGCGTGAATGCCGTACTGGATGAACTGAAGTGGCGGGGACTGGTGTACCAGTCCACTGACGAGGCCGCTCTCGCGGAGCACCTCGACCAGGGGCCGATCACGGGCTATATCGGATTTGATCCTTCGGCCCCGAGCATCCACTTCGGCAACCTCGTCCAGCTGATGGTGTGGCGTCGGCTGCAGGAGGCTGGACACAAGCCGCTGCTCCTCGTCGGTGGGGCCACTGGCCTGATCGGTGATCCGCGCATGTCGAGTGAGCGCAACCTCAACCCCAAGGACGTCGTCGAGCAGTGGGTCGAGCGGATCCGCGCGCAGGTCAGTCGGTACGTCAGCTTCGAGGGCTCCAATGCTGCCGAGGTGGTCAACAACTACGACTGGACCAAGAACCTGTCCACGCTGGACTTCCTGCGCGACGTGGGCAAATACTTCAGCGTGAACCGCATGCTGGCGCGTGATGTGGTGGCCAGCCGTCTGGAGTCCGGCATCAGCTACACCGAGTTCAGCTACATCCTTTTGCAGTCGCTGGACTACCGCGAGCTCTACCGGACCAAGAACTGCACCCTCCAGACGGGCGCCTCGGACCAGTGGGGCAACATCTCCTCCGGTGTCGAGTTGATCCGACGCAGCGACGGCGGCAAGGTGCACGGACTCTGCACCCCGCTGCTGACCAAGGCGGATGGAACCAAGTTCGGCAAGACCGAATCCGGCACCGTGTGGCTGGATCCGGAGATGACCTCCCCGTACGCCTTCCACCAGTTCTTCCTGAACGCCGAGGATGCCAAGGTCATCGACTACCTCAAGGTCTTCAGCGATCGCGACCACGACGAGATCGACCACCTCGAGCACCTCACCCAGACGGAGCCCTTCCGACGTGCGGCGCAGAAGGCGCTCGCCGACGACATCACGGACCTGGTGCATTCGGTCGCCGAGCGAGAGGCCGCAGTGAACGCTGCCCAGGCAGCCTTCGGCAGGGGAGAGCTCAGCGCTCTGCCGCCAGCCACGGTGCAGGCGCTGATGAAGGAAGTCGGAGCCGCCACGGTGGAGGGAACCGAGCTTCCGACGATCGTCGACGCTCTGGCTCTCGCTGGCGTCGTGCCCTCCAAGTCGGCCGCTCGTCGTGCCGTGGACGAGGGCGGTGCCTACCTGAACAACGAGAAGATCACTGATCCGGAACGACGGCTGACCGCCGATGACCTGCTGGCCGGCAAGTACGTCCTGTTGCGGCGGGGGAAGAAGACGGTCGGTGGTCTGGAGATCATCGTCTGATACATCCGTCCCTGACAGGCTGACAACGCAGATCGTGCTGTGGTGAAGATCACTGCGGCACGATTTGCACGTCCGCTTGGGAGTGTCTAATGTGTTCCAAGCCTCGTCGGTGAGACGGCGGTCGGAGAAGCCAGAAGGCGAACCCGAACAGCCCAACCGAGGGGAACCACACATCGACAACCTTCTGAAGGTGCGCACTCAGTGGCGCTCTGGAGGGATGTTGTGGTGTCTGGGAGGGTTGGTCGGATGTGGATTTGACCTCATCCGGGTAACCATCTAAAGTAGTCCGAGTCGCCAAAAACGCGACAAGTGCTACTGAAGGATGAAGGTTGCGCAACGAATTGCGCTTCCTGCATTTGGATTCACGAAAGATTCGATTGGACATGAATCGATCGAGGGTCTAGAGTAGGACGAGTCGCCACAAGCGACTGGAGGGAGCTCCTCGGAGTCTTCAACCTGCAGAAAGTGTTCAGCTTGACGCTGAAAAATTAAGCAGGTAAGGTTGGTCGAGTCGCCCCAAGCGGATCTCTTCGGAGGGATGTGCGGGTCGCGCCCGGATCTTGAGAACTCAACAGCGTGTCTAAAGTCAATGCCTATTTTTACCCG
>NZ_JBQKKT010000033.1:0-23613 GCF_052116585.1 Luteococcus sp. Sow4_B9 | reverse complement strand
GGCCGGGCGACGGCCCCCCCCCCCCCCCTCGCCCGGGTGGCGGAGCCCACCATGTGGGCAGTGCCGCGCCACAGCGCCCCGATGCCGCGCACCAGGGGATTCGGGCGTGGTTGAGGAGCCGGTCGGCTGGCTCTGCTGGAGCCGGATCGGGTGCTGGTGGTCTTCTTGTTGCTTCCGGACGACCGCGAACTCGACGACGCCCGGGCGCGCTGCTGGGAGCTCGACTGGGCGTTGCTGCGGGACCGCGGTGGGGAAGACGCGCGGGTCGCCATGGGCGCCAGCCTAGTTCATCGTCCTCGACGGGCTAAGCCTCCACGCCGCTCCGGGGCTTAAGAAGCCCCATGAAGCTTCCAGGACCTCTGGGCGGGGCAGCCCATGGCGCCGCGGGAGCGCGCCCCGGTCCGTACAGCCAGTGCGGATCCTGCCCCGGCAGCCCTGCCCAGTGCGCCCGGTCAGTGGAAGTGGTCCCAGCCCTGACTCCCCTGCCACGGAAGACCGTCCACCAGGACTCGTGGGGCCTCGTCGGCCTCCCGGCCCCTCACCCGCCCCAGCACCTGCCAGTCATCCGGAACGGTTCCAGGCTCGAAACAGGCCGCCAGGGCATGGTCCTCACCACCGGTCAGCACGAAGACCATCGGGTCCTTGCCGGTGGCGCTGGCCACCGCCATCACCGGATCCGGAATGTCGAGCCGCGCCCGGTCGATGTCGATCACCACGTCGCTGGCATCGGCGATGTGGCCGAGGTCGGCCAGCAGCCCGTCGGAGACGTCGAGCATCGCCGTGGCCCCGGCCAGGGCTGCCTGACGACCGGCACCGTAGGGCACTTGGGGACACCGCTGGGACTCCACCGCGGCGCGCGGCGCCCGGAACCCGCGAGCCAGGACCGCCAGACCTGCGGCTGCCCATCCGAGTCGCCCCTTGACGGCGACCACCTGACCGGGGCGGGCCCCGGAGCGCAGCACGGGGGAACGACCCTCGGTCTGGCCCACCACCGTCACGCAGATGCTGATGTCGCGAGCCCTCGTGGTATCACCGCCCACCAGGCAGATGCCCGCTCGATCGGCCTCCTCCCGGACACCCGTGGAGAACTCGCGCAGCCACTGGGCCGCTGTGTCCCCCGGTGCTGCCAGCGCCAGGACCATGGAGACCGGGCTGGCCCCCATCGCCTCCAGATCTGCCACGTTGACGGCCACGGCCTTGCGTCCAATGCTGTGCGGATCGCTCCATTCGGTCTTGAAGTGGACGCCTTCCACCAGCAGGTCTGTGCTGACGACGGCCGAACCGTTGATCAGGAAGACGGCGCCGTCATCACCCGGCCCGACGCTGACCGCGCTCGACATGGTCAGTCCCCGGGTCACCCGGTCGATCGCGACGAACTCGCCCAGTTGGTCCAGGGTTTCCGCGTCGCGGTCACGACGACTGGCGCCAGTGCGCCCGGTGGTAGCGTCCATGGCCATTACGCTATCGACCCCCGCCCCGAAGGCAAGGAGAAGACCCATGGTGAAGGCCTATGTGCTCGTGCAGTCCAGCGTCGGCAAGATTCCGCAGGTGGCCGCGGCCCTGAGGGAGATGCCTGCGACGGTCAGCTGCGACGACGTGACGGGCCCCTATGACGTGATCGTCCAGGTGCAGGTGGACTCGGTGGAGCACCTCGGTCACCTCGTGGCTGCGGAGATCCAGACCATCGAGGGGATCACTCGCACCGTCACCTGCCCGGTGGTGAACTACTGAACAGACCGACGTGCGAGGCGCCGGGTCAACGCAGACCCGTGGCCCTCTCCAGCGCCAACTGCACCAGGTCGTCCACCAGGTCCGGGTAGTCCAGACCCGTCGCAGCCCACATCACGGGGAACATGGAACTCGGGGTGAAACCGGGCATCGTGTTGATCTCGTTGAGCAGGACCTCACCGTCGGGGGTCACGAAGCAGTCGACACGGGCCAGTCCCTCGCACCCGGCGGCCTCGAAGGCATCCCGCGCGATCTCCTGCACCCTCTGGCGCACCGCGGGATCGACATCGGCCGGCGAGCTGAGCTGCACCGAGGATTCGTCGATGTACTTGGCATTGAAGTCGTAGAAGTCGTGGCCACCGGTGACGACGATCTCACCGAGCTCGGACACCCTGGGTTCCGAGAAGTCGTGCCCCTGCAGCACGCCGCACTCGATCTCCCGGCCATCGATGCCCTGTTCCACGATCACCTTGGGATCGTGCCGACGGGCCTCCTCGATCGCCGCGGCCAGCTCACCGGGCGTGTCGACCCGGCTGATGCCGAAGCTCGACCCTGCTCGGCAGGGCTTCACGAAGACGGGGAACTGCAGCTTCTCGACCCGCGCCAATGCGGCTCGCGCGTCATTGCGCCACTGCCGGTCCGTGACCACCTCGTAGGGACCGACCGGCAGCCCCGCCGATTCGAAGACCACCTTCATGTAGTGCTTGTCCATCATCACTGCGCTGGCGAGCACGCCGCAGCCCACATAGTGCAGGTCGGCCAGCTCGAACAGCCCCTGCAGGGTGCCGTCCTCACCGAAGGGTCCGTGCACCAGGGGGAACACGACGTCGACGGCCCCCAGCACGGAGGGCACAGTGCCACTCTCGAAGCTGTGCAGGATGCTGTCCCCGGCCTTCAACGGCACGACGACCTCGGCCGAACCGGCAGGAACCTCAGGCGTGTTGGAAGGGGTCAGCCGCAGCGGCTCCGGATCGTCGGGGACGACCACCCACTGCCCCTCACGGGTGATCCCGATGGGCAGCACGTCGTAGCGCTCGCGGTCCATCGCGGTCAGCACGCTGGCGGCCGTCGAGCAGCTCACCGGGTGCTCCTCGGACCGGCCACCGAAGACGACGGCAACCCGGATCCTTCGCTCACCGCCCTCGGGGCGTTCGACGGACTCCTGCTGCACGCTGGTGGACGGCTCGGTCATTGACTTCCTCACTCGACGGGACGGACCACAACACTAGGCCCTAGACGATCCCCGGCTGAACCGGCGGCACTACGCCACCCTCATCCGGCATCCGCGTGGTGCCCTTCGGCACCCGAGTCTTCTTGCGGACGTCATAGCGATCCTCGGGCGCGGTCTCTCCCCGCAGCTCCGCCACCAGGTCCGTGATGGCATTGAGCATCCGCTCCGTCGCGATGCGTACCGCCGCATGCCGATCCGGGTGGTCGTAGAGGTCCGAGAGATCCAGCGGATCTCCCACCTTCACCTGCACCGTGGGACGCGGGAAGAACTTGGGGACTCCCACCTTCTTGCCCGGAAGGATCTGCTGGGCTCCCCACTGCCCCACCGGGATCACGGTGCAGCGCGTCTCAAGCGCAACTCGGGCGGCACCGGTGCGGCCCGTCATCGGCCAGCCGTCCGGGTCTGTTCCCACCGTTCCCTCCGGATAGATCACCACCAGTTCGCCGTCGACAATCGCCTGACGGGCTGCCTGAAGGGAGTCACCGGCCCTTGACGTGTTCCGCTCGACGGGAATCTGGCGGCAGCCCCTGGCGAAGAAGCCGACGACCGGGACCTTCCACAGCTCCGACTTTCCCAGGAATCGGGGCCATCGCCCGGACCAGATCAAGGCCTCCCCCAGGACGATCGGATCGTAGTTGCTGATGTGGTTGGCCACCACCAGCGCGCCCCCGGTGCTCGGGATCTTTTCCTGGTGCTGGTAGTCGCGGGAGGTGAAGGTCTTGTTCACGCCATGGACCAACCTGCCCAGGAAGCGGTAGGCGGGCTCCCCGGCCTTCATGTCGGCAGTACGCCTGCCAGAGGTCTCGACCCTCTCGACTCCGTCGTGTTCCACGTCCTCAACTCCTGCGGTCGCTGCCGGTGATGTGCGAGTCCACGCTAGTCCATCGGCCGGATGACGACGCCTAGGATCTCTGGCATGAGTTCCCACACCGAGCCCGCCGGCGCGCTTTTCGTCGCCACCGTCGTGACGCAGCTGGCCGATCGATTCGAGTTGCTCCTGGATGACGGGACGCGACAGACGATCCTGGCCAGCCTGTCCGCCGATGCCCGCCAACTGGAGCGCGGCCAGCGGGTGCTGGTGGACATGACCACGACCCCACCCGTCGTCACCGTTGCTGCCATGCCGTTGGCGATCCACGGCGCCCTGCTCGACGACTGAGCCGCCTCCGGCGTGTCCGGTGCAGGCCGGAGGCGGCGGTACGGCCATGACAAAGGGGCGGGGTGACCATGCTGGTCCACCTCGCCCCTGTCTGGTTGCCCCCACCAGGGAGGCTGTGCCTTCTGCTGCGTGACTCGTGCCTTCACTGCGCCGGTGTGGGGCCGGCGCAGGGTCAGCGCTTGTCCGCAGCGTCCTGCACGCGCTTCTTGAAGTCCGTCCCGGGACGGAATCGCGGAAGGTCCATCGCCTCGGCCTGCTTGCGCTCGCCGGTGCGGGGATTGCGGACGACGCGCGCCTCGCGGTGCAGCACCTCGAAGACGCCGAATCCGGTGATCGAGACCTTGCCGGTGTTCGCAACCTCGGTGGCGATGGTGTCGACAACGGCGTTCAGCGCACGGGTCGCCACGGCCTTGTTTCCCTCGAAGTGCCCCTTGGCCAACGAGTCGATGAGTTCTGCCTTGTTCACGTGAACGTGCCTTTCGTGTTCCCCCGGCCCCCCAGCCGGCTGGACGTGATGCGGTTCGCATCGCGTGATTCCAAAGCTAGGTTGAACAAACGACCCACACCAAGCCCAAGGCCCAAACACGGTCCTTTGTTCAGCAAACGAAAAGCGTCCGCTTCTCCACAAGGAAAAGCGGACGCTTGGCGGTTTCGCGCGGCTGTTTCAGTCGGCGACGCGAGCCGGGAGGGTCCTTGGCTTGAAGTCCGGACGAGTGGACTCGAAGGCCTCGATCGCTGCCTCGTGACGCAGCGTCGAGCCGATGTCGTCGAGACCCTCCGACAGCCTGTGAGCAGTGTGGTCATCGATCTGGAAGGCGTGTGTCACGCCTGCGGCCGTGATGGTGCGGGCCGCCAGATCCACCACGAATGGGGCATTCGGGGACTCTTCCGCCCGGACCCAGAGCTGCTCGACGACGTCTTGGGAGACCGTGGCGATGAGCAGTCCGGACTTGCCGGCATTGGACCGGAAGATGTCGCCGAAACGCGAGCCGATGACCACCTTGAAACCGTAGTTCTGCAGCGCCCAGACGGCATGCTCGCGCGAACTGCCGGTGCCGAAGTCAGGACCCGCGACGAGGATGGTTCCCTGCTTCCACGGCTCCTTGTTGAGCACGAAGTCCGGGTCGGTGCGCCAGCCGCTGAACAGGCCGTCCTCGAAGCCGGTGCGCGTGATCCGCTTGAGGTAGACGGCGGGAATGATCTGGTCGGTGTCCACATTGGAACGGCGCAGCGGGACCGCGATGCCCGTGTGGGTGGTGAACTTCTCCATGTCAGTTCCTCTCAGGGACGAGGTCGGCAGGGGCGGCCAGGTGACCGGTGACGGCAGTGGCGGCAGCGACGGCCGGGCTCACCAGGTGCGTGCGACCACCCTTGCCCTGCCGCCCCTCAAAGTTGCGGTTGCTCGTGGAGGCGCAGCGCTCCCCCGGCGCCAGCTGGTCTGGGTTCATGCCAAGGCACATCGAGCACCCGGCGGCGCGCCACTCCGCGCCGGCGGCCAGGAAGACCTGGTCCAGCCCCTCGCTCTCTGCCTGCAGCCTCACCCGGGCCGAGCCCGGCACGACGAGCATCCGCATTCCGTCTGCAACGGTGCGTCCCCGTAGGACATCAGCCGCCAGTCGCAGGTCCTCGATCCGACCGTTCGTGCACGAACCGACGAAGACCGCATCCACCTGGACGTCGCGCATGGGCATTCCGGCCTTCAGGTCCATGTACTCCAGGGCACGTTCGGCTGCCCTGCGCTCGTCGGCATCGCTGAACTGCTCCGGATCCGGGACGGTCTGTCCCAAGGGCACACCCTGGCCAGGATTGGTACCCCATGTCACGAAGGGGGTCAGCTGGCTGGCATCGAGGTCGACCACCGTGTCGAAGACGGCATCGTCATCCGTGCGCAGGGTCTTCCAGTACTCGACGGCCGCGTCCCACTCGGCGCCCTGCGGGGCATGTGGACGGCCCGACAGGTAGTCGAAGGTGGTCTGATCGGGCGCGACCATGCCCGCCTTCGCTCCCCACTCGATCGACATGTTGCAGATGGTCATCCGCCCTTCCATCGACATGTTCTCGATGGTGCTGCCGCGGTACTCCACCACATGTCCCTGACCACCACCGGTTCCGACCTTTGCGATCAGGGCCAGGACGACGTCCTTTGCGGTGACGCCCTCGGGCAGGTCCCCATTGATGTTGACCGCCATCGTCCGAGGCCGGGCCTGCGGCAAGGTCTGGGTGGCCAGGACGTGCTCCACCTCGGAGGTGCCGATGCCGAAGGCCAGGGCACCGAAAGCGCCGTGGGTGGCGGTGTGGGAGTCGCCGCAGACGATCGTCATACCCGGCTGGGTGATGCCAAGCTGCGGACCGATGATGTGCACGACGCCTTGGTCCTTGTCCCCCAGGGAGTGCAGGCGGATCCCGAACTCGGCTGCATTCTTGCGCAGGGTCTCCACCTGGAGGCGCGAGACGGGGTCGGCGATCGGCTTGTCGATGTCCAGGGTCGGCGTGTTGTGGTCCTCGGTGGCGAGTGTGAGGTCGGGACGTCGCACCGGACGCCCGGCCAGACGGAGCCCGTCGAAGGCCTGGGGGCTGGTCACCTCGTGGACGAGGTGCAGGTCGATGTACAGCAGGTCAGGCTCATTGTCGGCCGCGCGTACGACGTGCGCTTCCCACACCTTCTCGCTGAGTGTCTTGCCCATCGCTCCTCTTCCTGATCTGCTGTTGACACCGGGACATCCGCTGATGGCAACGGGGCTTGCTTCGGACGCCTCCCAGTATGGCATTGCAATATCAAAGTGCGAGACGCTATTCTCATAGTATGGACGATTCAAGTGGCGTCGGAGTACTCGACAAGGCAGCCCTCGTGCTGGGAGCTCTCGAGACAGGACCGACCACCCTCGCCGGACTCGTCAGTGCCACTGGCCTGGCCCGCCCCACTGCCCACCGCCTGGCCGTGGCGCTGGAGCACCACCGGCTGGTGGGACGCGACCTGCAGGGGCGCTTCGTCCTGGGGCCCCGACTGACCGAACTGGCTGCGGCGGCGGGCGAGGACCGACTGCTGGCGACTGCCGGGCCGATCCTGGCGCGACTGCGCGACATCACGGGCGAATCAGCGCAGCTCTTCCGCCGCCAGGGGGACATCCGGGTGTGCGCCGCCGTTGCCGAGCGCCCGTCCGGACTGCGCGACACCATCCCCGTCGGATCGCAGCTCACCATGACCGCCGGCTCCGCCGCCCAGGTCCTGCTGGCCTGGGACGAGCCGGACCGTCTCCAGCGGGGCCTCAACTCCTCCGCCTTCTCCGCCGTCGCCCTGGCCACCGTTCGACGCCGTGGCTGGGCGCAGTCCGTGGCTGAGCGGGAGCCGGGCGTTGCCTCCGTCAGCGCCCCGGTGCGCTCCCCCAGCGGCAAGGTGCTGGCAGCCGTCAGCGTCTCGGGCCCGATCGAGCGCCTCAGCCGTCAACCTGGCCGGCTCCATGCCCCGGCCGTGATGGCTGCAGCGGAACGACTCTCCGAGGTCCTGCGTCGCAGCGGCTCCAACGAGTGAGGACGGGGCGCCCCTCCCCTCGAGCGAGGAGCGCCCATCATCCTGGAATCTCGGAAGGCCCGTTGGGAGCACACGCTCCCAACGGGCCTTCGTCATGCCTGAGAGCCGGCACACCACGGGCCCGTCGAACCACAGGCGAGAACACAAAGAGGCCTGGATCCCGATGGATCCAGGCCTCTTGTTCGTTGTAGCCCCGACGGGATTCGAACCCGCGCTACCGCCTTGAGAGGGCGGCGTGCTAGGCCGCTACACAACGGGGCCCCAGCATTGCTTCCGAGTTTTTCGCTCGGGAGCGTTGAAAGCTTAGTGGAAACTGCCGTGAGCGGCAAATCCTGCTTTCAGCAGGGGTACCAGGACTCGAACCTGGACTAAAGGAACCAGAAACCTTCGGGCTGCCAATTACCCCATACCCCTTCACTGCGCCTTGGCATTTTCAGCGGCGCAACGAGGTAGAACACTACCGGAGAAGCCGGCACCATGCAAAATCGGGACGGCAACAGCGGTCGCCGGTCAGCCGGCCGTCACGCTCGGCGTGCGCGTGGCCAGGTGCATCCGACGAGAGATCCACCATGCGATGGCTGCGAACAGGGCGAAGCCCAACAGATCACTGGCCGCATCTGCCCATCCGATCGCCTGGAGTGCCCTGGCCTGGGCGATCCCGCCGGAGAAGGCCGCCCACCCGAATGCGAAGACGTTGTTGGCCACATGGCAGGCGATCCCCGCCTCCAGGCCCCCTGTCCAGACCACCAGCGCACCAGCCAAGAGACCGAAGCCGAAACGATCCACGAAGAGCGGGACATTCTGCACGCCGTGGAAGAGGGCAAAGACGAGTGCGGAGAGGACGACCCCCACCCAGGTGCTCACTCTGGGTGAGAGCTTGGCCCCGTCGGCAATCGAACCGAAGGCCTGCAGGAGGTAGCCGCGGAAGAAGAACTCCTCCCCCGCTGCCTGGAGCGGCGCGGTCAGGAGCACGACACAGATCCACAGCCACACCTGGGGCTGCGGACTGGCTCGCCACGGGGTCCCGAGCTGCCCGAGGAGCAATACGGCGTTGAGCACCACCGCCGCCACGGGCAGGCAGATGACCAAATACCGCCATCGCATCCCCGGCTGCACCGACATGCCCCATTCGACGGCCCGTCCGTGCACCCAGCGCACCAGTCCCAGCGAGATCACGATCAGCATGGCCAACCCGAGGTGGGCCCCAATCAGTCCCGGCAGACGGTGGAAGGCCAGCGCCTCGCCCTGATAGGTGGCCAAATCCTCTGGACGCCCGGAGGCGAACCACCCGCCCCAGATGACCAGCTGCGCCACCAGGGGCACCACCAGGGCATAGAGGGAAATGGCCATCAGGATGCCGAAGCCGGCGCGCAGGCCCTGCTGCCCCGATCCCGTCAACACGCGTGCGAAGTCCACCCCGGGTGGGGGCGGATCCGTCTGGTTGACCAGCGGCCCCTCGGAGATGTCGACGACGGCGGGCCTGTTCCGGCCGGCGCTGCGGCTCACTCCTCGTCCACGACGGGATTGCACAGCTCGCCGATCTCCTCGATCGCCACCCGGACCCGCTGACCGGGCTGCACGGGGCCGACGCCAGCTGGCGTTCCGGTGAGGATGACGTCTCCCGGGAGCAGGGTCGTGAACTCACTGATGTGGCTCACCAGTTCGGCGATGCTGCGCACCATCAGGCGGGTCGAGTCGTCCTGCCTGACCTCCTCGTCGTCGGGAGTCCGCTGGTCGGCGACCGTGGTGGTGATCTGGAGGTCACCAGCCTCTTCCAAGGTGAGGTGCGTCACGACCCAGGGTCCGAGCGGGCAGAAGGTGTCCCACCCCTTGGCGCGCGCCCACTGACCGTCGGAGGCCTGCAGGTCTCGTGCAGTGATGTCATTCGCGATGGTGTAGCCGAAGATGACCTCCTGGACCCGTTCGATCGGGACCTGCTTGCAGATGCGGCCGATCACCACCGCCAGCTCCCCCTCGTGGTGCAGGTCCTTGGTGGCCGACGGACGCACGATCGGCTCATCGGGGCCAATCACTGCGGTATTCGGCTTGAAGAAGACCAAGGGCGTCTCGGGAACCGAATTGCCCATCTCCTGCGCGTGGGCAACATAGTTGCGACCAACGCCCACCACCTTGCTGCGCGGGATCACGGGCGCCAGAAGGCGCACGTCCTCGAGCGAGTGCCGCTCGCCGGTGTAGTTCACCGGCCCGGCCAAGGGGTCTCCGGTGATGGCGGCCACCGTGTCCGGGTGCTCTCCACCGTCGGCGGCGAGTTCGACGAGGCCGAACTGCGGTTCGGCTCCAGCAAGGGCGTAACGAGCAATGCGCATGTGACGAGGATATCCGCAGCCCCCGTCCCGGCCATGACATTGCCACCGCGAGGAGCGCTGCACCGTGCCACCTGCGATACTCGTGCCCATGGCTACCGAATTCACCGCCCAGGCCTACAGCGCCGTGGAACTCATCCGCATCAAGCGCGACGGCGGCCCACTGGACGATGCCCAGATCACGTGGCTCATCGAGGCCTACACCGACGGGCACGTCGCCGATGAGCAGATGTCCGCCATGGCCATGGCCATCCTCTTCCGCGGGCTCGACGACCGGGAACTGGCCACCTGGACGCAGGCCATGATCGACACCGGGGTCCGGCTCGACTTCTCCGGCCTGAACCGCCCCACCTCGGACAAGCACTCGACCGGCGGGGTCGGCGACAAGATCACGCTACCTCTCGCCCCGCTCGTCGCAGCCTGTGGAGTGGCAGTGCCCCAGCTCTCCGGACGCGGACTGGGCCACACGGGCGGCACCCTGGACAAGATGGAGTCCATCCCGGGATGGCGCGCGAGCCTGAACAATGACGAGATGCTGCGACAGCTCGACGAGGTCGGGGCCGTCATCTGCGCCGCCGGGGATGGGCTGGCCCGCGCAGACAAGAAGCTCTACGCCCTGCGCGACGTGACCGGAACGGTGGAGGCCATCCCCCTGATTGCGAGCTCCATCATGAGCAAGAAGATCGCGGAGGGAACCGGGGCCCTGGTGCTCGACGTGAAGGTGGGTTCGGGGGCCTTCATGAAGGACCTCGCCGACGCCCGCGAGCTGGCCCATCGGATGGTGGCCCTCGGCAAGGCGGCTGATGTGAAGACGGTGGCCTTGCTCACCGACATGTCCACTCCGCTCGGGCTCACCGCAGGCAATGCCCTCGAGGTGAAGGAGTCCGTCGAGGTCCTCGCCGGTGGCGGCCCAGCCGACGTCGTCGAGCTGACCCTCGCCCTGGCCACCGAGATGCTGCGCGCCGCCGGTAGCGAGGCCGACCCGGAGAAGGCACTCAAGGATGGTTCCGCGATGGACGTGTGGCAGAGGATGGTCCGGGCGCAGGGGGGCGATCCTGACGCCGAACTGCCCGTCGCACGACACACCGATGACGTGCTGGCGGAGTCCGACGGCATCCTCACCACCCTGGACGCCATGGCGGTGGGTGTGGCGGCCTGGCGACTCGGAGCGGGACGTGCCCGCAAGGAGGATCCCGTGCAGGCGGGTGCCGGCATCGTGATGCACGCCAAGCCCGGCGACCGCGTGAGCAAGGGCCAGCCGCTGCTCACCCTGCACACCGATACCCCGGACGCTTTCGAACGCGCTCGCGAGGCCTTGGCCGGGGGAATCGAGATCGGAGAGCAGGCAGCCGAGCGCAGCCCGCTCCTGATCGACCGGATCGACTGATCCGTCACCGCGCTGCGGATGTGTCCCCGCCCTGGGGCCTCGACGCGGCAGGTGGACTCGGCCACAGCCTCTCCACCTGCCGTCCGTCGAGCTACCGTCAGCCGAGCCCGTGTCCCTTCATCAGGCCGTAGAAGTAGGCGTCGTTCAGCGCCTCCCAACTGGACTCGATGACATTCTCCCCCACGCCGATCGTGACCCAGGTCCGCACTCCGTCGGACATGTCCACCTGCGTCCTGGTGGTGGAATTGGCGCCCACGTGGTCGAGGATGCACACCTGGTAGTCCAGTAGTTGGAAACGCTGAACCTGCGGATATGCCTGCACCAGGACGCCGGACAGTGCATCGTCCAGGGCCGCCAGTGCACCAGCCCCCTGCCCCGCGGCCGTCTGGCTCTGTCCCGAGCCGGCGGAGTGGTGCACCACGATCTCCAGTTGGGCATGTGAATCCGTGACGTCCTCCGCGTCACCGATCTGGTGTTCCGTGAGCACCCGCCAGCCCGAGACCCCGAAGGGCGCCTCAAGATCACCCATGGCATCGCGCAGCAGGAGCTCGAAGCTGGCATCCGCAACGCCGTAGGTGTAGCCCATCGCCTCCCGACCCTGGAAGATCGGAAGGATGCGTTCCACCAGTTCCTCGTCGACGAGTTCGTAGCCCAGCGCCCGGGCCTTGTTCACCAGACGATCCCGATCGTCCCCACGGCTGTCGATTGGCCGCTCTCCATTGCCCACGGCGACAGGATCCACGTGGTGGTGGGAACGCGAGACCTTCTCCGGAGCCGGATCGTCAGGCCGATCGCGGGCCGCGATCCAGGTGAAGCTGGAGTTGCCCACATAGGGCTGACGCGGATCCATGACCTGCTGCGCGATCTCGGCCACGGCCGTCGCCACCGGGGTCATCTGCGCCAGCTGCTCCGACGTGACCAAGGGCCATCCGTACTTCAACTGGAGGTTGCCGAGCAAGATGGTGGTGTCGGCCATGCCGCCGCGCGGCCCGTAGCCATTGACGGCCCCCTGCACGTGAACAGCCCCCGCTTCGACTGCCGCCAGTGTGTTGGCCACCGCACATCCGGAGTCGTCATGGCAGTGGACGCCCAGGTCCACACCGATCGCGGCGGCCGCCGAGATGATGTCCCCCACCTGCCCCGGCAACATTCCTCCGTTCGTGTCGCACAGGACTGCTCTTCTCCCACCGGCCTCGGCAACGCGTCGCACGCACTCCAGCGCATAGTGCGGATCGCGCAGGTAGCCGTCGAAGAAGTGCTCCAGGTCCACCAGCACCTGCTTCCCCTCCGCGCGGAGGTGAGCGACGGTGGCGCCGAGCTGGTCCAGGTTCTGCGGTGGCGTCAGGTGCGCCGCTGTCAGGTGCTCCAGATCGCTGCGCACGACGACGCACACGTGGTCGGTGCCGACATCGCGCAGGGCCCCCAGCGCGGGATCATCCGCCACGGGGCGGCCCGGCGGCGCGATGGTGCCGAAGGCGACCAGCCGGGAGTTCTGCAGATCGAGCTGCGAGGCTGCCTCGAAGAAGTCGCGGTCGATCGTGTTCAGCCCGGGCCAACCCCCCTCGATGAAGTCGACCCCCAGGAGGTCCACCTGCTGGGCAATGCGGAGGCGATCGCCCAAGGACAGCCGAATACTCTCCTGGAGCGCCCCATCACGGAGCGTGCAGTCCAGGATCTCGAAGTGTTCGGGGGGCGGCGGCAGGGCATCAACGGGCGGGGTCACGTGGGGGTCCTCTCGGATCAGGTCTGTGAGCACCCCACGGCCAGGCCACCGGTCAGATCCCGACAGACCCAGCCGCCCCCGGCAGACGGGGGCGCTTCTTCTTGTGTGGAAAGAATCGCGTCAGCAGACGCGCACGGTCCAACCGTAGGGGTCATCGGCCCGTCCGTACTGGATGTCCACCAGCTGGCGTCGAATCTTCAGGGACCACGAGTCCGCCTGCTCCTGCAGCGTGTGCACCCTGTCCTGAACCTTGAGGCTGCGGATCGGCGTGACCACCGCGGCAGTTCCGCAGGCGAAGGCCTCCGTGATGGTGCCGTCCTCAATCCCGCTGAGCACCTCGTCCAGGGCCAGCCGGCGCTCAACGGGTTGCAGGCCCAGATCCGGCGCCAGGCGCAGGATCGAGTCACGCGTGATGCCGGGCAAGATGTTGCCGGTGAGCTCGGGAGTGACCAACTGCGCATCGTTGGTCACCACGAAGAAGTTCATGCCACCCAGCTCGTCGATGTGGGTGCGATCGGTCGCATCGAGGAAGAGGACCTGGCTGCAACCCTGCGCGTACGCCTCATTGGTGGCCTGCAGACTGGCAGCGTAGTTGCCGCCACACTTGGCAGCGCCCGTGCCGCCCGCGCCAGCGCGCGAGGAGTCCAGACTGACCCAGATGTCCACGGTGCTGACCCCACCCTTGAAGTAGCCACCCACCGGCGACGCGATCACGTGGTAGGACGCGGTCTGGGCCGCGCGCACCCCCAGGAAGACCTCGTGAGCGATGGTGAAGGGGCGCAGGTAGAGACTCTGTTCAGCACCGCCCGGCACCCAACGCTGGTCAACCTTGACCAGATCCACGATGCTGGCGACGAAGTCCTCGGTGGGCAGCGGGGGCAACGCCAGGCGTTCGGCGGAGCGCATCATGCGCTCGCCATTCGCTTCGGGACGGAAGAGCCAGATCGAGCCGTCGGATCGCCGGTAGGCTTTGAGGCCCTCGAAGATCTCCTGCGCATAGTGGAAGACGGCGCTGCCGGGGGTGAAGCTGAGATTGCCATAGCGTTCGATCCGCGCATCATGCCAGCCAGCATCCTTGGTCCAGGTGGCCCCCGCCATGTGCTCGGAGAAGTGGTCCCCGAAGCCGGGATTGGAGAGGATCTCGTCCAGGCGGGACTGGTCGGTGAGTTGCTGGTGGTCGCGGACCTCGAACTGGAGTGGCATGGCCGCAATCCTACGCTCGTCCTCATGGTGAGACAATCATCTCGCTCTATGGGATATCCCCCACTACCATCTGGGACATGACGAATGCGCCCTCTTCCGCCAAGCAGCCCACCCTTGCCGTGATTGGCGGCGACGGGATCGGACCGGAGGTGACCGCCGAGGCCATCAAGGTGCTCAAGGCCACCGTCGGCGACGACACCTTCTCCTTCGTCGAGCACGACCTCGGCGCCGATCGTTGGCTGCGCACTGGGGACGTGCTGCCCGACGAGGAGATCGAGGCACTCAAGCAGGCCGATGCGATCATCCTGGGTGCCATCGGTGCCGCACCGGGCTCCACCGAGGTGCCGTCGGGCCTGCTGGAACGAGGCATGCTGCTCAAGCTCCGCTTCGCCTTCGACCACGCGGTAAACCTGCGCCCCAGCAAGTACTACTCCGGCACCGCCTCTCCCCTGTCAGAGAGCGTCACCGGCAAGGGCCCCATCGACTTCATCGTCGTGCGAGAGGGCACCGAGGGCCTCTACTGCGGCAATGGTGGCGCCGTGCGCGTCGGCACGCCCCATGAGATCGCCACCGAGGTGAGCATCAACACCGCGTATGGTGTGGAGCGCGTCGTGCGAGCCGCCTTCGACCTGGCCATGACCCGGCGCAAGAAGCTCACCCTGGTCCACAAGCACAACGTGCTGGTCAACGCCGGTGGCCTGTGGCGTCGCATCGTCGAAGAGGTTGCCGCCGAATACCCGGAGGTCAAGCGCGACTACCTGCACATCGATGCCACCACCATCATGCTGCTCACCGATCCGCAGCGCTTCGACGTGATCGTCACCGACAATCTGTTCGGCGACATCATCACCGACGAGGCGGGCGCGGTGACGGGCGGCATCGGACTGGCCGCGAGCGCCAACATCAACCCCACCGGTGAGTTCCCCAGCATGTTCGAACCCGTCCACGGCTCGGCGCCCGACATCGCCGGCCAGGGGATCGCGGACCCCACGGCGGCCATCAGCTCCATGGTGCTGCTGCTCGACCACCTGGGCCGCCCCGCGGACGCGCGCCGGATCGAGGCGGCCGTCGAGGCCGACATCGCCTCGCGCGGCGACCAGAAGCGCTCCACCAGCGAGATCGGCGACGCCATCGCCGCCGCTGTGCGCGTCTGAGGCCCCCAGCACGACACCGTGAGTCAGTTTCCCACCGATGTCGGTGGGAAACTGACTCACGGTGTCACCGGAGATGCGACCACGCGGGAGGCACCACCGCGGGACGCCTCACGGGATGGCGCGCAGCGCCGCCACCGTGGCCACCGCCGCCGTCGCGGCCTCATGCCCCTTGTCCTCCGCAGAGCCCGGCAGCCCCGCGCGGTCCAGCGCCTGCTGCTCGTCATCGCAGGTGAGGACACCGAAGCCGACCGGCTTGCCGGTGCGCACGGTCACGTCGGTCAGCCCGATCGTGGCGCCCTGGCAGACGTAGTCGAAGTGTGGGGTCCCGCCGCGGATGACCACGCCGAGCGCAACCAGCGCGTCGAAGCGATCGGCCAGCGCGGAGCAGGCACCTGGTAGTTCGAAGGTGCCCGGCACGCGGACCAGGGTGACATCGGTCACGCCCGCCTCGGCCAGGCCGCGCTGGGCACCGTCGATGAGTCCGTCCATGACGGTGGTGTGCCAGCTGGCCGCCACGATCGCCACCTTCAGGTCGGGCGTGCTGACGGTGATGGTGGGTGCTCCTGCGCCGCTCATGCGGGTTCTCCATTCGGGTCGGTGGTGATGGTGGTCTTGCTCTGCGCAGCCAGCTCGGCGGGAAAGGCGTGACCCATCCGGTCGCGCTTGGTGGCCAGATAGGTGATGTTGTCGGCGCCGACGCCGGTGGCGCCGGACCGTAGCCCCCGGACATCGAGCCCGGCCTGCCGCAACGCGTCCAGTTTGTCCGGATTGTTGCTCAGCAACGTGATGCCGCCCACCCCCAGCGCGGTGAGGATGGCCGCCGCCGCCCCGTACTCCCGGTCGTCCACCGGGAGCCCCAGCTCAGTCTGGGCATCGACGGTGTCCACGCCACCATCCTGCAGGTGGTAGGCCCTCAGCTTGTTCAGCAGCCCGACGCCGCGCCCTTCGTGGCCACGCAGGTAGACCAGAACCCCGGGCTCCTGCCCCAGCAACTGCTGGGCGCGGCGGAGCTGGGGTCCGCAGTCACACCGCAGGGAAGCCAGGGCGTCACCGGTGAGGCACTCGGAGTGCATCCGCACCAGGTTCGAGCTGCCGATGCCCAGCGGGCTGATCATGGCGACGTGCTCCGCGCCCGTGAGCAGGTCACGGAAACCGATGGCCTCGAACCGCCCTGCCTGGGTGGGCAGCACCGTGCGGGCCACCTCCTCGACGCGGTCATGCACCTGCCGCCAGGCCACCAGATCGGCAATGGTCACCACGGGCAAGCCTTCCCGAGCCCCGAGCTCCACCACGGCCTCGGTGCGCATCATGGTGCCGTCGTCGTGCACCAGCTCGCCGATCACACCAACGGGCGAGAGCCCTGCCAGGCGGCACAGGTCCACGGTCGCCTCGGTGTGTCCACGTCGGGTCAGCACCCCACCGTCGCGGGCCCTGAGTGGAACCACATGCCCAGGGCGGTTGAAGTCAGCCGCAACCGCGGCAGGATCGGCCAGCAGGCGCACGGTGGTGGCCCGGTCATGGGCGCTGATGCCGGTGGTGGTTCCCCGAGCCGCGTCCACCGTGATGGTGTAGGCAGTCCGCAGGCTGTCCTCGCTGTGCTCCACCATCATCGGCAGGGCAAGCCGGTCCGCCCAGTCCTCGGGCATTGGGGCGCACAGGTAGCCGGAACTGTGCCGGATCGCCCAGGCGGTCCACTCGTCGGTGAGGGTCTGGCCCGCGGCAATGACGTCTCCCTCGTTCTCCCGGTCCACGTCATCCAGCACCAGGACCGGCCGGCCCTCGCGCATGGCCTGCAGGGCCTCCTCGATGGTGTTCACCGTTCCTCCTCCTGGCCCTTGGCGGCCAACATCTTCTCGACGTACTTGGCCAGCACGTCCACTTCCAGGTTCACGCGATCCCCCACCTGCTTGCTGCCCAGCGTGGTCAGTTCCAGCGTGGTGGGGATGAGCGAGACCTCGAAGAAGTCGTCGCCGATCGAACTGACGGTCAGGGAGACGCCGTCGACCGCGATGGACCCTTTCTCGACCACATGCCGTGCGAGTGCGGCGGGCAGTTCGAAGCGGACCACCTCCCAGCGTTCCCCCGGCGTGCGGGACAGGATTCGTGCGGTCCCGTCCACGTGCCCCTGCACGACATGCCCTCCGAAGCGGCCGTTCGCGGCCATGGCGCGTTCAAGGTTCACCGGGGAACCGGGTGCGAGTTCACCCAGACTCGACCGGCGCAGGCTCTCGGCCATCACGTCCACGGTGAAGGACTCGTCATCGTGTTCGACGACGGTGAGACAGACGCCATTGCAGCTGATCGAGGCACCGTGGCTGGCGTCGCTCACCACCAGCGGGCCCCGGATGCGCAGGACTGCGGACTCAGCGCCATGATCCACCTGGACCACGCTGCCGAGTTCCTCGACGATTCCTGTGAACATTCACTTCTCCTTGCTGTTGCCGTTGTCTGCGTGCGCCGGGCCTGCGGGTACTGCGCCTGCCTGCGCCGGGTCTGCGGGTACTGGGCCTCTCCCGGGGACCGCGAGCAGCAGGGCGATGTCCTGGCCGTGCCGCTCCACGTCCGTGATGCTGAGCCGAGCGATCTCGGCCATGGTGCCGATGCCCAGGTCGTCCACCGCGGGTCGCCCGGCACCGAGCAGCGCCGGGGCGATGCAGGCGATCACCTCGTCGATGACCCCGGCACGCCACCAGGCGGCGGCCAGCGTCGGCCCGCCCTCCAGCCAGACGTGGTGGATCCCCTCCTGGGCCAGCGCTCGCAGAACCGTCCGGGGATCCCGGGCAGAGAACTGCCGGAAGAGTCCGTCCGCGCCACGAACTCGCGCCTCGGCGGGAACTGGGCGCTCCCCCACCACGACGCGCAGGGGCTGGCGCGCGAGCTCGGCGCCGCGGGCGTCACGGGCCGTGAGTCGTGGGTCATCCTGCAGAACCGTGCCCGTTCCCACGACGACCGCGCCGCACAGCCCTCGGCGTTCGTGCATCGCCTGGCGCATGGCCTGCCCCGTGATCCACTGGCTGCTGCCATCGGCCGCGACGCTGCGCCCATCCAGGCTGGCGGCGAACTTCCAGGTCACCAGGGGCAGGCCGGTGCGGACCCGATGGTTCCAGCTGCGGTTCAGTGCCTCGCTGCGCGAAGCCAGGTCGGGGTCGATCGAGGCCATCCGCCGCACATCGATGCCCGAGGCCCGGAGATGGGCGGATCCTCCGCTGGCTTCGGGATTGGGGTCGTCCTGCGCGTACACGACCCGTCGGATTCCTGCCCGGACCAGCGCCTCGCTGCAGGGCCCGGTGCGGCCGGAGTGATTGCAGGGCTCCAGGGTGACCACGGCGGTGCATCCGTTGGCGCGGTGGCCGGCAACCGCCAGGGCCAACGCCTCCGCGTGGGGCGTTCCGGCCCCCTGGTGCCAACCCTCCGCGACAACCTCGCCCTGGGGGCCCAGCAGGACGCAGCCCACGCGGGGGTTGGGATCGGCCTCGATCCCGCGAGCGGCCAGTGCAAGGGCATGCCGCATGGCATCCCGCACGGCCTCGACTGGTGGCTCTTCCATCACGCTCCCTGGTTCGGCATCCTCGCCGTGCACCGGGGCGTCGGGCGCGCCGCAACGCACCCATCACCGCGCAGTCACCACCGCGCGGTACCGGCCCGTCACCGACGTAGGTCACTCGAGAAGCATCAGACGCGAGGCATGATCCGCGACGAATCACGCCCGCTGCGCGAGCGACCGGACGTCCATGGACGAACCGACGTGTTTCCTCCCATCCGGACTTTCACCGTCGGTCCTGGAATTCCACCAGGTCAACCGTCAGCTGGATGCGGACGGGTCGCGGACTGTCACCGCCGGTTCGGACTTGCACCGACCCCGGAACACGTTGGCATCCATAGTGCCACGACCTGGGCACTGCTGCCCAGACCGTGGACACGCCTCTGGCTGGACCCTTGTCCGCCCAATGTGGCTGGCGGCCGGCAGCAGGCCTACTTCCCATCCCCAGAGGGCCAGGGGTTCGGCTTGCACCCGTCGATCCGCTTGCTCTGCTGCATCATCACCGGCGCATTGCGGCCGGGGGCAGGACAACCCACATGGCCCTTGCCGATGAAGTGCCCCACCTCGTGGTTCACCAGATAGGCGCGGTAGGCAGTGAGATCCGAGTAGGTGGGCGTCATGTACAGCCAGCGATCGCTGTTCAGGAGGACATTCGTGCCCGCCTGACAGCTCCAGGTCATCCTGACGTCCAGGGGGCACATCTTCTGGACGGTGCCCGGTGAGGCAAGCAGGATCGCGAAGTTGGCCTTGGCCGGATCCTTGACCAGTTCGAAGGAGTGCCCCTCGCGGCCGGACCAACCCCGCGGGTCGTTGAGGACGGCTGCGACCTGCTTGGCCGTGGTGGTGACGTCCAGGCCGGTCCCGTCCTCCACCTTGACCACATAGCGATGGACGCGGGCCGTCTGCTTCCTCGGCGGAGCCACCAGCGGTGCCACCTGCCAGGTTCCCTTGCCCTTGAGACCGGTGCGCACCAGACCATCGGCGTCAGCACTTGGGCCCGGTCGGGGGCTGGGCGTCGTGACGCGGCTGGGTGTGGGGGTGGTTCGTGCCGTGGGGGTGGCCGTGGGGCTCTGGCTCGGCTCGGGACCAGGGGCTGCACTGTCCTGCCCATCCGATCCCGTCGAGCCGCACCCACGCAGCAGTGAACCGATCAGTGCGAGCGCCACCGCCGCGGCAATGACCAGAACGGCGATGGAGGCGACACGCCGACCCCGTGGGGTCAGTCGGACTGCTGGGCGCTTCCAGGGTGGTTCGGTCACGGGAGACACCTTACGATGACGACGGAAGAGAACCCCAGCCCTGCCATCAGGCCTTCTCAGGTCCTGGTGGACCGACGGCAGTCTCACGAGCTGACTGCGGGCCCCACGGTGGGGAGCAGCTGTCAGAATCACCCGGGTGAGCACATCCGAGGTGGTTCCTGCGCTGGTCAGCCAAGCATTGCAACAATGCCTGCGAACCGGCTTCCTGGAGACCACCCGCAACGAGACCGGGCGCCTGCTGGCGGTGCTGGCCGCCAGCCGGCATGGCGTGGTGGCCGAAGCAGCCACGGGAAGCGGCGTGGGCGTCGCCTGGCTGCGCAGCGGCGCGCCCGAGGGTACTCACGTCGTCTGCGTGGAGCGAGACCTGCCGACCGCCGAACGTGCACGCAAGACCTTCGCCGGGTGCGACGTGGAGGTGCTCGACGGTGGATGCGAGAGCCTTCGCTCGCGCTCCCCGTTCTCCCTGCTGTACATGAACCGCGCCACCGCAAGCATGGTCGACAGGGACCTGGCCTGGAGCCTTGTCGAGCCGGGCGGCCTGGTGGTCATCGACGACTTCGAGCCGAGCGGACAGTGGTCCACCCAAGAACTGCACGAGACGCTCAGCGATCCCCTGCTGCACGCTTGGCTCACCGACGACCGATTCACCTCGACCGAGACGCATCTGGCGGCCGACCTCAGCGTCTTGGTCGCGGCTCGCCGCTGAACGTGGCTGGTCGCCTGGCTCGGCAGCACCCCGGGACGCGACGCGCAGGTTCATGACCTGCCCAGGAAGCCCCTCCACTGCGGCACTTCTGCTTTCGCCTGAGCTGCTCCGAGATCGTGTGCCTCCCGAAGCCGTGCGATCTGGCGTTCCTGGTTGTCAATCTTCATGTGCGTGGGGCGGAAGACATAGGCGCGGCCCTGGGCCTCCAGCTCGGCCAGCTCGTCCAGCGTCCGGTTGTAGTTCTCGGCGCGCTGCAGCAGCGCACGGGCGATCTGCGGATAGCGGCGAAAGACCAGGTCATAGGCCCTGGGCAGGCGGGCGGGAGCCTTGCGATATCCCGCTCCTCGGGTCAGGACGACGAAGAACTTCTCGTAACCCGCGGCCTTCGCTGCATCGAGTGCGATCCCACCGCTGGGGCCGAGCGCACCATCGCACCACGGTTCCCCCTCGATCTGGACGATGGGCATCAGGCCGGGCATCGTGGACGAGGCCCGGATCCGCTTGGCCAGGGCGAGCATGTCCGGCATGTCGTCCTTGGTCCAGTAGACATGCTCCCCTGTGCGTGCGTTGAATCCACCGACGTTCAACGTGATCGGATTGGCCTTGAAGAAGTCCCAGTCCATCGGCAGTGGTTGGTCGGGAGCGCCCGTGCGCTCGTAGATGAACTCGGAGTTGAACAGGCCCTTGCCGCGAACCCAGGTGCGCCAGCTGCCGAATTCGGGCTCGAGCACGATGTCGACGAAACTCTGCTCAGCGCGTGGGGCATCGCGCAGCACATAGTTCAAGCTGTTGGAGGACCCTGCGGAGATCCCGGCCACGAAGTCGAAGTAGAGCTCCTGGGCCAGCAGCTCCTGGACGACGGCGCAGGTGTAGGCGGCGCGCATGCCACCGCCCTCGAAGATGAGGGCGGTGTCGGTGATGTTGGATTCCATGACCTCAGGCACGCCTGCCAGTCTAGGAGCCCAACCAATGGCTCAGTGGCCTGTCCGCTGCCGTTGCAGCAGGGTGTTCAGGGTGGCCGCCGCGGTCTCGGGATCCGCGACGGTGATGTACATCGGCGGCTTTCCTGCCTGGTGGACCAGCAGGGTAGGTGCCTGGGCGGTGACCAGGCCCCTGCCGCCGTCGAAGAGGGCGCCGCGCAGCCCGTAGCCACCGAAGTCACCCATCGGGCTGACGGTCCTGCCCACCTCGGCGTAGACGATGGTCTCCAGCGGAATGTTGACCCAGCGGATCGGGCCGACCGTACGCAGGCCGCGGGAGTCGATGGTGATCCGGGCGAACATCATCTGGAAGGGCACCACGACCACCAGCAGGGTGGCCGCCATGGCGATCGCTCCGCCGACATTGCCCAGGGCCGCAAAGAGCACCACCATGGCAATGAGCGGCAGGCAGGCCAACCCGAAGAACCAGTAGACGGCCTTGCCCCGCACGAGAGGGCCGGTCCAGGCGAAGCGGCCATTGCTGGGCCCGATGACGGTGGGCACACCGACAGGCAGCACCGTGGAGGCCGGGACCACGACATTGGGCGCACGAGTGCCCAACCAGACCAGGCCACCCACGACCAGCGCCGCCGCGGCTCCCACAGCAGCGCTCCACCACTCGTCGCCGACCTGCTCGGTCGTCAGACCCCGCTGCATCCACGTACCGCCGAAGAACACACATGCCAGGAAGGCGGCCATGCCGGCGGTCACCGGCGCCATGCTGCGGGCCTGCTTGAGCGCGGCACCCAGGCCGAGCATGGGCAACGTCAGGCCCAGCGTGATCGCCAGATGCTGCCCCACCACCTGGTTGAGCGGGGTGAAACCGTCGGGTCTGCCGTCGGCTCCCCAGTGGGTGGCCACCGGGTCCGGCAGCTGCTCGCGGACACTGAGCACCAGCGCAGCCCCGCCGACGGCGCAGGCCAGAGTCACCAGAGCCGGCAGCCAGTAGACCCGGGCCGGAGGATGGTCGACGAATTCCACGGTGTTGGCGGTGCCGTTCATGCTCGTCGACCTTCCAGCAGCTCGACGACGTGCTCGTGCGCCAGCCCCAGCCGCCCCGCCTCGGCCAGCAGCTCGTCGGCCATCAGGTGGAGGTTGACCAGGCCGGGATCGTCGGCGATCACCACCGCTCCCCTGCCGCGCCGCAGCTCGATCAGCCCCTCGTCGCGCAGGGTCTGGTAGGCACGCAGCACGGTGTGCAGGTTGATCTCCAGCGAGGCGGCCAGTTCCTTGGCGGAAGGCAGCTTCTCTCCCCGCACCAGAGTGCGGTCGACGATGCTGCGCCGCACCTGGGTGGCGAGCTGCTCGAACAGCGGCGTCGGCGACGCCGGGTCCACGGTCCACAACATAGTTCTATTGTTGCTAGAAAAAGGGTCACATTCAACCGGAAACGCACGAAGCCCCTCCCGCGCGGTGGGCGGATTCTTGTGGTCCTCGCAACACCTGTTGGTCTAGGTGGGTATTAGATCACGCAGACGCTCGGCTGGGTTCGCCCAGTCGAGCGTCTTGCGTGGTCGGCCGTTGAGGCGCTGGGCAACCAGCTCGAGGTCTTCAGAACTGTGGACGGACAGGTCGGTGCCCTTGGGGAAGTACTGGCGCAGCAGCCCGTTGATGCTTCTATGTCAAGCCGCCGGAGCGAGCTGAGTGATTTGATGGGTCCAGGTCGCCCGGTCGGCGAGCATCGCTCTG
>NZ_JBQKKT010000032.1:0-24255 GCF_052116585.1 Luteococcus sp. Sow4_B9 | reverse complement strand
TTCGCCATGCTCAAGAACCGGGAGCCCTACCGAGCACCCGCCCCGACGCCAGAACCCTCACCCATACCCCTCGCCGCTTGACGAGCAACATAGGGACACCCCCCCGGGCACCTGCCCCGCGCTTGCGAACAACCTACGCCCGGCCCCAGCCTCGACCAACGGGCCGCGGACTTCCCGTGCTCACAGGTGGTTCAAACGAATCACACAGACGGGGTGAATAGCGTCCAGGGGACGGTCCGGAACCCACCAGGCCCGAACCACACTCCCCTCGGACCACATCCACAGGAAGAGACCCAGATGAGCCCTTCGCCGCACGCCAACCCCCAGCGCCCCTTCCCCTCGGCCACCGAGGGCGGGGCCAGCCCTCGGGACCCGAATGCCCCGGTGCCTGAATTCGAGGGCCGCCCCCTGCGCCGCCCCACCGAGGACGTGGAGGACCAGGGCGCCAGCTTCGACCTCGGGACGATCATGAGCCGTCGCCGGACCCTTGGCTTCCTCGGCGCTGGGGTCAGTGCCCTGACACTGGCCGCCTGTGGCGTCTCGGAGAAGGCCAGCTCCAGCGCCTCCTCCACCAGCTCTGCGGCATCCAGCTCGCCCAGCAGCACGTCCCAGTCGTCGGCCTCGGCCAGCTCCAGCTCGTCGAGCGAGGCTGCCACCGAGATGCCGACCGAGACCGCCGGCCCCTACCCGGGCGACGGCTCCAATGGCCCGGATGTCCTCGAGGAGTCCGGCATCGAGCGCTCCGACCTGACCACGAGCATCGGCTCGGACAAGGCCGTCGAGGGCGTGCTCATGACCCTGACCATGCGCGTCCTCGACATGTCCAATGGCAATGCCCCCATGGTGGGCGCCGCCGTCTACGCCTGGCACTGCGATGCCCAGGGGCAGTACTCCATGTACTCCGACGGCGTCACCGGCGAGACCTGGCTGCGTGGTGTCCAGGTGACCGGCGATGACGGCACCGTCACGTTCACCTCGATCATCCCCGGCTGCTACACCGGCCGCTGGCCGCACGTGCACTTCGAGGTCTTCAGCAGCATCAAGGACATCACGGACGCGACGAACGCGATCCTCACCTCCCAGATCGCGATCCCCGAGAAGCAGGCGAGCGCGGCCTATGCGCTGGACGCCTACGCCGGCTCGGCCCAGAACCTTGGCCAGGTCACCCTGGCCACGGACAATGTCTTCTCCGATGGCTACGAGCAGCAGCTGCCCACCATCCAGGGCTCCGTGGACAAGGGCTTCACGGTGACCATCGACGTGCCGATCGACCCCACCACCGAACCCGAGGCCGCCTCGGTGGGTGGCATGACGGAAGGTGCCGGTGGCGCCCCCGGAGTGGGCCAGCCCCCGTCGGGTGGCCCGGGTGGCCCCGGCTCGACGAACGGCTGATCGCCAGACCGGCTCGTCAGACCGGCTCGCCAGGGGCGATCATCACCCTCTGGCGAGTCGGCCCAGCACGGGCATCAATCCTGCTGCTGTGACTGCTGGTGCGCCTCGTACATGTCCTTGGCCATCCGGTACTCCTGCACCGCAACCCACAGCCGCGCATCCTCGACGGTCTCGAAGCTCATGGCCGTCAGCTCCTCGATCGGCACCGGGGCGGAATCACCCATGCGCTCATCAAACAGATCGCTCATGCTGCATCCTTTCAAGCCGCGAGCCGACACAGGCAGCGACCCGCGGACACGGACGCCAGCCTGAAGTCCGACCACCCCTTCACGCGGTGCGCAGCGCCCGCACGGCCATCCACACGATGGGCACGAGACATGCCCCGGAGATCAAGGCCAGCCCCTGATATTGCGCGGCCATCATCACCGGCCCCGCCACGCCCGCAGCCACCGCCGCGCCCAGGTTCACCAGGGCATCCAGGGTGCCCTGCCCCTTCGCCCGGATCTCGACGGGAGCAGAGGCCACCAGCAGCGCCGAGGACGAGACCGACGCGAAGCTCCAGCCCAACCCGAGCAGGAAGAGGCCCAGGTTGAGCACCGCCATGGTCTGGCCAGCCAGCGCGCAGCAGGCCAGGGCCACCACATGGATCGCCACCCCCACGAGGATGCAGCCCACGGTGCCCAGCCGTCGGTCCGAGAGCCAGCCCACCACGGGCGAGAAGGCGAACATGCCCGCGATGTGGAGGCTCAGGGTGAGGCTGACGGCACCCAGGCCATGGCCGTTCTGGTGCATGTGGACCGGGGTGAGCACCATCACGGCCACCATGACCGCCTGGTTCAGCGGTGCCGCCACGACGGCCAGCCGGGCCAGCGGGATCGCCCACAGCTGTCGCCAGACCTCGGCCCCACCTGCCCTGGCCTTTCCTGCCCGCGGTGACTCGCCGTGGGTCTGTGCGACGCGCATCGGGTCGGGGCGCAGGAAGCAGAGCAGGAAGACCAGGGTGGCGACCAACCCGACGGTGGTGAACAGGTAGACACCGGCCAGGTCGGGCAAGCCGAGGCCCTGGGCAAGGCTGGCCAGGGGCGTCGCCAGCAGCGGCGCGGTCACGGCGCCGATGGTGGACGCCCACACGATCAGCGAGAGCGTGCGCCCCGTACGCGTCGGCTCCTCCATATCGGTGGCCGCGAACCGCATCTGGAGGTTGGCTGCCCCACCAGCGCTGAACAGCAGCGATCCAACCACCAGCAGGGGCAGGTTGTGCCGCGAGAGGGACGCGATCGTGATGAGTCCACCCACCATGGCCAGCAGCCAGCCGGAGGCCAGTGCCCCGCGTCGTCCACGCTGAACTGCGAGCCACGCCAGCGGACCTGCGACGATGGCGGCACCGATGGCATTGGCGATGCGCACGATGCCGCTGAGCGACTCATCCCTGGTGACCTCGTAGGCCACGAGCGAGTTCATGCTGGAGCCGGCGCCGACCGCCAGCCCTCCCATGGCCTGCGCGATGAAGAGCACGACGACGGCCCGTCGCTGCCACGCACGGACCTGCGCTTCTGCCTGCCAGGACTCGGTCTGCTGCACCCGTGGATTCTTCCATGGTGGCCCCCGGTGCACGGAGGGCCCGCCACGATCAGCGGCCGGTGCTGTGAAGTGTGTCGGTTTCCCCCCGGAACTGGGTGGAAAACCGACACGCGATGCAGGCGGTCAGACGTTGAAGCGAAACTCCACCGAGTTCAGGCACGTACCGAACGTCCTGCGCTCCAGGGTCGACTCCTGATCATCCAGCAGGCATCAGCGAGGCACGTCCCCGGAAGTGCCGGCCAGATAGGCCTGGGCGGGGCGATGCCGCTCGGGAACCTGTTCCACGGGCAGCGATCGGACCGCGGCCTCCGTCCCCGCCCCTGCCGCCTGTTCGTAGTACCAGGTCTTGAACTCCAGCACGCCGAGCACACGCTGGAGCTCCCGGATCTCCTGCTCCACGCTCTCCTTGCGGGCCTGGAAGAGGTCACGCCGTCCTTCCAGCGTTGCGTCGCCCTGGGCCACCATGTCCATGAAGTCCTTGATCTGCCGGATGCTCAGACCGGATCGCTTGAGGCACTCGATCACCCGGCACGCTTCCAGATCCTGCTGCGAGTACTGGCGACGACCACCCGAGGTGCGCCCCACCGCGGGCAACAGCCCCTCCGCCTCGTAGTAGCGCAGCGTCGACGTCGGCACCCCGAGCCGCTTGGCCACCTCACCGATCGCAAGTCCCATCCAGCGCCCCTTTTGACTTCAAGTTCACTTCAACTTCTACAGTGGTCACTGTACGGCATTCCGATCCTAAGAGGAGCCACCATGACCGCCACCACCCTTGAGCTGACCGCTGCTTGGGACAAGACCTTTCCCCTCAGCGACCAGGTCGAGCACGAGAAGGTGACCTTCCACAACCGCTTCGGCATCGAGCTGGCTGCAGACGCCTACCGCCCGAAGGACGCCGCACGACGCCTGCCGGCCCTGGCCGTCTCGGGCCCCTTCGGCGCGGTGAAGGAGCAGGCCTCCGGCCTCTACGCCCAGACGATGGCCGAGCGCGGATTCCTCGCCATCGCCTTCGACCCCTCCTACACCGGCGAGAGCGGCGGCACGCCCCGCCGCGTCGCCTCCCCCGACATCAACACCGACGACTTCTCCGCGGCCGTCGACTTCCTCGCGACCCGTGACGACGTCGAGGCTGAGGCCATCGGCATCATCGGAATCTGCGGCTGGGGCGGCATCGCCCTGAATGCTGCCGCCCTCGACCCGCGGATCAAGGCCACCCTCGCGTCCACGTCATATGTGATGACCAGGGTGGCAACGAAGGGGTACTTCGACTCCGAGGATTCCGCCGAGCAGCGGATGGCGGCCCGGCGTACGCTCGCCGCGCAGCGAACGGCCGACTATGCCGCCGGCGACTCCCAGCGCGCCGGGGGCGTCCCGGACGAGCTGCCTGCCGACGCCCCGCAGTTCCTCGTCGACTACCACGCGTACTACAAGACCGAGCGCGGCTTCCACGAGCGGTCCGGCAACTCCACCGACGGCTGGAACACCACATCGAACCTGTCGTGGATGAATACGAACCTGCTGCAGTTCGCCGACGAGATCGAGAATGCGGTCATGGTGCTGCACGGCGAGAAGGCGCACTCCCGCTACATGGGCGAGGACGCTTTCGCGCTCCTGAAGGGCGGGAACAAGGAGCTGGTGATCGTTCCAGGTGCGAGCCACGTCGACCTCTACGACGGCGGCGACTCCCACGCCATCCCCTTCGACCAGATCGAGCAGTTCTTCACCACCCACCTGGAGGCACAGCATGACTGACGACACCCACCAGCCCCAGAGCCACCGGTGGACGTCCGCCGTCATCGACGGTCTGGACGCGCTGCTGGCCGCCCTCGACGCCGGCGAGACGATCCGCGCAGAGTCACCGCACCATCAGGCCATGCACGCCGCCAGCCAAGAGGCCCTGCGCCTGACTGCCGAAATCAACGGCACCTTCCACGACCCCGAGGAAGTGGTGGAGCTGATGAGCGCCCTCACTGGGCGACAGGTCCCCGACTCGTTCCGCATGTTCCCGCCCTTGACCACCGACTTCGGCCGCAACATCCGCTTCGGAGAGCGGGTGTTCCTCAACAGCGGCTGCCGCTTCCAGGACCAGGGCGGGATCGACATCGGCGACGACGCGCTCATCGGGCACAACGCCGTCATCACCACGCTGAACCATGACCTCGACCCGGCACGCCGCGCCGACATGCACCCTGCCCCCGTGCGTATCGGGCGCGGGGTCTGGCTGGGAGCGAACGTGACCATCCTGCCCGACGTCACCATCGGCGACGGCGCTGTCATCGGCGCGGGATCGGTCGTCACCAAGGACGTCCCGCCCAACACCGTCGCGGTCGGCGTCCCCGCGCGCCACATACGCGACATCACACCATGACCCTCGCCGCCAAGCACCTCCTCCGGCGCTCGACCCGCATCGCGGTCGCTCTGATCGCCGGGTCACACGTCGTCGCCTGCACCGGCACAACCCCACCGGACACACACCCCGCCAGCGGACACAGCTCGACAGCCGCCCCGTCGCCATCAGCGCCGGGCACACCCACCGACGCCGAGGAGGAATCCACCATGATCGTCACCGTCAACGGGCACGACCTCGAACTCCGGCTCACCGACAACTCGTCGGCGCGCGCGCTGACAGACCTCGCCGGGGAAGGCGGCCTCGAGCTCACGATGGAGGACTACGGCGGGTTCGAGAAGGTCGGCACGCTCCCCCAGCGCCTGCCCACCAACGACGAGCAGATCGCCACTCAACCGGGCGACGTCATCCTCTACCAGGGCGACAAGCTCGCCATCTACTACGGCACCAATACCTGGCGCTTCACCCGGATCGGCCGGATCAACCTGGACGCCGACCGCCTGCGCCGAGCACTCGGCGATGGAACAATCACCGCAACTCTGCACAACAGCTGAGGCCCCCACCCGGCACCAAGGGGCGCTCCCAAATGTTCAGTTCGAGAAGCGGAACTCCACCGCGTTCCGATGGAAAGGGCCATGATGCGATCATGTGCCCCTAGCTCATGCCCGATACGCCCAAGGACGCGCCAGCCAGAGCCCGCCCCAGGTCATCCACCGAGTTCATGGTGTTGCTGAGCACGACCACGCCCCGCGCACGGCTGGGGCAAAGACTCATCCAGCTGCTGAAGCCACCAGTCATGCCGTTGTGCCACACCAGTGAGTCCTGGTCGATATGCCAGCCGTAGCCGATGCGAAGACCGCCGTCGACGACAGCGGCCGGTTCCATCGCACTCGCACCAGGCGCAGTGCCGTCCAGCAGCGCCTGGAGGTATCGGGTCATGTCAGCGAGAGTCGATCGAACACTTCCACTGGGCGCTTCAGCACCCAAGGTCCAAGGCGCAGACCGCCTCCCCCACATGACCGAGTAGCCGCGCGACGCATCGGCTGGAAGCAATTTTGGATCTGATGGAACGAAGGTGTCGACCATACCCAATGGCGCGAACAACCGTTCCTCGAGCAGCCGCGGGAAACTCGTCCGGGCTTGGCAAGCCAGCGCCTAGCCGAGCAAGGAGTACCCGAGATTGGAGTAGGCATACTCCTTCAGCCCCACATTCGACCGTCGCGCGTCCGCGATCAGACGCTCGAGAGTCACAGACGCGCTGGGGTCATGCACGAGCAGGGGCCAGAGCACAAGACCAGAGATGTTGCGGCACGTCCTTGCCATGCCAGGCAACCCACTTGTGTGCATGGCAAGCTCTTCAAGCTTGATGCCAGCCGCCTCGCTTCCCTCCAGTTCAAGGAAGGCCCCCAACTGGGCTCGTCGGCTGATGTCACCGCGCTCGACCATGTCGGCGAAGACCGAAGCCGTCATCGTCTTGGTGATCGAACCGATCTCATACTGCGTGTGCCGATCAGCACCAAAATGCGCTTCACGGACCACGCCCTTGTCGATCACCGCAATACTGGCCCGTTCTCGAGGACCGTGCGAACACCTAAGAATCTCCTCGGCTTCGCGGATCAGCCAGGAATTCCCAGATGACGGGCTGCACAGTTTCGGAGTCCTGACCCGAGCGAAGACCTCGACACCCGCCACCCCCGCCATCACCAGGCCCGCCCCGACAGCCAGTCGTCTACGAGAGTTCACGCGACCTGCAACGGCTTGATCTCCGCCACCTGCTCGGCCACACGCTCCTCCGCCAGCTCCAACTCGTAGCGCGACTGCAGGTTGAGCCAGAACTGCGGCTCCACCCCGAAGTACCGCCCCAGCCGGAGCGCCGTGTCGGCCGTGATGGCCCGCTTGCCGTGCACGATCTCGTTGATCCGCCGTGGGGGGACGCCGATGGACACGGCGAGCTTGTGCTGTGTGATGCCGAACCCCTCGATGAAGTCCTCCATCAGGACCTCGCCCGGATGGATCGGCGCGTAGAGCTTCTCAGTCATGGTGCACCTCAGTGGTAGTCCTCGATGATCACGTTCTCCGGGCCAGCCTCGGTCCACACGAAGCAGATCCGCCACTGATCGTCGATCCGGATGCTGTGCTGACCCTTGCGGTCACCCTTCAACGCTTCGAGGCGATTCCCCGGAGGGACCCGAAGCGAGGCGAGAGACACGGCAGCGTCCAACTGATGCAGCTTTCGGTTCGCCGTCCTATGGATCCTCGGATCGATCCTCGGCACCCGCTCACGCAGCCATACGAGCTCCGTGTCGCGGTCGCCGAAGGATCTGATCACCACTCAACAGTGCCAGACATGACGCGATGCGTCAATAACGTCAGCCGTTAAACCTGAACTCGACCGCGTTCCGTAGCCGGTGACCATCTGGTCATACCGAGGATACGAGCAGTGACGGGGACGGAACATGCCCGCTTCATCGCCGCGTCGGCCAGCTGTTCGCCCCCGCCGGCCGAAAGGCATGCGCGGCGTCGGTCCCTGATCGACGCTCCCCTCGCTTGGTAGGCTGGATTTCTCGCTGGCATCGATGATACAGCTGAAGGCGCGAGCCGGACGCACATCTTTTCGAGGCCGCCAGCAGACCCGAAACTAGGAGCTTCCCGTGCGCCTCACCCATGTCAGGATCAAGAATTTCCGCGCCCACAGCGACACTGAGCTCCCCTTGCCCCAGCTCGGGTGCCTCATTGGCGAGAATAACGCAGGGAAGTCGTCCGTGCTCCATGCGATCCAGTACGTCCTCGAAGACAAGAAGCTCAGCGCTGAGGATTTCCGGAACCCTGAACTTCCGGCGAGCGTGGAACTAAGCATCGAGGGGATCGACGAGGAAGATCTTCGAAGGGTGAACGAGACGCATCGAGACCGGGTGCGCGAAATGCTCAGGGGCGGCGTGCTCACGATCGTTCGCGCGCAGGAAATCGACGGGAAATCCGAATCTAGGTACTTGAAGCTTGGCCCGAGCGACCCGTCATGGAGCCAAGAATCACTGGCTTCGACCATCAAGGGAAAGAAGGGCGCTCAGCTCCGTCAAGCGGTCGTCGAATTACTGCCCCCGATGGAAGACGCACTACCCGCAGCCCCGACTCAGCAGCACGTCAAGGACGCGTGGGCTAAACTGGTCGAGCAGCTGCCGCCCGAGGAACTGGAAGAGACACCCACCGCATACCCCACGGGCATCGCACAGTCCGTCAAGCCACTCCTCCCGTCCGTGATCTACATCGAAGCTGTGAAGGATGCTTCCGTGGAAGCGAAATCTACCGGGACTTCGGCCTTCAGCAAGCTCCTCGAACTGCTCTTCGACGAAGTAGCGGACCAGTTCAGCGACATCAACGATCAGTTCCGCTCCGTGTATCAGAAACTCAACCGTTCTCTGAATGACGACGGTTTGGAAGTCGACGCCCGACTTGAGGCCGTCCAGCGCATTGAATCGACGATCGAAGGGTTCGTCCGCGCGAGCTTTCCCGGCGTCTCACTCCGCATGGACGTGCCCGCACCGACGCTATCCATGCTGCTATCCGGTGCCGAGCTGCGCGTCGACGACGGGCACGAGGGCTCCATTTCCAGCAAGGGCGATGGCCTCAAACGGACTGTCCTATTCGCCCTGCTCCGAGCGTACGCAAGCATTCGGAGCACCGGCCTGAGCGATGATACGCGATCAGAGTCCCCGCGCCCCTCTTATGTCCTGCTCTTCGAAGAGCCGGAGCTCTACCTGCACCCCCGTGCTCAGCGCCAGCTTATGGCGGCCCTGGGCACCTTCTCGAGCGAACACCAGGTGCTGGCCACTACCCATTCCCCAGGGTTCTTCCGCCCAGGGACGGAGGGCTTCGCCCGGCTCCAGAAGACCGATGATGGGGTATCAGCGCACCCCGTTGACCTCACGATCGGCCATCGGGACGCCTACCAGATCGTGCAACACGAGAACAACGAAGCCGCATTCTTCGCGCAGAGCGTCGTCCTGGTCGAAGGTGACAGCGACACCTTCACCTATCCACATCTGGCGCGACTGATCAATCAGGACTGGGACGACATCGACAAGAACATCATGTTCGTCAAAATCGACGGCAAGGGGAACATCAAGCGCTACAGGGAGTTCTTCTCCAGCTTCAAGATCCCGATCCATGTCATCACCGACTTGGACGCCCTCGTGCGCGGCTTTGAGCAACTGACCCGAGACGGGGAGACCCGAGCTGCGCACTCGAGGCTGATGGGACTGATCGGCGAAATGATCTCTGATCCTAGCGAACCTAATAGCAAGACAGTGCGGAGCATCACCGGCCGCCGAAATGCCAGCGAGCTGTGGTCTGCCGCGCAGTCCCACCTGTCTGATTGGCGCGACGCTCCTAGCGATAACGTCGCCCGCCTCCTGGATGAGACGCTGAGCGAGCTCTTCGACGCCGGCAATGGCGATGCCAAGCTGAACGAACTCGCAAATCCGTCCTCGGAGGAGATCTCCTCTGCGCGCGATGCCGTGATCTCGTCTCTCGCCGACGAGAATGTATACGTTCTGCGCCGGGGCGACCTCGAGACCTACTGCCGGACGAACGCGGGCAGAGACAAGGTCGCAACGGCAATCGAGTTCTGCGAGAGCACCACCAATCTTGAAGCTCTGCGTGAGCTCCATGCCGAAGATGCTGACGATGTGGTGCAGGAACTCCAAGGCATATTCTCAAGGATATACAACTGATATGACGCCCAGGAACTTTGTTGTGTGGCTCGCCATTTTCAGAGGTTAGGCGGCGAATCGAAAGCTCACCACGTCCATAGCAGAATCATCTTAGGGATAGGCCATCGATCAGGCACGCACGACAACGCGACCACCGTCGTCGCTTCCAGCCTCGACGAACCGCGTGAATTCCCGGGTGATCGCAATAAAGTGCCCCGCAGTGATCGGAATCTCCGCGCCATCGACTGCCAGCCAGCCGTTTCTCCCAAAAATCGAATACGCACCCTCCACCCCGCCGTGAAGATGATCATTCGGCACAGTGCCGACAACTCCACCTTGCACAACTCGAGCGCACTCAGTCTGAGGCTCTCTCTGATGCACTTGTCGAACGGACTGGCAGCGGGATGATGCCCGTGGGCGACCACCAGATCAATATCATGAACTATGGATCAATTCTCACCACCGCGGTACAAATCATCTGGTCCCGAACACAGTGATCACTTTCCGCAGCAGATCGTCGACAAGACCTCCACTACACATTAAACCGGCTCTTCGGACTTGAGCTGGCACTTCTGCTCCCACGTCATGGCCATGACAACAACCTAAATGTCACTCGTGGCAGTCGGGATCCCGGACCAGATTGCACCGGCCAGCATCATGCTTTCTTCGGCGCAACCGGCGCAACCTTGAGCTCCCCTAGTTCACGCACGTACCAAACCTCTAGGGCGCACGCCCGTAGGCACGGATTCGCCGACTTCGGCGTGGTTTGCTCACCGATCACACGTGATCAGATGTGAAAGCGCACCTCGGTGAGTTGCGGATCCGCAGGCATATCCGGGTAGTGGCCGCGGAGGCCCTCCTGGTAATCGGAATCCAAATCCGACATCCGAATGGGACGCACGTCGTCGACGACACCAGACATTGTCACGAAGCCGAGATGCTCCCCGTCCTCAAAGACAAAGGTAGTCAGCCCCAAGGGCACCGGATCCCGGTAACGAATAGTCCTCGTCTTGCGGCCAGCAAGCACATCGTCGAGATAACGGCGGCTGAATCGTACGAAACGGTCCGGGTCTTCGTCCGGCTGTGCATAGGAATATGGCAGCAACTCACGCACGGAAATAGAACGGACTTGGTCATCGTTGGGCACCAGCACACAGATGTCAGGGTGCTGATCCAGCATCACCTGACGACAGCGCCCGCACGGCGAAATGACGCCACGTCCGCCATCGCCCACAGCAACCATGGTCGCCAACCGCCCCGCGTGAGCGCTGGCCGCTATGCCAAGAACGACGAGTTCAGCGCACGGACCCCCATTGAAGTGATAGTTATTCACCCCGGCGTAGATGTTGCCGTTCAGATCCATCGCAGCCGCAGCGACCGTGTGATTCTGGTCATCACCCAGCGTCGCCGCAAGCTCCATCGCTTTGGCAATCACCACATCGTCGTTCGCCCAGCCAGTCGGTGTCGTCATCCCAGCAGCATCCCACCCGCCGAGAAACGGTCGCAACCGCAATTCAGGCCCCGGCTCAAGCCATCACGCCAAACCGGAACTACACATTGAACCTGAACTCCACCGCATTACGTCACGGATAGGCCTCTCCGTCGCGTATCGAGAGCATAAGATGGGGGGAGCATGTGCGCCACCAATCTGTGGGCGATCAACGCCGCAGCCTTCACTTCGGAGTTCCAGCGATTCACTGAGGACAGGCTGGGCATGCCGCCCGTGCAGACCACCATGCGCATAGCCTCCCCTCGAGTCCGAGGCTCGTCCGTGGTGTTCACTCTGACCAGCCGGATGTGTGACTGCGACAGTCTCATCGGGCGTCGCAACGACGCGCCGGTCCACGGTGAGATCGAAGCCGACGCGTGGCTCGGGTGGTTGCGTGACATGCCGGACCACGTCGCGAACGTATCGCGTGTCGCTGTGCTCCGAGCCTGGAGCCCCGAGGACGACGATGTGGTGCCCTCCCGAGCTCGAGGCATCGGCATCGGAGAACTCAGCGAGAGCGTGCTGCGCGACGTTCGCGACGACACTCTGCTGACGATCGACTACCCGCGGGTGGTCTGAACGCAAACTGCCCGGAGCTCCCGCTACACGTTGAAGCGGAACTCCACCACGTCGCCGTCCTGCATGACGTAGTCCTTGCCCTCCAGGCGGGCCTTGCCGGCCTCGCGGGCGGCCTTCACCGAGCCGAGCCCGACGAGGTCCTCGTAGCTGATGACTTCGGCCTTGATGAAGCCCTTCTGGAAGTCGGTGTGGATCACGCCGGCGGCCTCGGGCGCGGTGGCGCCCTTCTTGATGGTCCAGGCGCGGCACTCCTTGGGGCCGGCGGTCAGGTAGCTCTGCAGGCCCAGGGTGTCGTAGCCGACGCGGGCCAGCACGTCCAGACCGGGCTCCTCGACGCCGGACTCGGCCAGGAATTCGCGAGCCTCGTCCTCCTCCATCTCGGTGAGCTCGGACTCGAACTTGGCATCCAGGAAGATCGCCTCGGCGGGGGCAACCACGTCTCGCATCTTCTGCTTGAGGTCTTCGTCGGCCAGCTCGTCCTGGTCGCAGTTGAAGACATAGATGAAGGGCTTGGCGGTCAGCAACATCAGTTCGCGAAGGTGTTCGGTGTCCAGACCTGCGGAGAAAATGGTGCGTCCCGAGTTGAGGACTTCCTGAGCCTGGATCATCGACTCAAGCTTCGGCTTGAGCTCCTTGCGGATGCGCGAGTCCTTCTCCACCCGGGGCAGCGCCTTCTCAATCGTTTGCAGATCTGCCAGCACCAGTTCAGTGGTGACGGTGTCGATGTCATTGGCCGGGTTCACGGTGCCGTCGACATGGGTCACGTCGTCGTCGACGAAGACGCGGGTCACCTGGCAGATCGCGTCGGCCTCGCGGATGTTGGCGAGGAAGGCATTGCCCATCCCTTCCCCTTGCGAGGCGCCCTTCACGATTCCGGCGATGTCCACAAAGCTAACGGTGGCAGGGATCAGGGTCTTCGATCCGTAGATCTTGGCCAGCTCGGCCAGACGGGGTTCCGGCACGCCGACGACGCCGACATTCGGCTCGATCGTCGCGAACGGGTAGTTCGCCGCCAGGACATTGTTGCGCGTGAGGGCATTGAACAATGTCGACTTGCCCGCGTTCGGGAGACCTACGATTCCAATGGTGAGTGCCACGTTGGCACAGCCTAGTTGGTCACCGATGCAGTCCCTAATATGGACGCGCGTCCATGAAAGGATGACGAGAGGAATGCGGGCGAACCAGCCCCCAGACCGCAGAATTCGTCTGATCAGGCCGACTGACCCGGGCGGCACGCAATTGACTAGGGGTTCTATCCTTGAAGCAGTCCTGTCCACACCTCGGGGGAGATCATGAGCAAACCAGCACCTAAGCGGGCGCTGCCGCAGAGCACGGGGGCCAAACTCCGTGGTCCACTGCTGATCGCGGGCGCCAGCGTCGCCACACTGGCCATCGCCGGTACGGTTTTCGCGCTCTCGCAGCCGGGCCGCAGTGCCACCGGGGATCAGGGCCGCGGATGTCCCGAGCAGGCCTCTGTTCTGGTTGACCCGGCCTGGGCCACCACAGTCCAGAGCGCGGCCGATGCCTGGGGTTCGAGCCTGGGCAAGGACTGCCGCCCCCTCGACGTGACACCCCAGCTCTCGAGCGTCGTAGCACGTAATGGCCTGGGTGAGGCCGATGGTTGGTTCCCGGAGGACCTGAGCTCACTGCAGACCGCCAGCGACGCCACGGTCCGCGACGCCAAGCACACCAAGGTCGGCTCCTCGCCGCTGGTCGTCGTGACCCAGGCCGAGGCCGCCAAGGCCATTCCCGGCGGGCTCCAGGGCGAGACGCTGCGCAAGATGATCACGCTGGACAACACCTGGGCCGATTACGGACACAAGGAGTGGGGGCACTTCAAGCTCGTCCTGCCCAACCCGCAGACCACCGTGGCCGGCGCCGCGGCCTTCGGCAGTCTGATGCAGCAGGCCGGACGAGGAACCGCCATGCCGGAAAATCCCGTTGCCGCCACCCAGGACCAGCTGAACATGGCCAAGGTGGAGCAGCGGCTGGTGGCCCGCCCCGAGCTGGCCGACGTCATCGGGCAGTTGGCCCCCAACCCGTCGGATGAGAACGGCAACACACCCGCTGGACCCCGCACTGGCGTGACGACCCTGTCCCAGGCCCTGACCTCCGACACCAAGCTCGGCGCCAGTTTCCTGGACACCCGCACGGGCCTCACCCTGGTGATGGCCAACCCGGAGGAGAACAGGACACTGGACAAGTTCAGCACCTGGCTCACCAGCAAGGCGGGCGCAGAGGTCCTGGCCAAGTCCGGCGTCGACACGGCACTGGCCTCGCCCGACGCAGCCCGACTGCAGGCCTTGGGCCTGCCTGCGAAGCTGCCGAATGTCCAGCCCAATGTCGTGCAGCAGATGGAGATGTCCCGCAAGGCCCTTGGGCTCATGCAGAAGCGCACCTCCACCCTGCTGGTGGTGGATGCGTCCGGCTCGATGGCCGAACCGCTCGGCCCCGGGGGTCCGAAGCGGATCGAGGCCCTGACGGGCCTGGCGCTGGGCAGCTGGGATGCCTGGCCGCCCGGCATGGCCAATGGCCTGATCACCTTCCGGTCCACCAATGACGCGGCCATGAAGCCCGTGATCAAGGTCGAGGTCCCACTGCAGCTCGACACCACCAAGGAGTGGCGCAAGGAACGCCCCAAGTTCCGCAACGCCCTGCTGGAACTGAACCACGAGGTCAGCGGTGGCACCCCGCTCTACCAAGCCATCGCAACCGCGTGGCGCTACAACGTCGAGAACTACCAGAACGGCCTCACCAACCGCATCGTCGTCGTGACCGATGGCCGTGACGAGGACGCCGACAGCGAGGTCAGCTACGACCAGCTGATGGAGGCCCTGCCCAAGGAGCCCGATCCGACCCGCGAGATCAAGGTCACCTATGTGGCACTCGGACCGGATGCGGACTTCGCCACCCTGCAGAAGATCGCCAAGGCCACAAATCAGAAGGCGATGCAGATCAACTCGGTCGACGATCTGCAGAACAAGATGGCGGAGCTGATGGTCAGCTGACGCCACACCAGGCAGAACCCGGGGCCACCGCACGACGCGGCGGCTCCGGGTTCGTCATTACCGGCCCCTTGATGCCGCCCGGCCTATCCTGCTGTCCATGTCGCACGCGAATCCGACGGATCTCCCCGCCCGCCATTCCTCCGGTGCCGGGCGTTGGCTCAAGCGTCTCGCACTGGCCGTGCTGGCGCTGGTCCTGGTCCTGGGTCTGGTGGTGGGTGGGTATCTGTGGAACCTGCGTCGCACGGTGGACTCCAATGTGGAGCGACAGGCTCTGCTCCCGGCCGGCACGAGCCAGACCCTGATGGTTCCGCCGAATGCCGATGGCAATGTGATCGGGCCCGATGGCACCCTCCTGGTGGACGACCAGGGACAGCCGATCGATGCATCGACCCTGCGTGTGGATGCCAAGGGCCAGGTGGTGGATGCCAAGGGACGCCCGATGCTCGTCCACGAGGGCACCCTGCTGCCCCGGATGTCGGACGACCAGCCCGGTACCGTGCTCAAGGGCGTTGCCCTCACCCGCCCGGAGTCGGCCGGCAATTCGCTGAACTTCCTCGTGATCGGCACGGACAAGGCCACGGGCGGCGCGGCCCGGGCCGACGTGATCGTGCTCGCCCACGTCTCCGGCGACCGCAAGGAGGTGGACCTGATCCACTTCCCCCGAGACCTCTACGTCGACATCCCCGGTCAGGGCAAGGACAAGATCAACGCCAGCTACGCCGTCGGTGGCGCGCCCCTGCTGGTGCAGACGATCCAGCCGCTGGTGGGCGTGCCCGTGGACCACGTCGCCGTCACCGACTTCGAGGGCTTCGTCACCATGACCGACGCCATCGGCGGGGTCTCGCTGCCCACTGACGACGGGCCGCAGACCATGAACGGCAAGGAGGCCCTGCGCTGGGTCCGGGAACGCAAGACCCTCAGCCAGGGCGACATCAGCCGTGGCCAGCGCCAGATGCAGTTCATCCGAGCGGTGCTGGTCAAGGGGCTGTCGCGCGACGTTCTGACCAATCCCACGAAGCTGGCGAACTTCCTGGACGCCGGCACCAGCAACATGGTGGTCGACGAGTCCTTCACCACCAACCAGATGCAGTCCATCGCAGTGAGCATGCGAGACGTGCGGGGCCGCAACATCGACATGCTGACGGCGCCTTGGACCTCGGCAGGGCCCGGCCCCGGCGGCATGTCCATCGTGAACATGAGCCAGGAACAGATGGCGGAATTGTCCAAGCACCTGCGCACGGACACGATGGACAGCTACAAGGATGACGTCTCCCCCAAGAGCGGCTTCGGGGGCTGATCGCCCACTACCCAGCCAGGCGCTCAGAGCCCGCGTGCTGCTCTGAGGGCCGCCAGCAGGGCGTCGGTGTCAGATCCGCTGAGCACCGGGATGAGCCCCCTGATGGTCTCGTCGGGCAGGTCCCACCACCGCAGCTCAAGCAACTCGTCGACGATTTCCTGGGGGAAGCGGCTGCGCAGTGGCTTGGCCGGGTTGCCCCCGCAGATCGTGTAGGGCGGCACATCCTTCACCACCAGGCTCCCGGCTGCCACGATCGCGCCGTCCCCGATCGTCACTCCCGAGACGATGGTGCTGCGGTGCCCGATCCACACGTCGTTGCCGATCACCACGTCACCCTTGGAACTGGGGAAACCGTCGTACGGCCCACCGGTCTGCCACATGATCCGGAAGGGATAGGTGGTCCCCCGGTCGGTCGCATGATTGCCTCCCAGCAGGATCGAGACATCCTTGGCAATCGAGGTGAAGGAGCCGACGACCAGACGGGTCTCGTCATCCTCGAAGGTGTGCACCGTGGGTGTGCCGTAGGTGGCCCGACCCCACTCCAACCTGCCCTGACGCCGGAGTTGGTCCATCCGCATCGCGTGGACGCGCCCCGGGCACAGAACTTCGAACCCGCGCATCACTGGACCCATGACCTTGGCCCCTGACAGCTTCATCTCTCCCGCATCGCGGGAAGTTGCCGTCAACGTCCCTGCGAAGAGCAATATTGGAGCACGGGGGCGTGAACACGCCAGACCTGTCCCGGAAAATCCTCTGAAGAAGACTGGACAGGACTTGACCTTTCCGGGCGATCAAGCACCCGCCCAGTAGGCCTCCAGGGAACGCTTGAAGTACCAGGGATCCTCCACCCCACACAGCTCGCGCGCCGAGTGCATGCTGAGCAGGGGAATGCCCACGTCGACGGTGGTGATGCCCAACCGGGTCGCCGTCAGCGGGCCAGTCGTGGAACCGCAGGGAACGGCATTGTTCCCGACGAATGCCTGGGTGGGCACATCGGCCCGCTCACAGGCCCGCTTCCACAGGGCAGCGCCGATTCCATCGGTGGCATAGCGCTGGTTGCCATTGATCTTGAGCAGCGGGCCCGCATTGAGCTGCGGGTGGTTGTTCGGGTCATGCATCTCGACGTAGTTGGGGTGCACCGCGTGTCCCGCGTCGGCACTGAGGCAGGACGAACGCGCCAGGGCCGCCCGATGTGCGGCACCCACGAAACCGAGCCCCTCCGAGAGGCGCACCAGGACATCCTCGAGGAATGGACCGCAGGCACCCGAGCGTGTTGAGCTGCCCACCTCCTCGTGGTCGAAGGCCGCCAGCACAGGGACATCCCTCCCCGGCGCGACGTCCATCAGCGCACGCAAACTGGCGAAGACGCTGGACAGGTTGTCCATCCGACTGGACGCGAAGAATTCCTGGTCCGGTCCGAAGACGGCAGGGGCCTCCGTGGGGTAGGCGTACACGTCATGGTGCGCCAGATCGCTGACGTCGATGTGGGCGACGCGGCAGAGGTATTCCTCGATGTCCAGGCTGGTGTCGAGCGAGTAGAAGGGCATCAGGTGGCGCTGACGGTCCAGGTGCAGACTCTCGTTGACACTGCGGTCCAGATGGGGCGCCAGCTGGGCGATCCGGGCGATGGGGCCGGTGCGCACCAGGTGCACCTGGCCGTCGACGGTGCCCAGACGCCCGGCCAGGCCGAGTTCACGGTCAAGCCACGAGTTGTTGAGCGGACCGCCGTAGACCTCCATGCCGGCCTGCTGCCAGCCGACGGTGGTGCAGGTGGGATTGGGCTTGAGCTTGAAACTCGGCGAATCGGTGTGCGATCCGACGATCCGATAGCCCGAGTTCTCGTCCACCCCCTCGGGAACCAGCCAGGCGATCAGCGCGCCGTCGCGGACCACGAACTGTCCACCGGCGATCTCGCCCCACGCCTCACGCTCATCCAGTTCCACGAAACCACTTGCCCGCAAGTGCTCGGCCATCTCGGCCACCGCGTGGTAGCTGGTGGGCGAGGCGGTCACGAAGTCGGCGAAGGATCCGATGAAGTCGAGTGCAGCGTCACTGGGCATGCCGGCATTATCCCCCGTTGTCACGGCCAACACCACCGCGGGCCGCGCTGGTGGGGCATGGTGCGGCAAAATTGTCAGGGGTGTGGGGCACAGTGGACGCCATGGACACCACCTCGATCGTCATGCTGCTGGCGGGGCTTGCCGTCGGCCTGCTGGTCGGCGTCGCTACCAGCGCGTTCGTCGCTCGTGCGCGTCGGGCAGCGCTGGAGGCCTCGGGCCAGAGCGCCGTGTCCGAGGCGCGCGCCGAAGCAGCCACCCTGCGCGCCGACGCTGCCAAGGCCTGGAACCAGATGTCGGAGGTACGTGCAGACCTGGAACGAGCGCGGGCCGAGGCGGAGCGGATGCGGGCCGAGGCTGCCACCGTTCGGGCCGACGTCGCGGATGCGCAGACCCAGGTGGCCCAGGCCAATGCGCAGACAGCACAGGCCCTCGGGGAGAAGGCCGATGTGCAGGCCCGTCTCACGGGCGTCATCGCCGAACGAGATGCCGCAGTTGCCCGAGCCGAGGAACTGGCTGCGGACCGGGAATCCATCGAGAATCGCTTCAAGGTGCTCTCCCACGAGAGCCTCGAGCGGCAGGGCAAGCAGGCCGACGCCGCGGCAGAAGCCCGATTGCGAGCCACGGCAGACCTGATGACCCCCGTCGCCGAGAGCCTCAAGCTGATGAATGAGCGGATCAACCAGGTGGAGCGCGAGCGGGCCAGCGCTACCGCGGAGATGCGCGAACAGATCAATTCAGTGCTGGTCACCAGCGAGAACCTGCGTCGCGAGACCAACTCGCTGGTCAGCGCCCTGCGCAAACCGCAGGTGCGGGGCACCTGGGGCGAGACCCAGCTCAAGCGGGTGGCCGAGCTGGCGGGCATGGTGGAACGCTGCGACTTCGACGTGCAGACCTCCACCACCACCGAGGATGGCGTGCAGCGCCCCGACATGCGGGTGAACCTGGCCGACGGAAAGGTCCTGTTCGTGGACTCCAAGGTGCCGCTGAGCGCCTTCCTGGACGCCTATGAGGCCACCGATGACAACCTGCGCGACGCACACCTGGCCACCTTCGCACGCCACGTCCGCACCCACATCGACCAGCTGTCCAGCAAGCAGTACTGGAAGCTGGAGAAGAACACCCCCGAGTTCACGATCCTGTTCATGCCCAGCGAGGCCTTCCTGCAGGCCGCACACGAACAGATGCCCGATCTGCACGAGTATGCGGCCCGACGCAACATCACATTGGCCACTCCGAGCATCCTGATCCCCATGCTCCGGGCGGTGGCGCATGGCTGGCAACAGGCTGCCCTGGCCGAGAGCGCCGCCCAGGTGGCCGAACTGGGGCGCGAACTGCACGAGCGGCTGGCGCGGATGGGGCAGCACTTCGACGGCGTCGGTCGCGGCCTGGCCCAGGCCGTGCGGGCCTACAACTCCACGCTGGGATCCCTGGAGAGCCGCGTGATGGTGACCGCCCGCCGCTTCAATGATCTGCAGGTGACCCACACGGAGCTGCCGCCCGGCAAGCCCGTGCAGGAGACACCGCGCCCGCTCACTGCGCCGGAGCTCACCAGCGCACCGGATTCCACCGCAGCAGCAGGTGGGACAGCAGCACTCCCCGAGCGCTCGGAACTGCACCGGACGCAACCGACGCTCGACGAGCTGGTGGCTCCCGAGACCCTCCCACCAACGGGTCACGATGCCCGGCGGTCCAGCTGACGGCCTCGGGAGGCATCGTCCAGCAACCCGCCTAGGATGAATCGGTGACCTCCCTTGCAGACCTGGCCAATTTCGTCGACGACGCAGCCACCCGGCTCTACGGCGTGACGGTACGAACCCCGCTCCAGCGCAATGCGCGCCTGAGCGAGGCGACCGGAGCCGAGGTCTGGCTCAAGCGAGAGGACCTGCAGCCCGTGCGCTCCTACAAGCTGCGCGGTGCCTACAACCTCATCAGCCAACTGCCCACCGCCGAACGCGCAGCCGGAGTGGTCTGCGCCTCCGCCGGCAATCACGGTCAGGGCGTGGCCTGGAGCTGCGCACGACTGGGCATCAAGGGCCGCATCTTCGTCCCCACCACCACCCCCCGCCAGAAGCGCGACCGGATGATCGCGCTGGGCGGCGAGTGGGTGGAGCTGGTGGTGACGGGTGACACCTACGACGAGGCAGCCGCTGCCGCCAAGGAGTACGTGGCCAGCAGCGGGGCCACCATGGTCTCCGCCTTCGACGATCCCCGCACCGCCGCTGGCCAAGGAACAGTCGCGCGGGAAATCGTCGAACAACTCGGCCATGTGCCCGACGTGCTGCTCGTACCCGCCGGCGGTGGCGGCATGCTGGCTGGCTGCGCGGCATGGCTGGATCGCCATCCCCGGACACGGATCGTCGGAGTGGAACCCGCGGGTGCCGCCTGCATGGCCGCCGCACGCGCAGCGGGGGAACCCGTCGAACTTGCGACCATTGACACCTTCGTCGACGGGGCCGCGGTCCGTCGCGCGGGTGACTTCACCTTCCCCCTGGTGCAGGCCGCCGAGGTGGAACTGGTCACCGTCCCCGAAGGGGAGATCTGCACGGAGATGCTGGCCATGTACCAGGTGGACGGCATCATCGCCGAACCTGCCGGTGCGCTGGCCGCCGCGTCCCTGCGTTCCTCCACGCACACCCCGGCGGTGAGCGTCGAGCCCGGCCAGAGCGTGGTGGCGATCGTCAGCGGCGGCAACAACGATGTCTCCCGCTATGCCGAGATCGTCGAGCGTTCCCTCATCCAGGAGGGGCGCAAGCACTACCTCCTGGTCAACTTCCCCCAGGAGCCAGGCGCGCTGCGCCGCTTCCTCGACGAGGTGCTCGGCAGCGACGACGACATCACCTACTTTGAGTACGTGAAGCGGTCCAATCGTGAGATCGGTCCGGCGCTGGTGGGCATCGAGCTGGGCGATCCGGCCACCTACCCGCAGCTGATGGCACGGATGACGGCCTCCGGCATCACCAGCGAGGTGGTCTCCCCCGACTCGCCCTTCTACCGATTCCTCATCTGAGCACGCTCGGATTCCCGTCGGGGACTATGAGCTGGCGACGACCGCCGTCGACGACGCCGAGGACTCCATCGCCTCCCTCGCCTTGAGGCCTCCCCGCAGGACCTCCAGGACGACGTCCGGGAGCGCGCCGGCATCGCACATCCGCTCGGCCTGCTTGCGCAGCTGACGGTAGTCGTCTCCGAGCACCTGCTTCTCGAGCCGTGCGATGCGCAGCCCCCAGGCCAGGACGAGGGTGCGCTGGTCGGTGGTTCCGGCCCGCAGCGCATGCTGCGTCTGGTCGGCGAGTTGACGCACCGCGTGAGCATTGGTGGCGATCTCCTTGGTGGAGTCGAACAGACCGATGACCGTGCGCGTGGAGCGGCGAACCTGACCAGCTCGCACCAGGTCATCCAGCACCCCGATGTCGCTGCCCTTGCGCACCTTCTGGACCAGCACGCGAGGCTTGCGATCCCCCGCCTGACGAGCTGCGTCGAGGGTGCGCCGCAGCGCCTCCGGAAGCTGTCCGTCGTGCTGGCCACTCACCGTGACCTGCTTTCCGTTCAATGAGAGCGCGGCCCCAAGGGCCAGCTCGGCCAGGAGCACCGCCGGAATGGCGTAGCTGAGAGATGCCGTCTGGCGTCGCCCGCCGTCCGAGGGCTTGAGGGCGAGCAACATCAGGTCATGCGCGATCGTGTTCTCCATGGCACCAGTCAACTGCGTCGGGTGCGCTCAGCCATCCGTCTGCGGACTGAATTCGTCGGCAGACGTGTGACGGCTCCCTCCGCCGTGGGAGGGAGCCGTCGTCGCGGTGTGTTCCTGCGGGTGTCGGCGTGAGGTCAGGCCTGCTCGCGCTGCTTCATGTCCTTGCGCAGTTCCGGCGGCAGTGCGAAGGTCAGCGACTCCTCGATGATCCGCTCCTCCACGGCCTTGGGGTATCCCTTCCCCTCCAGGTACTCCAGAACTCCGTCGACGAGCACCTCCGGCACCGAGGCGCCGCTGGTGATGCCGATGCGGTCAACGCCATCCAGCCAGGCCTCGTCGATCTCCGAGGCATTGTCCACGCGGTAGGCGGCCTTGGCGCCGGCCTCGAGGGCTACTTCCACCAGCCGGACGGAGTTGGACGAATTGGAGGACCCGACGACGATCACCAGGTCCGAGTTGGCGGCGATCTCCTTCACCGCCTGCTGGCGGTTCTGGGTGGCGTAGCAGATGTCGTCGCTCGGGGGAGCCTGCAGCAGCGGGAACTTCTCCTTGAGCCGGTCCACCGTCTCCATGGTCTCGTCCACGCTGAGCGTGGTCTGGCTGAGCCACACCACTGGCTTGTCCGTGGGCAGCTCCACCTGGTCGACGTCATCCGGGTGCTGGACGAGGGTCATGTGGTCGGGCGCCTCTCCCATGGTGCCCTCCACCTCCTCGTGACCGGCGTGGCCGATGAGCACGATGGGCAGCTCGTCCTTGGCGAATCGCTTGGCCTCGTGGTGCACCTTGGTGACCAGCGGGCAGGTGGCATCAATCGTCTTCAACTGGCGTTCGGCGGCCTGTTCGTGCACGGCCGGGCTGACGCCGTGGGCGCTGAAGACGACGGTGGCACCGGCGGGAACCTCGTCGAGTTCCTCGACGAAGATGGCTCCCCGCTGCTCGAGCGTCTCCACGACGTGCTTGTTGTGCACGATCTGCTTGCGCACATAGACGGGGGCACCGTAGATGTCCAGCGCCTTCTCGACGGTGATCACGGCGCGGTCGACTCCGGCGCAGTATCCACGCGGGGCGGCGACGACGACGTGCTTGGCAGATTCGGTCATGGCCCAAGTCTAGGGGCCGTCGCTGAAGCCCCTCTGAATCGAGCAGTCGATCGGCGTCCACGGACCCCCAGCCGCGAAAGACTGCACGTCAATGACCCCCCGTCATGGCCTTTCGCCGTCGCCTGACAGCGGCCGTCCGCGCCATCTCCCGGACAAGGAAGCCCCCCCGGTGCCTCGTCGCACCCACCTGTCGCCTTTCACGCTCGCCGTGCTCGCCGTCCCCTTGGTGGCGGCCTGCGGCCAGGACAGCGTCACCTTCGAGGCCCGGGACGTCGCCACGCCGGCATCGAGCACGGTCCAGCCCGCCTCATCCTCCAGCTCGGTCCCCGCCGCCGTGTCCTCAGCCGACGTGTCCTCAGCCGCCGTGTCCTCCACCAACGTGTCCTCCGCCAACGCGTCGCCTGCAGCGGGGATCACCTCCCCCGCCTCCCCCGGCTCCGCGCCGGCCTCGACGACCCCGGTGGTCACGACGGCCTCCGCTGCCCGCCCGGTACCGAGTGGCGCGATCAGGCTCGAGGCTCGCGACGTGGGCTATGGGACATCTGCAGCCTCCCTACGCACGCCCACCGGCAACATCGGCTGTGACTTCACCGTCGACGGGCGGGCCGGCTGCGCTGTCCATGAACAGGACTGGAAGCCGGCGGACGACGGCTACATGTGGGTCGCATTGGATGCTCCCGCGGGCCCCACCACCCGCCTGCAAAATGACGTCCCCGACTCCGCCTGGCCTGGCGTCACGGTGCTGCAGTACGGGCGTTCCGCCACGTTCGGGAGCTTCGCCTGCACCTCGGCCTTCGAGGGGTTGACCTGCTGGAACACAACGACGGGACACGGTGCCTTCATGAGCCGTCAGGAATACCGCCCCTTCTGACCCTGCCCCCGGCAGATGGGGTCTCCCCGTTACCTTGCTGGTGACCCCGTAGGGAGGGGTCACGGTCGCCGGGCCCGGCATGACTCAGTGCCCCTGTCTCACCAATGATCCGGGGGGTGTTGTCACCGGGCCTG
>NZ_JBQKKT010000031.1:0-27716 GCF_052116585.1 Luteococcus sp. Sow4_B9 | reverse complement strand
AACACAAACCCCACAAAGAGATTCACATCAATGGCCACGGGTAAAAATAGGCATTGACTTTAGACACGCTGTTGAGTTCTCAAGATCCGGGCGCGACCCGCACATCCCTCCAAAGAGATCCGCTTGGGGCGACTCGACCAACCTTACCGAAGTTGCTGAACCCGGTCAAATCCGAATTCTTTCGGTTGGAATTGAATGGCTATTGCTATTCGATTCCTTCGCTGCATTTCTGCAACTCGTGAAACTCTAGATCATTTCGACGTTGATCTCAAATCAACCTCATCGATCCAATTCAGGCGTCGACGAGCACCACTTCATCAGTGTGGAGGGGTGGCCCGTCGTGGCCTGAATGCTCTCGTCTGGACCATGTCCTGCCGAGTGAGCTGGATCAGCATACACACAACTTCGCCGAAGTACCAACCCCGGATCCGTGAGGGGCGCGCGCCAACAGACAGGTCGTGGCGGCCCACCCCCGGGCAGCCCCCACGCCTCGAAGTCACAGAAGTCGTCGAGCGGCGGCCATGTCCCTGTCCAGGAGCTCGCGAACACGGTCGGGCTGGGCTTCGTCGCTCCACGTGATGGTGTCGAACTCCTCCAGTGACTCCTCGATCACCTGACGCAGTCCTGCCGTGCTCAACAGCCCCAGCTGCAAGGCCCTCGCCGCGGCACCGACATAGGTGTCGAAGACACAGATCCGGTGCTCGGCGTGAGCCGCGCGCCGCTGCGCATCGATCCCGGTCACGTCATGGATGAAGACGCCGGCCACCTGATGGGGGAAGAGCTCCCACAGTCGCTCCCCCACATGGACATCCCCCTGCCCGGAATCACCCACGAAGACGATCCGGTACTCCGGGTAGAGCTGGACATAGTGCTGGACGTTCTCAATCTTCTTGCTCGCCATCGCGTCATGGCCCAAGAGATGCGCAAGGCTGCCAGACATCACGGACAGATCGGCGACCCCCGCCTTCTTGAGACTCTCGCGGGAGTGGTTCTCCAGCAGACCGAAGAAGTCCATGGGCCGTGCCGTGACAAAGGTGAGGTCCCCAAGACTGCGCGGGTCATCGGAGGGGCCACGATCCAGGGCCTCCTGGAAAGCGAGCACACCCGGGTAGACCGTGCCATCAGGAAAACGGTCGTCGTGCAGCTTGCAGAAGACCGTGTCGTCGATGTCGGAGAGGATCTTGGACTCGTCGAGGCTGAGACCCCGTGCCTGTTCCTCGATGTGGGAAAGAATTCGCTCGCGAACTGATTCGGACTCCAGATCGGTGAAGACCAGAGCCTCGAGATCATGGTGGTCATTGCGCAGGTTGATGATGTTCTTGAAGTGGGTGAGCTCCTCCCCGGTGACCGCGCAGAAGAGGTCACCCACCGCGGCCTCGTCAGCGGCAGAGGTGAAACCCTTCTGCAGGCCATAGATCAGGTTCGCCCTGGCGTGCAGGTCGAGCTCGTGCGCGCGTCGAACCGCCACCAGCTCCACCAGTGCGTCATGGTTTCGCGCCGAGAACCAGTGATTGTCCGTGGCGTCAAGCAGTCGGTCAGCACGTTCATCGGTCAAGAGCTCGTTCAGTTCGTCACTGCTCAGACCTGCCACCAGGTCGAGCAACTGTTCTTCCTCCTGACGTCCGGTTGGGCGTGCCAGCAGGTGGTCGATCACTTCGAGTGCGGCGGTCATGGGAGACTCCTCGTTCTCGGGGACTGGTCTGGGACAGGCGTTGGGGACGGGCTGTTCGGAGCCGACTCGCGGAAATGGCTGCTCCGGGGTACGCGCACCAACAGCGCACCGGGCTCCACCCGGAAGTGGGCCTGCGTCACGGGGCCCTCCACATCGCCGTCGAGCTGCACCTCCAGCGGCGTCCGGGGCGTGGCGTGCAAGGTGACGGCGACTCCGCGTTCCAGCGTTCTGAACTTCTTGTGTGGTGCGAGCGCAGCAGCCGCGACGCTGCTCCACTGCCACCAGTGTTCGACGTGGGCCAACAGGGTGTGCAAGTGGCCGTCCTGCAGGTCTGCTCCTGGGAAGACCTGGATCCCCATCGGAATGCGCCCCACATTGCCCACCAACAGACTCCACACGGTGGACTCATGGGCATCGCCCCCGTCGACGGAGACGGTCATCCGCAGCGGTCTGGCGAGCAGGTGACGAGCCCCGGACTCGAAGTAGGCGAGCCAGTGCAGACGTCGCTTCAAACCATGTCTGGTCCCCGCGACGGTTGCAGCGTCATGCCCCATCCCGGCCAGGACCAGGAAGACCTGTTCACCACCGAACTGACTCGTTGACGCCAACCGCACTTGGGCCACGCCGACGTCAATCGCAACATCGTGGCCGTTGAAGATGGTCTCCACGGCCCGCTGCAGGTGCCTACGGCGGAGCCCCAGATTGCGGGCGAAGATATTGGCGGTGCCGCAGGGCACGACGGCCAGTGGCACTCTGGTTCCGCGCAGCACGTCGGCGACACGACGAACGGTGCCGTCCCCGCCAGCGACGATGACCAGGTCAGATTTCCACGCCAGTGCCTGCGTCGCCTGTCCGCCACCGAAGTCGTCCGCGGTGGTCAGCAGCAGTCGTGGCGTCGGCCAGCCGTGGGTGCGAGCCTCCCGCTCCAGCAGTGACACGAGTTGCTCATGGCCCGGCGCGACAGGATTGGCGATCAGCACCGGGCAGCGTGGCACGTCACTCGGCGACGGCGACTCTTGGCGCCGCCGGTCGGCCGGGGCCAGCGAAGACGCCTGCTCCGTACCGGGATGCGCCCGGCCCAGCAGATCGTCGAGTGTCCCGGGAGACGCCAGTTCACGAGCCACCGGGACATCGGCCGGCAGCCAGTCGACCCGCAGCAGCTCGGACGGGGTGCACCAGCGCACCTCGTCGTGGCTGTGTCCCATGGTGGGCCCGCTGGACGCGTCTGTCAGTCGGCACACGAAGACGCGCATCTCGAGGGACTCGTTGATGGGCCAGGCCCCCGCGGGGTGCACCAACTCAGCTCCCACGACCGCATCGACGGCCAGTTCCTCGAACAGCTCCCGTACCAGAGCCTCCCGCGGCGACTCCCCGGACTCGACCTTTCCACCGGGGAACTCCCACCGCGACCCATGACCGGAACCAGTGACATCGACCCGGCGCGCGGCCAGGACCCGGCCGTCAGGCCCGACGATGGCTCCCGCCACCACCAGACGACGCCTGGGGATCTCCGGCTGGCCGGGCTCCGAGAACGCGTCGGGAGCAGTCACGCGCCCTGCCTCGTCGCCGCCTTGGCTGCCTTCTTGGCCTCACGCACCAGACGCAGACTGTCCGCATCGACGATGTCTGCCACCGACCGGTATCCGTCCTGCCCATAGTCGCCAGCCGCCTCCCGCCAGCCCGGCGCTTCAAGCCCCCGACGCTTGCCGAGAAGGGCGAGGAAGATCCGTGCCTTCTGCTCGCCGAAACCCGGCAGCTTCTCCACCCGTGCCAGCACCTCACGCCCCGTGCCGCTGCCCCAGATCTCCGATGCCTGTCCGTCGTACTCGTCGACGAGCACCACGCACAGCTGGTGCAGGCGCTTGCCCATGGAGCCCGGGAAGCGGTGCACCGCAGGCTTCTGGGCACAGATGGCCACGAAGTCATCCACGGGCAGTGCGGCAATGGCACTCACATCGAACTGGCCGCCCATGCGCCGGGCAATCACCGCAGGCCCGGAGAAGGCCTTCTCCATCGGGATCTGCTGGTCCAGACACATCCCTGCGAGCAGGGCATTGTCGTCGCGGGCCAAAAGCGAATCAGCCTCCGGATCCCCGGTGAGGTGGAAGACGGTCATGGAGGCCAGCCTACGGTCCCGCACCCGCCCGATCACGGACTGTGGCAGCCGCTCGGCTCTGCGCGAACCGTCACTCGAACAGCACGTACTCCGGTTGGGGAACCAGGGCCATCACCTCTGCGGGCGTCATGAGGCGCCCGCCAGTGGCGACGTCCTCTTCATAGAAGAGCTTGAAGCCGGGATGGACATGACGGGGCTTCTTCGCCACGACGCGCTTCCACGTTTCGGTCTTGGCCCCGGGGGAACCGATTCCGTCGACGGACTTGATCAGCACCACCCCCTTGGCTGCCTTCAAGCTGGGCTCATTGCCCACCACACCCTCGTTCAGCTGGTGGTACAGCAGGACCTTCTCCGGCAGATTGTGCTGCGCGACGAGTTGGGAGACCCACTGCGCACACTCATTGAGCTCCGCGGCCGAGACATGACCGAAGGTCTTCATGGGGATCTCATCGGGACCCATCCGCCATTCCGGGTCCAACGCCAGGCCGACGTCGGGCTCCTTCAGCCACTTCTCGTAGACCTTGATCTCCGTGGGGAAGCTGCTGCGGCCGGGCTGGATGTTGAGCAGCAGCATGGCCCGGTGCTTGCGGGCCACCGCGAGCCATTCCTCGATCACGGCATCGTCCACATGCGATCGGAACATGCCGTCCTTGCCCGGCTTGGGCTGCACGGTGGTGGCGATCAGCTCCATCACCGGCATGATGGTGCGTCCCTTGGCATAGGGCTGCGCGCGCTTCTCCATCTCCACCATGCGATCGTCCAGCTCCCCGATGCCCAGCCGTCCCTGCCCTGGCGCACCGGGAGCTCCCGAGTACCCGAACAGTCGGTGCTCCGGAAAGATGCTGCGCCCACCGCGCGGCAGTTCCGGTGCCGGGGTGGGCGTCGGCGTCGGGCTCGGGGCTGCCGTCTGATCCAGCCCCTGCGACGAGGGGGCCGTACTGGCGGCCTGGTCGGACGACTCCCCTGTGCCGCAGGCCGAAGCCATCAGGGACAGGGCGAGCAGAGCGGTGACCGTGGCGGTGCGAGTGCTGCGGGAAGGCATGCGTTGACGTTAGCGGAAATTCACCACGTTCAACACTGCTTTCCCCTGCACGGGCAAGGGCCCCGCGCCGTGTGCACTGGGGACCAGTTCACACGGCGCGGGGCCCTTGCCCAGAACGCCAGCCGAAGCCGTCGTGGAGTGAAGCCGTCGGATCAGAAGTTGATCATGTGGCCAACGACACCCTCCGCGGCCTCCTTGATGGCCTCGGACAGGGTCGGGTGGGCGTGCACGGTGCGGCCGATCTCGTCGGCGCGCAGGTCCCACTGCTGGGCCAGGACCAGCTCCGGCAGGAGCTCGGTCACCTCCGGGCCAATCATGTGGGCGCCGAGGATCTCGTTGGTCTTGGCGTCCGCGACGATCTTCACGAAACCGACGCCCTCGCCCAGGCCCCAAGCCTTGCCATTGGCGCTGAAGGGGAACTTGCCCACCTTGACCTCATAGCCCTTGTCCTTGGCCTGCTGCTCGGAGTAGCCCATGGAGCCCACCTGCGGCTGGCAGTAGGTGGCCCGCGGGATGAAGTCGTAGTTCACGGGGTAGGTCTCGGCTCCAGCGATGGTCTCGGAGGCCACGACGCCCTGGGCCTCGGCCACGTGCGCCAGCATCATCTTGCCGGTCACGTCACCGATCGCGTAGATGCCGTCGACATTCGTGCGCAGGTAGTCGTCCACGGCGATGGCGCCGCGATCGGTCAGCTCGACGCCAGTCTTGTCCAGGCCATAACCGTCGGTGCGAGGCGCGAAGCCCATCGCCTGCAGGAACTTGTCGGCCTCGAGGACCTGCGAGTCGCCGCCCTTGGCCGGGGCAACGGTGACCTTGACACCGTCACCGGTGTCCTCGACGCCCTGGACACCAGTGCTGGTGAGCACCTTGATGCCGAGCTTCTTGTACTGCTTCGCGAGCTCTGCCGAGATGTCCTTGTCCTCGGCCGGGACCATCCGGTCGGCGTACTCGACGATGGTCACGTCCACGCCGTAGGAGTTCAGGACATAGGCGAACTCAGTGCCGATGGCGCCCGAACCACCGATGATGATGCTCTTGGGGAGCTCCTCGGCGAGGATCTGCTCCTTGTAGGTGACGACATTCTTGCTGACCTCGGTGCCCGGCAGCAGCTTGGTGGTGGCACCCACGGCAATGATGCAGGCGTCGAAGGTGACCTCCTCCGTGCTGCCGTCCTCCTTGGCGACGCTGATCTTCTTGGCGTCGACGAAGGTTCCCCAGCCGGAGATCTCCTGGATCTTGTTCTTCTTCATGAGGAAGTGGATGCCCTTGACCATGCGGTCACTGACCTGGCGCGAACGACTGAAGGCCTTGCCGTAGTCCGCGGTCATCTCGCCGGACAGACCGAAGGTGCCGGCCTCCTTGGTCACGAGGTGCACGATCTCCGCATTGCGCAGGAGCGACTTGGTGGGGATGCAGCCCACATTGAGGCAGACACCGCCCCAGTACTCCTTCTCGATGATGGCAACCTTCTTGCCCAGCTGGGCGGCGCGAATGGCGGCAACGTAGCCACCGGGGCCCGCGCCGAGGACGACGACGTCAAAGTGAGAGCTCATGGTTCCACTCTAGGGCAAACGAGCCCCTGGGAGCTGCCCGCCCGGCAACGCATCCCCAATTCCATGATGACCATAATATTTCACCATGAAAGTGTGGACAAAGTGGCAATATCTCAGGTGTGAGTTACCCTGAAGAGCGTGACTGAAACGACTCCTGCCTCCATCGGCCGACTGATCCGGGACGCACGCAAGCAGCGTGGTCTGACCCAGAACCAGCTCGCCGACGTGTTGAACACCTCGCAGAGCGCCGTCCATCGCATCGAGGCCGGCAACCAGAACCTGAGCCTCGAGATGATCAACCGGATCGCCGAGGCCCTCGAATCGCCCCTGATCACGCCGGCCACCAGCGGCACCATGAACTTCCGCATCAAGGGCGGCGAGAAGCTCAGCGGCTCCATCGAGGTGCGCTCCAGCAAGAATGCCGCCGTGGCGCTGCTGTGTGGCAGCCTGATCAACCGCGGCCGCACCGTGCTGCGCGGCATCGCGCGCATCGAGGAGGTCAACCGCCTGTTGGAGGTGCTCACCAGCATCGGCGTCGAGGCCACCTGGAATGACGCACACACCGATCTCACCCTGCGCCGCCCCGCGGAACTCGACCTGGCGGCCATGGACGTCGAGGCTGCCCGACGCACGCGCAGCATCATCATGTTCCTGGGGCCCCTGCTCCACCAGTACCCGGACTTCCAGCTGCCCTATGCCGGCGGCTGCAACCTGGGCGCCCGCACGATCGAACCCCACCTGCAGGTGCTGCGGCCCTTCGGGCTCGAGGTGGAGGCCACCGAGGGCTACTACCAGGCCCACACCGATGCCACCCGTCGCAAGGATGTTCGTCACATCACCCTCACCGAGCGCGGTGACACGGTGACGGAGAATGCGCTGCTGGCTGCAGCCCAGACGCCGGGCGTCACCGTGCTGCGCAATGCGTCGCCGAACTACATGGTCCAGGATGTCTGCGTCTTCCTGCAGATGCTGGGTGTCCAGATCGAAGGCATCGGAACCACCACGCTGCGCGTGACGGGCGTCGAGGAGATCAACGTCGACGTCGAGTACGACATCAGCGAGGACCCCATCGAGGCCATGAGCCTGCTGACCGCGGCGATCGTCACCGACAGCGAGCTCACCATCACCCGTTGCCCGATCGAGTTCCTGGAGATCGAACTGGCGGTCCTGGAGGAGATGGGCCTGCGCTACACCCTGAGCGACGAGTACGCCAGCCGCAACCAGTTCACCCGGCTGGTGGACATCACCGTCCACCCGTCGAAGCTCAAGGCAGCCCAGGACAAGATCCACCCGCTCCCCTTCCCCGGCCTGAACATCGACAACCTGCCCTTCTTCGCGGTCATCGCGGCCGTCGCCGAGGGCTCGACGATGGTGCACGACTGGGTCTACGAGAACCGCGCGATCCACCTGCTGGAGCTGAACAAGCTCGGTGCCAATGTGCAGCTGCTCGATCCCCACCGCCTGATCGTGGCCGGCCCCACCCGCTGGCGGGGCCGTGACCTGGTCTGCCCGCCGGCCCTTCGTCCCGCGGTCTGCCTGCTGCTCGCCGCACTGGCCGCCCGCGGCGAGACAGTGCTACGCGACGTCTACGTCATCAACCGTGGCTACGAGGACCTGCCAATGCGTCTGAACAAGCTGGGGGCGCACATCGAGGTCTTCCACGAGTGAGTTTGCTCAGCTGACGCCGTCCAGGCGCCACCGACGCAGGAGCCGGGTGCTTCCTGACTCGTACCAGACGAGGTCCACGGCCTCGGCCCTGGTCCGGGCGGGCAGCACCCGGCTCGTCCATTGCCGGACAGTTGGCAGATCGACGCCCGGAGCTTGGGCCTCCAGCGTGACGTGCGGCGCCACTGGGTGGAGACCCCGATACGGCAGGACGCCCGGGAAGGCTGTGCGCAGGTCTGCCGTGAGGCGACGGAAGTGGTCCTCCGGTTCCGGGCGGGCGTGGATGATGCCATTGCCGAAGACAGCAAGCCGACGAAGGACGTAGTCGAAGGCGCGGTGCCTGGCCAGCACCTGGGTGACCGCCACCTCATCCGGCAGCGAGTCGAACGGTGCGAGCAGCGTCACATGGGCGTGCACGAAGGGCTCACCCGCTGGCCCGGGCTGCCCCAGGAATCCCGGGTCATGGTGCTGCGTCCGGGAACGCACGAAGCCCTCCAGCGCCGGCACGGGCACCTGGAGAACCGCGTGCCCGCGCCAGCTGGCCGAAGCCTGTGCGCGCTCAGTCAATGCGACTTGCGGTGAACACGTATTCAGGATTGTTCACGTTGGCCTGCGCCTGGATCAGGGCCAGTTCCTTGCGCTCCAGGTCAGCGGTGGTGCGCAGGACCGAGTAGACGATCGACGCGGTGGCGCCCAGAGCCTGTTGTGCCGATCCCGACTCCAGCAGGTGCGCCAGGAACATGGCGGTGGTGAGATCGCCCGAACCGGTGAAGGTGCGCTCGATCATCGGGGTCTCCACCTGCCAGGCACCATCGTCCGTCACGGCCACCATCCGCACCACATCGGGAGCCTCACCCTCGCCGGTCACCGAGGTCACCAGTACCGTGCTGGGGCCGCGTTCGATCACCCCGCGCGCGCTGGCCACCACGTCGGCCACTGAATGCGTCTGCCGGCCGGTCAGGAATTCCAGCTCGAACAGGTTCGGCGTGATCACATCGGCGCGGGGCAGCACCTCGTCGCGCATGAACTCGGGGATCCCGGGAAGACAGTAGAAGCCCCGCCCCACGTCGCCCATGACGGGGTCGCAGCAGTAGATCGCGTTGGGATTGCGCCGCTTCACGAGCTCGGCGGCCTCCAGGATCACTGCCCCCATGTCCGCACTGCCCTGGTAACCCGTCAGCAACGCGTCTGCCTGGTCCAGCACCTGACGGTCTTCGATGCCCAGCACCACTTCACGCACGTCGTCGGCGGCCACCAGGGGGCCGCGCCACGCGCCGTAGCCGGTGTGATTGCTGAAGGTCACGGTGAGAACGGGCCACACCTCCACCCCGAGCCGCTGCAGGGGAAAGACGGCGGCGGAGTTACCTGCATGGCCGTAGGCAACGGCCGACTGGATCGACAAGATGGTGGTCATTCGCTCATACTGCCACCCCTGCAGGTTCCCGCGCGCCTCCAACCACCGGATGGGCACCGGACCCGGGGCACGACCGTGGGCGCATGAAGGACCCGACCACGGTCGGTTGGGCGCGGCCGGACGCTCTGGCACTCTGGTGGCATGCACGCCGACCACGACGATCCGAGGAGCTCGGAGCTGCCCCTGGGCAGCCCGGGCGACGCGGTCCCCGTGGACCTGGATTCCAGTTTCGAACCCCTCCAGGACCTGGCGGATGACTGGCCCAGGGACCGCTGGGCATGGCGAGCCAGAATCCGCGCCAATCCCGTCTCGCTGTTCTGGTACCGACTGGGAGTGGGCTTGGTGGGCGGCCTCATGATGCTGGGCGCTGCCCTGACGGGATGGCTTCCGGGACCGGGCGGCATCCCACTGTTCATGCTGGGTCTGGTGGTTCTCTCCAGCGAGTTCGCCTGGGCACACCGGGTGATGCTCTGGTTCAAGTCCTTCTTCGATCGCTTCCAGGCGCTGCCCCTGCCGTGGAAGAGAGGGCTGGGGCTCGTCTGCGTGATCGCAATCCTGGTCACCTGGTACGGCATCGCGGTGTGGTTCGGCCTACCAGACTGGGTCCCCGACGGCATCGCCACCCAGCTCGAGCGATTGCCCTGGGTCCAGCGCTGACCGATCCCCTCCGCAGGACCCCGGGGTGGCTAGGCTCTACGCATGCTGGCCCACAACCACCCCTATTTCAGCCAGACCTTCACGGCGCTCGCCCATCGCGGTGGTTCGCTCTTGCCGGGAAATGTCGGCCGGGAGAACACACTGCATGCCTTCGGTCAGGCGGTGGCGCTGGGCTACACCCATTTGGAGACCGACGTCCACGCGACCGCGGACGGGGAGCTCGTGGCCTTCCACGATCCAGAACTGGACCGTGTCACCGATTCCAGCGGCCGGATCCGTGACCTGACGCTGGAGCAGGTCCGCGAGGCCCGGATCGCGGGCCAGGACCAGATCCCCACCCTGGACGAGGTTGTCGACGCCTTCCCCGACAGCTTCCTGAACATCGACATCAAGAGCCCGTCCGCGATCGATCCCCTCGTCGCGTGCCTTCGCCGGCACGGGGCCCAGGACCGGGTCTGCGTCGGGTCCTTCAACCAGAACAGCCTGCAACGTTTTCGCAGGCTCACCCGGGGACACGTCGCCACGTCGGTGGGACCCGTCGGGGTGGCCTGGACTGCCCGGGTGCCGTTGCTCCCCCAGCTGCTGGCCAGCCCGGGACTCGCCTTCCAGATGCCGGAGGACCACGTGGTGGCTGGACGCCGGGTGCATCTGCTGACGCCCTGGCTCCTTGACGCGGCCCACAGACGTGGCAAGGTGGTGCACGTGTGGACCATCAATGATGCCGCACACATGCATCGGCTGATCGATCTCGGAGTCGACGGCATCGTGACCGATGCCGCCGACGTCCTCAAGGACGTTCTGGTCGAGCGGGACCTGTGGCACCACCCCGCCGCGAGCGACGGGGAACAAATCACACGTCCCAGACGTTGACCAGAGGATGGACCACCCGGGTCACCGGGACACGAATTTCGCCAGGACAAGAAGTTCGGGGGCGACAAGGAGGAGCGGACCATGGCAGACCGGGCACTGAGGGGCATGGGCCTTGGAGCGAAGAGCTTCGAGGACGAGGAAGGGATCGAGTTCGCCGCACGGCAGACCGTCGGTTTCGACTGCGCCAATGACCACCACTTCGACGTCACCTTTGCGATGGAGGCGGAACTTCCCGCCGAGTGGGAATGCCCTCGCTGTGGCAGCAACAGCCTACGCAGCGACGGCACCCAGCCGGAGGAGAAGGTGACCAAGCCAGCGCGCACCCACTGGGACATGCTGCGCGAGCGCCGCAGCATCAAGGAACTGGAAGTCCTGCTCGAGGAGCGGCTCGAACTGCTCCGCAAGGACCAGTGACACCAGCGAGCTGCGCAGCACCACCAAGCACCAGTGTGACGAACAGGAGGCCGGGACCCCTCACGGGGGTCCCGGCCTCCTGACACGTTGCGGCACCCGTGGACGAGGCTGCGGCCAAGGAGGTTGGCTAGAGAACCGTGCCGGAAATGGCCGGCGGCTCGGGCCCGTCATCGCGACGAGAGCCCTCCCCCGTCGATGCGTTCCGGGCATGGGTCGATTCCTCGGCGTCCACGACATGGCCCGGGATCACCTCACCGTCGATGGTCATCCGCGGATCCGTTCGAGCCCTCAGCAGATCCATCGCGATGCCCTGCCGTTCGAGCTTCGCTGCCGCCCAGCGATCCAGCAGACGCCGAGCCAAGGGCCGCGTCCAGGGAAGCAGCAGGACGAAACCACCCACGTCGGTCACGAATCCCGGCAGCATCAGCAACAGTCCGCCGACCAGTACGAGCACCGCGTCGCTGAGCTCACTGGTGGGCATCCTTCCTGCCCGCAGGGTTTGCTTGAGCGCCGTGATCGTCCGAGCGCCCTCGCGACGCATGAGCCACGCACCGAGCACAGCCTCCAGGACCAGGATGGCGATGGTGGGCAGCCCGCCGATCGCCCGCCCCACCTGCAGCAGAACCCAGACCTCCAGGATGGGCATGGCCACCAGCAGCACGAAGATGGTTGGCGACGCCCAGACGGGCCTGCGGGAATCTGCCACGGTCAGGCGTCCTTCCTCAACTTCTTCTGAACCTGGTCGCGGCCCTTGAGCGCCAGGTCCTTGACCTGTCCTGCGCGATACTCGGCGCCCCACAGTGTGGTGCGGATCAGGGCTTCGGTGACGATGTCCTTGCTCATCTTGGACTCACCGTGCTCCCGTTCGATGAACTGGATCGGCACCTCGACGATCTTGAGACCCGCCTTGGCGACGCGCCATGCCAGGTCGAGCTGGAAGCAATAGCCGGCGCTGGCGATCTCGTCCAGGTCGATGGCCCGCAGCGTCGAGGCCCGGAAGGCGTTGAAGCCGCCGGTGATGTCCTTGACGTCCATGCCCGTGCACATCCGCGTCCACAGTGACCCACCGCGGCTGATGAGCAGTCGGCTCGTGGGCCAGTTCACCACGGAACCGCCCTTCACATAGCGCGAGCCCTTGACCATGTCGGCATCCTCAAGGGCCTCCAGCAGCGAGGGCAGCTGTTCCGGCTGGTGGGATCCGTCAGCGTCGTGCTCGACCAGGACGTTGTAGCCGTGGTCGAGGCCCCAGTGGAAACCGGCCAGGTAGGCCGCACCCAGGCCCTGCTTGCCCTTGCGGTGCATGACGTGGACGTGTTCCGGGTACTTCTCGTGCAGCTCGTCCGCGATGCGGCCGGTGCCGTCGGGCGAGTTGTCGTCCGCCACCAGGACATGTGCATTCGGCACCGCCTTGCGGAGGCGCTCGACGATGGGCCCGATGTTCTCCGCCTCGTTGTAGGTGGGAATGACCACCAGGACCTTGTCCGTGGGCTCGCTGCGATCAACCATGACTCTCCCGCTTCGTTGCCGGGCCGCCCCAACCGGCTGGCCGTTCTTGCCAGTCTAGCCAGCCCGCTGAGCGCGTCTGCGCAGGGATTGCAGACCACTCAGCACAAGGACAGCCATCGCCGCGAAGGAGGCGACGAGCTCGAGGACGGGGCCGATGCGCACCGCCGGGGTGAGGCCGTGACGCAGCGGCACGGTGACGGTGAACGCCGCGGCCGTGCCCTCCTGGGTGCGACGCTGCACGGTGCCGTCCGGCAGGACCAGCCCGGACAGGGAGTTGGTGGTGGCCACCACGATCTCCCGCCGCAGTTCCATGGCCCGGGCGCGCGTGATGGCGAACTGCTGCCGGGGCTGCCCCGTACCGGTGTACGTGCCGTTGTTGGACTGCACCACCAGGAGCTGGGCCCCATGGGTCACCGTGTCGTGCACCGTGGAGTCCCAAGCGAGTTCGAAGCAGATCACGTCACCCACTGTCACCGAACGACCGTCCGCCAGCTCCCCCTCCAGCACACCCGGGCCGGTGCCGGGCACGGACTGGGCCCCCACCTGCTGCAGCACGGGCAGGATCGGCAGAAGCTGGTCACGCAGCGGAATCCATTCCCCGAATGGAACCAGATTGCGCTTGTCGTAACGGGAGATGATCTGCGAATCGACGGTGCGCCACAGCGCACTGGTCTGGCGTTCTCCCTCTCCGGGGCCGCGCATGACCGCTCCCACCAGGATCGGGAGCTCAGCCACCTCAGTGGCCCGGTCGATGAGCTGCGCAGTCTCGCGATCCACCGTCGGATCGACATCCGTCGAGTTCTCGGGCCACAGGATGAAGTCCGGCATGGGATCCAGCCCCGCCCTGGCGCGGGCCATCAGGGTGACGGTCTGGCTGACGTGGTTGTCCGTGACGGATCGGGCATAACCCATGGCATCGGGACCGGCCGAGCCGTTGACATTGCCCTGGACCACTCCGACATCGACCGGCTGCTCGTCGGCCAGCTCACCGGCCGGAATGCGATTGGCCAGGGGCGCCCCCAGGGCCAGCACCAGGATTGCGACCAGCGCGGCGGCTCGAGACCTGCCTGCGGACATGGCCGCGGCCAGCAGGAGGTGTCCCACCAGGGCGACCACCAGCCCCAGGCCGGCCACTCCGATGGCGGGCAGCCACCCGGCCAACGGCGAGTCGACCTGCGTGTAGGCCAGCCGCAGCCAGCCGAAGCCACCGAACGGAACACGACTTGCGCCGAACTCGGCCAGGACCCAGGTGCAGGCGCCCAGCACCGCGCGCGCCAGCGGGTGGCGAACCAGCCGCGCGGTGGCCGCCAAACCCACTCCCACCAGCGCCTGCCAGCAGGCCATGGCAGCCAGCAGGGGCGGAACCACATACCAGCCGATCACGTGCACCCAGCCGAGGGCGACCAGCCCTTGTCCGAGGCCGTAGCACCACCCGATCCAGGCCGCGCGCCGCAGCCGCTCCTGGCCGCCGTGGCGATACATCACGAGCCAGCCAAGAGCGATCACCCCGAGGAAGGCGGTGGGCCACCATGCCGTCGACTGCCAGCCCAGGGCGCCCACGGCGCCAGCCAACAGGCCCAGCAGGGGGGCGGCGTCGCGCGTGGTGCGTGAGAGCCCCTCAGTGTCGCGGGTGGTGCGCGAGCGCACCTCAGTGTCCCGCATGGTGCGCGAGCGCCCCTCAGTGTCCCGCATGGTGCGCGAGCGCCCCTCAGTCGACCGGGACATCCAGCATCGGGCGGTTCTTGAAGATGGTGGTCAACACGACGGTGGTGACCGTGGTCACATTGGCAACCGTGCGGATCCGGGTGAGGAGGGAGTCAAGCTCCGCGGGGGTGCCGACCTGGACCTCCAGCAGGTACGACGCGTCGCCGGCCACCGAGAAGCAGGAGGTGACCTCCTCCATGGCGACCAGCTTGGACGGCGTGGCCTCGTCGGCTCCCGGGTCCAGCGGCCGGATCGAGATGAAGGCCGTGAGGTTGCGCCCGAGGGACTCGGGGTTGATGGTGGCGTGGTAGCCGGAGATGACACCGCGCTGTTCCAGCCGTCGCACCCTCTGCTGCGCTGCAGAGGTGGACAGGCCGGTCTCCCGGCCGATGTCGGTGTAGGACATCCGCCCGTCCCGCGCCAAGAGCGCCAGAATCCGCTGATCTGTGCTTTCCATGGGCACATCGTGACACTATTTCGCTGTGATGGATCACCAGCTCATGATTTTTGACACAGCATCCATGTATTTCCGGTCCTTCTACGGCGTGCCCTCCTCGATCAGGTCACCCCGCGGCGAACCGGTGAACGCCGTGCGCGGTCTGCTGGATTCCATCGCTCGGCTGGCCGAGCAGTACCGTCCGGACTCCATGGTCTGCGCCTGGGACAATGACTGGCGTCCGGCCTGGCGTGTGAAGCTGCTGCCGAGCTACAAGACCCACCGGGTGGCGGGGTCGAGCGAGTCGCAGAATGACGAAGCAGTGACGACGGGTGTGGTCGGCGCCGGAGCACTGGCAGCCACCGGAGGCCTGGCGGAGGAGAGTCCGGAGGGTCTCGCACACCAGGTTCTCGTCATCCGTGAGGTCCTCGACGCACTGGGCATCACCGTGATCGGTCTCGACGGCTATGAGGCCGATGACGTCATCGGCTCCTTCGCCACCCAGCACGAGGGCCCCAGCCTCGTCGTCACCGGAGACCGGGACCTCTTCCAACTGGTGGACGAGCGCACCCGCGTGGTCTACATCGGCAAGGGCGTGGCCAAGCACGATCTCGTCGACGATGCCTGGGTGCAGGCCAAGTACGGCATACCGGCCAGTCGGTACGTCGACTTCGCCGTGCTGCGAGGTGATCCGTCCGACGGCCTGCCCGGTGTGAAGGGCATCGGGGACAAGTCCGCGGCGCAACTGGTCAACCGCTATGACTCCCTCGACGCCATGGTGCGCGCCGCCACCGACCCGGGATCGGACCTGCCCCCGGCTCAGCGCCGCCGGCTCGAGGCGGCCGGTGGCTATCTGGGGCCCGCCGAGCGCGTTGTCCAGGTGGTGCGTGACCTGCCCGTCGCAGAACATCTGCAGTCCGGGGAGCTGCGCAGGAGCGTCGATGGCGTGGACCGGGAGCGCCTGGCCGGTCTGGACGCGCGGTGGGGCCTGGGCGGAGCGCTGGAGCGGATCCTGGCAGCACTGGAGGCCTGATCGCTGGCCCCTCCCGCCGGGCTCAGTTGGTCACCAGGACGTAGACGGCCGCGCCTGCCATCAAGTTGGCGGCCCGCCCACCCAGACGACCCACCCGGCCCGCCTCGTCCAGCGGGATGCGCTGCTCCACGCGGAGCCCCAGGCGTACGAACAGCTCCTCCAGGTCCACGAGCGTGGCGTGGTGCAGATTGGGTGTGTCGTACCAGGAGAAGGGCAGGTCCTTGCTGCGGGGCATGTGACCGGTGAGCAGCCGCAGGCGGTGGCGCCACAAGCCGAAGTTCGGCATCGAGACCACCATCCGCGGGGCGATCCTCGCCATCTCCTGCAGCAGCTGTTGCGGGTGACGGACGGTCTGCAGCGTCCTGCTGAGCACCACGATGTCATAGGAACCGTCGGCGAACTCGTCGAGCTGGGTGTCCAGGTCCAGTTCGATCAGCGGCACACCCCGGCGGATGGCGCTGAGCACCTCCTCGGGATCCTTCTCGACGCCAGTGCCCCGGCAACCCTTGGTGCGGGTGAGGACGTCCAGCAGTTCTCCCCCGCCGCAGCCCAGGTCCAGCACGCGGGAGCCAGCCGGGACCAGGTCTGCCACGAGCGCCAGATCGGGCCGCAGACCCCGCTTGTTGGCGGACATCACGCCACCTCCTTGCTCTCGGCACGCTGCTGCCCGCCGGTTGCCCGGCGGTGGGCGTGTGGATGACTGGCCGACTCCGATTCCAGGAAGGCCCGGACGGTCTCGTGATAGACGGGAACGTCGAGCAGGAAGGAGTCGTGTCCCCAGGGCGAACGGATGTCGCGGAAGGTGACGGGCAGCCGTCCGCCCTCCAGCTCGCGCACGATGCGTCGGGAATGACGTGTGGAGAAGCGCCAGTCGGTGTCGAAGCTGACCACCAGATAGCTGACCGGATGGGCCTGGACCCGCGCCAGGGCATCCGGCCGGGCGAAGGGGTCGAAATAGTCCATCACGCGCGTGAGGTACAGGTAGCTGAGCGCATCGAAGCGGGACAGGAAGACCTCGCCCTGGTGCTCCAGATAGCTCTCGACGGCGAAGTCGACGCCGAATCCCCGCTCGGTGTCCTCATGCTGCGGACGGCGCCCGAACTTGGTCTGGAAGCCCTCCTCAGAGGTGTAGGTGATGTGCGCCATCATCCGGGCGATGGCCAGCCCCACGTCGGGATTGTCCCCCACCGCGGCGAACTGACCGTCGTGGAAGTTCTCGTCGCGCATGATGGCGGCACGACCCACCGCGGAGAAGGCGATGTTCTGGGCGGTCAATCGACTGCTCGACGCGATGACCGCCGCATTGCACATCTCCTCGGGATAGCGCAGGGACCAGTCGAGGGCCTGCATGCCCCCCATGGACCCGCCGACGACGGCATGCCAGCGGGCCACGCCCAGGTGCGCGCCGAGCTCCCGGTGCACCTCAACGAAGTCGCTGATGTCCAAGAGCGGGAAGTCCAGCCCCCAGGGACGCCCGGTCTCCGGATTGGTGGATCCGGGACCGGTCGTCCCGGAGCAGCCGCCCAGCAGATTGCTGCACACCACGAACCAGCGGTTGGTGTCCACCGGCCGGCCGGGTCCGATCAGGTTGTCCCACCACCCCGGACGGCGAGCGCCCTCGTGCCACCCGGCGGCGTGCGCATCGCCGGTCAGGGCGTGGCAGATGAAGACGGCATTGTCAGCGGCCTCGTTCAGCTCTCCATAGGTCTCGTAGGCCACGGTGATGTCCCGCAGCTGCTCGCCGCCCACCAGGTGGAGGGGTTCGTCGACGAAGAGTTGGGCAGACCTGGTCTCGACGAGCCCGACCCCGCTCGTCTGCTCCTCAGGAGGGATCACCGGCTGGCCTCGAGCGCCTGGTCGAGGTCGCGCAGCAGGTCATTCACATCCTCGATGCCCACGCTGAGCCGCACCATCTCCCCCGGCACGCCCGCCGCCACGAGCTCATCGGCGGTCAGCTGGGAGTGCGTCGTGGTGGCGTTGTGGATCACCAGGCTCTTCGTGTCACCGATGTTGGCCAGGTGGCTGAACAGCTTCAGCGAATCGACGAAGCGCGCCCCTGCCTCGCGACCCGCCTTCAGTCCGAAGCTGACCAGACCGCCGTAGCCATGACCCGTGAGGACACGATCAGCCACTGCGTGCTGGTCATTGTCCGCCAGACCCGGGTAGTTCACCCAGGCCACGTCGGGATGGCCCTGCAGGTGCTGGGCAATGGCCAGGGCATTCTGGCTGTGCCGTTCCATGCGCAGGTGCAGGGTTTCGATCCCCTGCAGCACCAGCCAGGCGCTCATCGGCGCGAGCGTGGCGCCGGTATTGCGCAGCAGGACGGTGCGCGCTCGGGTGATGTAGGCGGCCGGTCCAGCGGCATCGGTCCAGACCGTCTCGTGGTAGGCGGGGTCGGGGCTGGTCATGTTCGGGAATCGCTCGGCGTTGGCCTGCCAGTCGAAGCGTCCCGCATCGACGATGACGCCCGCCATGGCCGTGCCGTGGGCGCCCAGGTATTTGGTGGCCGAGTGCACCACCACGTCGGCACCGTGCTCGATCGGCCGGCACAGGTGGGGGCTGGGGACGGTGTTGTCCACCAACAGCGGGAGCCCCAGATCGTGGGCGGCGGCGCTCCAGGCATCCAGGTCCACCACGACGAGGCTGGGATTGCCCATGCTTTCGCAGAAGACCAGCTTGGTGCGCTCGTCCACCACATCCGCGAGCGCCGTCGGATCAGACGGGTCGACGAAACGGGTCTCGATCCCGAACTGGGGCAGGGTGTGGGCGAACAGGGCGAAGGTGCCGCCGTAGAGCGTCGAAGTGGCGACGATGTTGTCACCCGCCCCCGCCAGGTTGAGCACGGCATAGGTCACGGCCGCAGCACCCGTCGCTGTGGCCAGCGCCCCGATGCCCCCCTCGAGGGCGTTGACGCGCTCCTCCAGGACCTGCGTGGTGGGATTCATGATGCGCGAGTAGATATTGCCCGGGGTCTCCAGGGAGAACAGGCTGCGCGCATGTTCGGTGTTGTCGAAGGTGAAGGCCGCCGTCTGGTAGATCGGAACCGCCCGGGCCTTCGTCGCGGGATCCGACTGCTCCTGACCGGCGTGCACCGCCAGGGTGGCGGGTGCCAGACGCGGCTCCCCCGTGCTCTCGTCGGCCGGCGTGGCTGCCTCGTTCGTGGTCATGACATTTCCTTCCGATGGGACGGGGTACACATCAGGCTAGCCAAGTCACCAGCCTGGCCCCACTCGAGTCACGATGTGATCGATCGCACATCTTGGGCCCATCGCCACCGCAGGAGTTTTTGACCGATCAAACCAAGAACACCATGGGCGATTGGCCCACAAGCGCGAGCGAATCGCTAGGCTTTCCAGACGTGGCAGGAGATCACGGCGCCGTCGGGGGGCCGTGCGGCCGGGAGGTGCTTCATGGTGGCGCAACGTCCAGGGGACAGGTCCATGCCTGAGCTGCCACTGACGGCCCAGGGCCGGGTGGACGGTCGCAGCGCGCGCAAGGTCGAGACCCGACGCAGGATCATCCGCGCGGCCAGTGAGTTGTTCGCGGAACAGGGCTTCACCGGCACCTCGATGGACCAGATCGCGGAACGGGCCGATGTCAGCAAGGGAACCATCTTCTACAACTTCAAGAACAAGTCGGACCTGTTCGAACAGTTGATCCTGGAGGCCGCCAGCACCGTGGCACAGGGCATGACCGAGGCGCGTGAGGGACGGCGCGGATGGGACGCGCTGACCGAGGCCATCCGCGTGGTGAGCCGGGCTGCCGACGCGGCTCCCTCCAGCACCCAGATCATTCTTTCCGAGCTCTTCCGCACCCAGCGCCCCTGGTCCGCCTCGCTCACCGATGCGCGGCTGATCCTGCTGCGACCGCTGGAGGAGATCTTCCAGGAGCTGGCCGACGACCGTCGAGCGGCCACGGGAACCACCATCCTCACCGAGGACGAGCGCGGCAACATCGCCATCACCGTGATCGGGGCCGTGATGGTGGCCACCATGGACCGCCACGCCCACACCCCGGAACGGTCCCTCGAATCGCTGCAGCAGGTGCTGGTGCACACGCTGAGCGGCATCCTGGGACCAGCGAGCGCCTGATCACTGCTCGGAGATGTCTGCGTCCAACACGCGCCGGTACTGCTGACTGATTTCCTCCCACCCGTGCTCCAGGGCATCCCGGCCCACGCACCGCGGTGTGGCCAGCCCGGCCAGCACGTCGCCCAGAACCACGAGGCACAGATGCCAGCCGGCAGCGGTGCCCGCCGCCTGTGCCTGGTCCGACAGTTCATGGACCAGGTTGAGCTGCACCTGGTCACCGGCCGGGGCCAACTGCCAGGTCAGTGTGTCCGGCCCCCAGGCATGCTGTAGGAACCAGGGCGCCCTGGCCTCATGGACCGTGGCATCCACCGGGTCATCGCCCGGATTCTCCTGGCTCACGGCCGGACCCGCCACCCCCAGTCCGCGATCGGGGACCACGGGCGACCACTTCTCCAGGGCCTCCGGTTGGGTGAGGTACAGCCACACCTCATCCTGGGTGGCCGGCAGGAGCACCGACATTGACAGGGCACCGAGGGCGAGCCGAGCTGGCAGGAGCGTGGGCATGGATGACTGGGCGGCTTCATTGTGCATGCGAAGCATTCTGCACCACTGGTGAGAGGCCGCCCGCGACGAGTCACCCGCCCGGGTGGCCCGGGAGGACCCCGCAGACGGCAACTGCCCTCCCGCGTGGTGCGGGAGGGCAGTTGCCTGACGGCATCGTGGATCAGGAGATCCGGTACACGTGGTAGCTGTCCAGCGTGGCGAAGTCGTCGGTGAAGGTGCCGTCGGCATTCGGCGTGATGGTGCGGTTCTCCCCCACCACCTCGATGCTGCGGCCCTTGAGCTGCTCCGGCAGGGTGAAGGTGCGCTTGCCCGCCTTCACCGTGTCGGTGCTCATCGCGAAGATGTAGGCGGAGCCATCGTGCACCTTGAGCATCGTCTCCAGGTCGTCGCCGAACGTCCACTTGTGCGACTGCGTGTTCAACACCGGCGCCAGCAACTGGACGAAGTGGTTGAACTCGGCCATGGCCATGACGGAGTCACGGCAGGCGTACTTCGGGTCCATCGACGAGCGGACGGCATTGCCGGTGTGGCACTTGCCACCGAAGGAGTTGTTGAACCAGATCAGACCGCGGGCCTCGTGTATCAGGTTGCTCATGGAGGCACCCTTCACCTCGGCCGGCGTCAAGTCGTGGAAGCTGGTGCCATCGGCGGCGACGTCGACGTTCTCGACGAAGTTCCAGATGGGCTGCAGCTTGCCGTCCTGCGCATCACGCTTGCGCAGCGACTGCGTGGTGCGGCCGTACGCCTGCGAGGAGCGGCAGTTCTCCTTGGTGAAGGGCGTCAGGTAGGCCTGGCCGTGCGGCTGGGCCCAGTCGCACTGCTCGCTGGAGAACCAGTAGGTGTCAATGCTGGCGATGTCGGTGTAGTCGTTGATGTAGCTCGCGGACTGCTTGTCCCACGCGGGCTTGCCGTCGAACCAGGAGATCACCATGCCGGTGAAGTTCGCGTAGCGCGGCTTGTCGTGGTCGGGCAGTCGATCGACGAAGCTCTGCAGCACCTTGGGCCCCTCCGTGGCGGAGAAGCGCCCGTCCACCTCGTCATCCAGCAGATCTCCCACCCAGTTGGGATGGTTGCGCTTCATGCCCTCGGTGCCGTGGCCGATGTAGTCCATGTCCTGACGCTCGAAGAGCGCCGGGTCCATGTCCGGGTTGGTCACGACATAGGTGTTGATGCCCAGCGACTTGTCGTAGGCCACCTCTTCGTCGGTATTGCCCCATCCCCACCACAGGGCGATCGGGAAGTGATTGGGATCGGTCCAGCCGCCGCGCACGGTGGCCGGGAACTGCTTGTAGTACTCCTTGCCGCCCTCCCAGGGGATGCGCGGCAGACCCATCTCCGGCACCGATCCCTTGGCGAGGACGGTCCCCTCGGCCTTGCCGATGGCCGGCGCCGACGGAGCGGGGGTGGTGGCGGCTGCGGTGGGGGTGGCGGCCGCGCTGGGGGTGGGGGTGGCGCTGGGGGTGGGGGTGGCGCTGGGGGTGGGGGTGGCGCGGGCGGCGGGGGGGGCGCTGGTCGCGCTGCCGCCATCCGCGGTCAGCTTGGCCAGTGCCACGGGCAGGTGGGCTCCACTGGACTCCACCTCGCCGGCGAAGCTCGGTGCCGCATCGCCGGCGCGGGTGGCGCGACCGCGGACACGAACCACGTCACCGGCGGCGACGGAGCCCTTGGCCGCCACGGTCAGGGCACCTCCGGTCCAGCAGCCGGAGGCCTGGGCGTTGACGGCGATCTTCTCCCAGGTGCCCTTGGCGGTGCGACGTTCGAGGACGATGGACTCACAGTCGAGTCGGGCACCCGACGGGGTCACGCGGATCGCGACGCCTTCGGCGCCGGCCTTGGCCACCGCCTGCCAGGTGAAGACATTGGGGGCGTGCTCGGCGGGCATCTGTTCCAGCTCGAGCGAGGTGTCGATCCGCGTGCTCGTGCCGAGGGTGCCAGTCACGGTGGGGGCAGCCTGCAGGGACTCGGCCTCCCCCACCAGCCGCACCGTGCGACCGACGAGATCGGAGTCCACCTCGGTGACCAGCTCAACACCGCCGGTCCAGCAACCGGATCGCTCCCAGTCGATCTCGACCGGACGGGCGCGACCATCACTTCCGACGGATTCGAGGGCCGGCGTGGTGCAGTCCACCTGGCCGGTGGCGGCGGGGGTCAGCCGCAGCGAGAGTGACTGACCAACCTGTGCCTTGGTCAGGGCCGTCGTGGTGACGGTGAACCGCGAGGTGGTTGCCACCGTCTGGGCGTGAGCCGGGAGACCTGCCATCAGCAGGCCGGCTCCGCAGGCACCGACCACGAGAGTACGGGCGGCGGCTCCCACGGCTCGCCGACGCAGCGACGTGGCGTTGTGAGCGGTATTTGGGCGCACGAAATCAGGGGTCTTGGACATGAGGGGTGAAATTTCCTTCTGAGGGGGTCAAAGGAGTGGAGCCTTCCCCGTATCAGGCCGCCTGCACAGACCAGGCTTCCACCGCCGTCGCAATCGGCCCCCGGCGTTCAACCGGGGCTGGTGGCTTCCACTGATTCTGATGGTAGACATAAAGCGGTTAAGCAATCCATTCGAACCGTCCAATACAGATATTTCAGTTTTCACTTGCCCCATTGAGTTTGCGATCAAGTTCTCGGGCGTCGAGCCACCTTCACGATGAAGGGCCCAGTCAGGACACCATCGGCCCATCATGTGACGCTCTGGCACCGGGCCGGTAGACTCCCAGCCAGCGGTGGCCCCCGACGTCGCAGACCCCGACGCAACCCAGGAGCCCCTCTGCATGTCACGCCCCACCCGTCTGCTCGCCGCCGGACTCGGCCTGGCCGTGATCACGTCGACCGTGGTCCTGGTCACCTTCCGCGACGAGGAACGCGCCGAGCAGCGCGATCCCGACTGCACGCTCACCGCCCCGGCCAGCGCGGTCGTGGCCGAGGCGGATCGCGGCCAGCAGTTGCTGGTGCTCGGCGACGGCATGCGGGCGCGCCAGCTCGAGGCCGGCTGGAGCGCGGGAGAGACCGGTTGGCAAGTCTCCGAAAAACCGGCCCCCGGCACCGTCGAAGTCCACCGGCTCTTCCATCCGAGCTCCCACGACCTGCGCCACAGCTGGGTCGGACACGAGATCCGATCGGCCATCACGGATGGCTACGTGGATCAGGGCGTGGTCTTCCACGTGTCCAATGACCGGCGCCCCGGCTGCGCCAACACGGCCGTGTACGAGGGCGTCAACCACGACGGGATGCACCGCTACGGGACCGATCGGCAGGCGCTGCTGGACGACGGCTTCGCCCCGGGGCCCGGACCGGCCTTCCTGGTGCGGATGGAGAATCCGCCGCGCCAGAAGTCCGTCGACCAGGGAATGATGCCCATCACCGAGCTCCCGCGCCCCAATGGCCCGGCAACGGGACCGGCCGATTCCAGCACGTCGCCCAGTTCGACCACACCCACCGCGCCCGCCAGTGCAAGCACTGCCAGCAGCCGCCCCACAGTGAGCGCCCCACCATCCCCGCCCGCGCGCCGTCCCCTGCCCGATGCCACGGGACCGCACGCCTCCCCGGTGCACCGTCAGCCCGTCGAACGCGACCCGGGCCGCGGGAGACCCTCAGCAGTGGCCACCGCCCAGCCCCGGCCATCCGCACAGGTACCCGGGCACGACCCGGAGCAGCAGCGCCCCAGCAGCTCACCCCAGCCTCCCGTCAAACCAGCCCCCTCCCGCCCCTCGCATGAGCCGTCTGCCGACACCTCACGGCCGCCAGCCGTGCCGGCACCCGGCCCGGCGCCCCAGCCCAGCCGGGGCACGGAACCGGCTCCAGAACCCAGTGGGCCGGTGCCGCCGGCTCCGCCAGCACGGCCGGCTCCACCCGTTCCCGCGCCATCGACAGCACCCCGTCCCGCGCCGGGGCCCGTTGGGCTCCCGGCCGCACTGACCAGCGGCTTCTACCTGGACACCGGCAATGACGTCTACTGGGCGGCCCAGCGCGAGACCAATCCGGAGATCAAGCGCCTCTACCACCAAGTGGCGGCCACGCCCACCTTCACCTGGTTCGACGGCACCACCAGCACCGACGACGAGCGCCTGCGCAAACTGGTCGATCGGGCAGCCGCCTCCGGGACCGCCGCGCAGCTGGTGATCTACGGCATCCCGAACCGGGACTGCGGGCTGTATTCCAGCGGAGGGCAACCCAGTGCCGCCGCCTACCGGGCCTGGATCCAACGCACCAGCCAGATCATCGGTGACCGCAAGGCCGTCGTCGTCCTCGAACCGGACGCCATCAACTTCTGCGGCAATGACGCCACCAAGGCCGAGCGCACGGCGCTGTTGCGCTTCGTGGGCGAAACCTACCGCGCGAACAATCCCCAGGTGGCGCTCTACCTGCACGCCGGATCCGGCGAGGGTGGCGTCGACAATGTGGCGTCGGCCATTGCGGATTCAGGAGTGGAGACCATGCGCGGCTTCGCGCTCAACGTCGCCAGTCACCAGACCACCACCGCCCAGGAGGAGTTCGGCGAAGCGCTGGTGGCCCGGCTTGCGGCGCGCGGCGTGCCCAACATGCACTACGTCGTCGACACGGCACGCAATGGCTCCGGTCTGACACCGAATCCGGGGGCGCGCTATGCCTCCTGCAACAACTTCGGCGCGACACTGGGCCGACGGCCCACCACCAACACCACCGGCGCCCACGCCGATGCCTATCTTTGGGTTCGCCCCACGGGTGGCTCCGACGGGGAGTGCGGCAAGGGCGATCCGCCAGCCGGCACCTTCTTCCCGGAGATCACCCAGCAGGTGGTGCGCAACTCCCTTGAACGGGGCACGGTGGAAGCCATACCCCTGCCCTGACGTGCCTGGCCCTGCTCAGGGAATGGTGGTGAGCACCGCACCGCTGGGCCAGCGCCCGTCCCAGGAGCGGGACTCCAGCACCTGGGCCGCTTCCCTGGCCACCTCCTGGTCGACCGCCCCCAGATGTCTCAGCAGGCTGTCCGTGGTGGCATCGCCGACGACGGCATGCTCGTCGTGGAAGCGGGTCAGCAGCGCATCGAGCGCATTGGGCTCCAACTGTTCCGACAGGGCACGGAAGAACAGACTCCCCCGGTTGTACTTGTTGGTGGCATAGCTCTTCTCGTCATCCGGTTCCGTCCGGCAGACGGGCGGGTCCTCGCGGGACATCTCGGCCTCGAGCTGGTAGCCACGCACGATCTTGTCCGACGCGTCGGCCCCACAGAGCTCCTCGGTCAGGCGCAGGGCGGAATACTCCGCCAGGGCCTCGTTGAGCCAGTCGTCGTAGCCATGCACCGGCGCAATGTTCCACCAGAAGTGCGCCAGTTCATGACCCAGTGTGTGCACGGTGCGGGCCGTGAGCCGCTCCGCCATCTCCGCCGAGGCGAAGACCGTTGGCATGCGGCTGTAGGCATAGCCCCCGCGTTCGGTCACCACCACGCGCCCGTGCGAGAGGCCGTCGGGTTCGCCGTACCAGGACTTCAACAGGGAAAGGCTCTCCACGATGTGTGGTCCCAACACACCGGCGGCGTCACCGACGCTGCCGCAGGTGACCAGCTCCACCCCGTCAGCCAGCCGGCTCGCGACGAAGCGTCGGGCACCGGCCAGGGCAATGTCACCCACCGCAGCCGTTCCGTCGTGCACCAGCGAGCCACCCTCACCGGGCGCGCCATTGCTGACGAAGGTCCACCCGGAGGGGAGGTCCAGGTGCAGGCGCCAGGTGAAGGAGCCGAGATCCAGCGGGACGGGATACCACGCGCTGTAGATCGACAGTTCGGCCACGTCCGAGGTCAGCACATTGGTGCCGTCGGCCATCTCCGAGGGGAGGCTGCCCGAGTAGGAGAGGCGAACCTTGTCGCCGCCCGTGATGCGGTAGCCGTGGGCACGGTCCAGGTGCACGCTCACGTCCGCGCTCACCTCGATCTGGACGCCCGGACTTGAGGAGGTGACATCCAGGTCACGGTGCAGGAAGAAGCCCTCGAAACCCGTGAGCTCCGCCTCGGCGCTGAGGTCGCCCGATTCCGGATCGATCCTCACCCACAACTCGACATCCATTGCGCCAGTATCCCCCCAGCCATGGCCCACGACCAATCCAGCGGTGCTCGGTGCCCTAACCTTGTCCGGTGGACGAAGAGCGTTGCAATGGAATCACCCAGCAGGGGCTGCAGTGCCGTCGCGAGGGCGCACCCTGGTGCTATCAGCACCGTCCGCCGTCGGAGGCGATGAACTTTGACGCACACACCGAGCGCGACGACGAGAACGAGGACCAGGAACGGCTCTTCGACCGATGAGACAGCCCGCCACGTGCCACCCTGCGGTCCATGCCGTGTGGCGTCAGCGCGGCACCCCCTGACCCCACTAGCTTTGGCCTCATCATGACGATCGACCCTGCTCCCCCGCGTGGCCAGCGCGTGCCCAACGCCAATCCGGCGAAGCTCGGGCCCCGACCCCAGCCCGTTCCGCGCGAGGTCTACCTGCGGCGTCGAGTCTTTGTGGGTGGGGTGGGACTTGCCCTGGTGACCGGTCTCACCCAGGGCGTTCGGGCGCTGCTGCCCGACCAGGATCCGGCACCGTCCTATTCCGACGAGCTTGCCCCCGACCCGGTACCGGGCTGCGTGCCCGAGGAGGGCCTGGTGTCTCGAGCGTCCATCGGTTCTGCCCGTCTGGTCTACGAGGTTGACCAGACGGCTACCTCGATGCGTTTCGACCCTGCCTTCCATGCCCGGTTGGAGCAGTGGCTGGATGACTGGAATGCCACGAGCCGATATGCCAATCCCGACACCGGGCCTTCGCCCCGGATCGTGGACACGTTGGTGTCTGATTACGCTGCGGTGGGCAGCGTAGCGGCCCGGCGGGCCTCGTAGGTGTTCGGTGGCAGGTTTCCGCACCAGGAGTGGCGTCGGCGGGTGTTGTACCGGGTGGCCCAGCGAAACACCTGCCGACGACACAACTCAGGCCCCGCGAACGTGGCTTGCCCGGCCAGGAGTTCTCGTTTGAGGGTGGCGTTGAACGACTCGGCCAGGCTGTTGTCCGCACTCGTTCCGACGGCCCCCATCGACTGGGTC
>NZ_JBQKKT010000030.1:0-27718 GCF_052116585.1 Luteococcus sp. Sow4_B9 | reverse complement strand
TCGTGAAGCAGTGGCGCGGACTCGCTTCCCGCTACGACAAGACCGCCCGGTCATACGCGGCAGGGATCTGCCTCTCCGCCGCTCTGCAATGGATTTAGCAACACGTCCTAGCGGCGCCCGGCCAGGGGAATGGGGGACCGCGAGCTGACACTGGATCGTTATCTTCGGCCGAGCTGCAGATCGGCTGGACGCGCGGTGGCAGCGCCGCGTGGAATGCGGGCAAGTCCTGACCCAGTTGATAGGCTGGCGCGGCTGCCCGCCATGGGCGGCAGCATGCCCCGACCCGCGTGGGCGTCCAGTCCTTGGGCGTTCGTGCAGATTGATCGAAGAGAGATCCCCGCGATGCTTTCAGCCTTTGCCAATGCGTTCAGGTCGCCGGACCTTCGCAAGAAGATCCTGTTCACCCTGTTCATCCTTGCCGTCTTCCGGCTGGGATCCACGGTGCCGACGCCCAATGTGAACGTGGTTCGCATCGACGAGTGCCGACGACTGGCGGAGGACGGGGCCAACGCCGGTCTGTACTCGATCATCAATCTCTTCTCGGGTGGCGCGCTGCTGCAGCTGTCCATCTTTGCGCTGGGCATCATGCCCTACATCACGAGCTCCATCATCCTGCAGCTGTTGACCGTCGTGATCCCGCGGCTGGAGACCCTCAAGAAGGAGGGCGCCGCCGGTCAGCAGAAGATCACGCAGTACACGCGCTACCTGACCATCGTCCTGGCCATCCTGAACGCCACCGCCTTCGTGACCATGGCCCGCAATGGCCAGCTCTTCCAGGGCTGCGACGGCATCATGTACGACCGGGGCATCTTCCCCATCATCGTGATGATCCTGACCATGACCGCCGGTACCGGCATCATCATGTGGATGGGTGAGCTGATCACCGATCGTGGCGTCGGCAACGGCATGTCCATCATGATCTTCACCCAGATCGCCGCGCAGTTCCCCACGGCCATGTGGAGCATCAAGCAGGCCCGTGAGGGCGCCCACGGCTGGCTCATCTTCGGCCTGGTGCTGGCCATCGGCCTGCTGGTGATGGCCGGCATCATCTTCGTCGAGCAGGCCCAGCGCCGCATCCCGGTGCAGTACGCCAAGCGCATGGTGGGCCGTCGCCTGTTTGGTGGCACCACCACCTACATTCCGCTGAAGGTCAACCAGGCCGGCGTGATCCCCGTCATCTTCGCCTCGTCGATGTTGTACCTGCCGGTGCTCTTCGCCACCTTCCAGCCGGAGAGCAAGGCCGGCAAGTGGATCAACGCGAACTTCACCGGCGCCGGTGGCAATGCGCAGCCCCTGTACAACCTGGCCTTCTTCCTGCTGATCATCGGCTTCACGTACTTCTATGTGGCCATCACCTTCGATCCGGTGGAGATCAGTGACAACATGAAGAAGTACGGTGGCTTCATCCCGGGCATTCGCGCGGGCAAGCCGACGGAGGACTACCTGGCCTACGTGCTGTCGCGTCTGACCGCGCCCGGCTCGTTGTACCTGGCCCTGATCGCGCTGATCCCGACGATTGCCTTCATCACGCTCGGGGCTTCCCAGGACTTCCCGTTCGGTGGTACATCCATTCTCATCATCGTTGGTGTGGCACTTGACACGGTGAAGCAGATCGAGAGCCAGCTCCAGCAACGCAACTACGAAGGATTCCTCAAGTGAGACTTCTGATCATGGGCGCCCCGGGCGCCGGCAAGGGCACGCAGGCCAAGCTGATCGCCAACCACTACCGCATTCCGGCCATCTCCACCGGCGCCATCTTCCGCGCCAACATCGCGGCCAAGACGCCGCTGGGAGTGCGAGTGCAGCAGCTGATCAGCGCCGGCGAGTTCGTGCCCGACGTGATCACCACCGCCGTCGTCGCCAAGCGCCTGCTGGAGAACGACGCGCAGGACGGCTGGCTGCTGGACGGATACCCGCGAACCACAGACCAGGTGGAGGCGCTCGACATCATCCTCGAGGACCAGCGCCAGCACTTCGACTGCGTCCTGTCGCTGGAGGTGGACCCCGAACTGCTCGTCGACCGTCTCGTGAAGCGCGCCGAGATCGAGGGCCGGGAGGACGACAACGAGGAGACCATTCGTCGTCGCATGGAGGTCTACCGCGCCGAGACCGAGCCGCTGATGGACATCTACCGCGAGCGCGGGCTGCTGGTCAGCGTCGACGGTGAGGGCAGCGTGGACGAGGTGGCCGAGCGGATCTTCGCGGCCATCGACGGCGCCGTCACCAAGTGATGTTCTCCCGAGGGATCGAGCTCAAGAAGCCCGAACAGATCATCAAGATGCGTGCGGCCGGCCTGGTGGTGGCGCGCATCCACGAGGAATTCGCCAAGGCGGTGGCGCCGGGCGTCACCACCGGTGAGCTCGACGCCCTGGGCCGCGAGCTGCTGGCCCAGGAGGGTGCCACGTCCAATTTCCTCAACTACGGGGCCGAGTGGGGCTACCCGCCCTACCCGGGCGTCGCCTGCATCTCCGTGAACGAGGAGGTGGTGCACGGCATCCCCGGCGAGCGGAGGCTGCAGGACGGAGACATCGTCTCCATCGACTTCGGCGCCATCGTGGACGGCTGGCATGGTGACGCGGCGCGCACCTTCCTGGTCGGCGACGTGGACCAGAAGGCGCGTGACCTGAGCGAGCACACGCGCCAGTCCATGTGGGCAGGGTTTGCCGCTGCTCGTCTCGGTGGCCGGGTGGGCGACATCTCGCACGCCATCGAGGTGGACATCGAGTCCCGTGACAAGGGCTACGGCATCGTGCGTGAGTACACGGGCCACGGCATCGGCACCGCCATGCACCAGCCCCCGGACGTGCCGAACTTCGGCAAGGCGGGGCGGGGCCCGAAGGTGACGGAGGGCCTGGTTCTGGCCGTGGAACCGATGGTGACGCTTGGCAGCGAGGACATGGTCACGCTGGACGACGACTGGACCGTGGTCACGCACGACGGGACCTGGGCGGCCCACTGGGAGAACACCATGACCGTCACCAGGCACGGCATCTGGATCCTCACCGAGCTGGACGGCGGGGAGGCCGAGCTGACGGCTCGCGGGCTTCCATTCGGGCCGCTGGCCGACTGAGCGCAGGCCGACCGAACGCAGGCCGATCTGTTCGGCCAACGAGCACGACCCACAGGGGTGACGGGACGATTCCCGTCACCCCTGGTGCAGTCCGGCCTGCGCACCGAGCAGGTTGACCGCTTCCGTGGTGCGCTGGCGTGCCGCCTGGAGCCGCTCCGCATCGCCCTCGCCCCTGGCGAGGGCATCGTTCACCAAGAGCAACCGAGCCGGGCGCCCGGCGGCGTATGGCGTGGTGAAGGTGGGAAAGTACTCGGCTGACTGGACCCTGAACCGACCGTCGGGAGACTCGACGAAGGTGAAGCGGGTGGCGATGCCCTCCTGGCCGCGGGGGACCTTGCTGCGGTGCTGGGCCACCAGGTTGCCCAGCCCGTAGGCCACCCACTTTCCGTTGACCCGGGTGATCGGCTGGACGGCGTGCGCATGGTGGCCGTAGACCAGGTCGACGTCGGGGGAGGCCGTCAGGATCGTGGCCAACCGGGTCTGCTGGTCATTGGGCCGAGGCTGGTACTCGTCGCCGGCATGGATCGCCGCCAGGACGATGTCTGCCCCGGCCGCGCGGCTGGCGCGGGCGCGCTCCAGCAACTGCTCGGGATCGAGCCCGGACCAGGCCCACGGCTGCCCCTGCGGCAGCGGGATGCCGTTCGTGCCGTAGGCGCCGGTCACTACTGCGATGCGCACTCCGTCTGGGGTGGTGAAGATGACCGGAGTTTCAGCTTCTCGTTGGCTGCGTGCGGTGCCCACGTGGAGCAGCTGGGTCGCGTCCATTCGATCCAGGGTGCGGCGCAGGCCGTCGGCGCCACGGTCCAGGCTGTGGTTCGAGGCGGTGGTGCACAGGTCATAGCCCAGCTGTCTGACGGCTGTCAGGGTCTGGGGCGGCGCGGAGAAGGCCGGATAGCCGTGGTAGGGGCCGCCGGCGGGCGCGATGGGCACCTCGTTGTGACAGATGGCAAGGTCCGCCGAGGCCACCAGCGGTTCGACGGCAGCCAGGGTGGGGAGGAAGTCCATCTCGTCGGAGCCACTGCGTCCGGCCCGGGCGGCATCATCCCGGGCGCCGAACCACAGCGTGTTGTGCCACAGCAGGTCACCGGTCATGACCACCGTGGCCTGCCGGGGAGCCGGGTTGGCCGTGGCACTGGGGCTGGGTCCGACCGTTGGCGCCACGCTCGGGGCCATTCCCGGCGTCGCGGGGCGCTGGGCGCAGCCAGCCACCGCGCTGGCGCAGAGCACGCCCGCGGCCACGGCGGCCAGGCCGGTGCGGGGCGAGGAAGAGGTCATGCCCCATCTTCCCCAATTGTCTCAGTGATTGGTTCAAGCCGTGCCGGAGCGGGATGTCTTCCCGTGCCCCGGCTGCGAGGCAGGATTATCTGTGGTGTTGACTGGGGCTGTGACGAAGAAGCCGCTGCCCACAGACCTGGAGATCGCGCGCGCCGCGCAGTTGGACCCGATCGAGGAGGTGGCAGGCAGGGCGGGGATCGACCCCGCGTACCTCGAGCATCACGGCCGGCATGTGGCCAAGGTGGGGTTGGGCGTCCTGGACGAGGTGGCCGATCGCCCGGCGGCCAAGTATGTGGTCGTGACCGCGATCACACCGACTCCCCTGGGCGAGGGCAAGACCACCACGGCCGTGGGTCTGGCACAAGGGCTGGAGCAACTCGGCCAGCGTTCGATGCTGGCGTTGCGTCAGCCGTCGATGGGCCCCACCTTTGGCGTGAAGGGTGGAGCAGCGGGTGCCGGTTATTCGCAGGTGGTGCCGATGGAGACCCTGAACCTGCACCTGACCGGTGACTTCCATGCCATCACAGCCGCCCATGACCTGCTGGCGGCGATGATCGACAACCACCTCCATCACGGCAACGAGTTGGGCATCGAGCCGCACTCGATCAGCTGGCGACGGGTGATCGACATGAACGACCGCGCCCTGCGCAATGTCGTGGTGGGGCTGGGTGCCAAGCTCGACGGCGTGCCGCGGCAGAGTGGCTTCGACATCACTGCGGCCAGTGAGGTTGGAGTCTGTCTGGCGCTGGCCACCTCCCTGCAGGACCTGCGGCTGCGGCTGGGGCGGATCGTGGTGGGCTACACCCGAGATCGTCGCCCGGTCACCGCGGAGGACCTGAAGGCGGCCGGTGCCATGACCGTGATCATGCGCGAGGCGATCAAGCCCAATCTGATGCAGACCACGGAACGGACGCCCGTCCTGGTGCATGCCGGCCCCTTCGGCAACATCGCCACCGGAAACTCCTCCGTCATCGCAGACCAGGTGGGTATCCGCACCAGCGACTATCTGCTCACCGAAGCCGGTTTCGGTGCCGACATGGGGGCCGAGCGATTCTTCAATGTCAAGTGTCGGGTCTCCGGTCTGCGGCCTGATGCAGCCGTGCTGGTGACCACGGTGCGGGCGCTCAAGGCGCACTCGGGCCGCTTCCGTGTGGTGGCCGGCAAACCCCTGCCCGACGAGATGCTGCAGAACCGGCCCGAGGACGTGCGCGCCGGCGCCGCCAACCTGCGCAAGCACATCCAGATCGTGCGTGACTTCGGCGTGGCCCCCGTCGTCGCAATCAATGTCTTCCCCACGGACCACGCCGAGGAGATCGAAGAGGTCCGACGCATCGCCCAGGAGGAGTGCGCCCGGGTGGCGGCCTCCACCCACGTCGTCGACGGCGGGCAAGGAGCGCTGGAACTGGCCCGGGCCGTGGAGGAGGCCTGCCGGGAGCAGACCGATTTCCAGTACACCTATGAGGAGTCGGACTCGATCGAGGCAAAGCTGGAGAAGGTGGCCGCCCGGGTCTATGGGGCCGATGGGGTGGAGTTCACCGGGCAGGCGCGCAAGGACATCGCCCTGTTTGAGGAGCTGGGCTACGGGGACCTGCCGGTGGTGATCGCCAAGACCCATCTGTCGATCTCCCATGATCCGGCACTGCGCGGGGCGCCGACCGGCTGGACGCTCCCGGTGCGTGAGGTGCGACTGGCTGCCGGAGCCGGCTATGTCTACGCCATCTGTGGCGAGATGCGCACCATGCCCGGACTGGGCAAGCACCCCGCGGCCGAGCAGATCGACATCGACCAGGACGGCCAGATCGTCGGACTCTTCTGAGGGGATGCCGCTGCGGGGGATGCCGGGGCGGGATTGCTGTCGGAGGGCGTCGCTAGTGTGGTGGGCATGCCGAACAGTGCCCCCGCAACTGCCCGCGACGACGTCGTCGAGGTGCTCCACGGTCACCAGGTGGCCGATTCCCATCGCTGGCTCGAAGACGTGGACAGTCCTCGGGTGCAGCAGTGGGTGAAGGCCCAACAGGCCCACACCGAGTCCGTGCTGGGGGAGCTCCCCGGGCGCGAGTGGTTCCTCGAGCAGATGACCCGGGTGATCGACCGGCCCACGCACTCCACCCCGTGGCACTCGCATGGCCTGTACCTGCAGAGCCGCCGGGAGGTGGGGCAGCGCCAGCACGTCCTGTACGCGGCGGACAGCCTCGAGGAGCTGCTGGCCGGAGGCCGGGTGCTCGTGGACCCGAACACGTGGAGTGATGACGGCTCCTCCTCGCTGGCCTTCGTCGACGTCAGCCCGGACGGCCACCTGGTGGCCATTGGGCGACAGGACGCGGGATCGGACTGGACCACCATCACGCTGGTCGATGCGCAGGGTCAGCCCGTGGACGACGATGCGGTGACGGCCAAGTTCAGTCGGGCCACCTGGCTGCCCGATTCGTCCGGCTTCGTCTACAACTGCTATCCCGACGGTGGCCGGGCGGACGGCACGGAGACGCGGGCGCTCCCGGCGGCCCACCTGGTGCTGCACCGCGTGGGAAGGCCCGTGCTGGAGGACGAGGAGATCCTCGACTTCGAGGAGGACCCCCAGAAGCTGGCCTGGCTCCAGGTCAGCGATGACGACCAGTGGCTGGTGCTGCACGTGGCCCGCGGAACGGAGCGGGCCAACCAGCTCTGGTTGCTGCACCTGCACCAACAGGACGGACTGTGCGCGATTGGACAGCGCGTGGAGGTCTTCACCGGGGAGGACGCCGCCTGGGAGTACCTGGGCACCAGGGACGGGGAGATCCTGCTGCTCACCGATGACGATGCCGCCAACTCCCGGATCGTCGCGTTGGATGAACAGGACTGGTCGCTGCGCGAGGTGGTTCCGGAAGGGGCGTCCCCGATCCGGTCCGCGGTGTTGACGGCGTCGGGACTGCTGGTGGAGACACTCGAGGATGCGTCGCCGGTCCTGCGTCGCCATGACCTGATGGGCGGCGACCCGATTCGGGTGGAGCTGAACGGCGGGTCGGTGGTGGCGCTGCGGGGACGTAGCACCAGCGACGAGGTCTTCGTGGGGATGAGCACCATCACGGAGCCGGAGCGGTCTTGGCGTCTCGACATGGGCTCCGGTCAGGTGCAGGAGGTGGCCGGCCCCGACGACGGCTGGCAGCCTCCTGCCTTTCGGGTGGAGCGCCGCCGGGCCACCAGCCAGGACGGGACGCGGGTGCCCTACTTCCTCATCCTGCCCGAGCCCGACCAGACACCAGCTGGGGATCCGGAGACGAACGCACCCCTTTCCACCATCCTGTACGGGTACGGCGGTTTCGACACCCCGGTGCACGCGGACTTCCGCACCATCTGGCCTGGCTGGCTGGCCGCCGGCGGTGCCATTGCCATCGCGAACCTGCGGGGCGGCGGCGAGTTCGGCCGTGAGTGGTACGACGGTGGGCGCCGGGCCAACAAGCAGAACTGCTTCGACGACTTCATCGCCGTGGCAGAAGACCTGGTGGAGGCTGGGGTGACCACGCCCGATCGTCTGGCCATCCATGGCAAGAGCAATGGCGGCCTGTTGGTGGGCGCAGCCATGACCCAACGGCCGGAACTGTTCGCGGCGGCCCTGCCGCACGTCGGGGTGCTGGACTGCCTGCGCTTCCACAAGTTCACGGTGGGCGCCGCCTGGATCAGTGACTACGGCGACCCGGACGATGCCGAGGAGTTCGAGCGGATCCTGGCCTGGTCGCCGCTGCACAATGTGCGCGACGGCGAGCGGTACCCGGCCACCCTGGTCTTCACCAGCGACCATGACGACCGGGTGGTGCCCCCGCACTCCTACAAGTTCGCCGCTGCGCTGCAGCATGCCCAGGCGGGGGAGGCCCCGGTGCTGATCCGGATCGAGGAGGCCACCGGCCATGGCCTGGCCAGCAAGCCCCCGGCCGTCGCCGCCCAGGAGTCGGCCGATCTGCTGGCCTTCGCGGCCCACCACACCGGGCTGTCCGTCCCGGGAGCGGCGGACGAGGTTAGGGTGGAGCCGTGAGCAATCTGCCGATCTCGTCGAAGTACCGCAGTCAGCCGAGCCGTCCGGTGGACGGGGCCGAGCGAGAGGACCTCACTCGCCGCCTCAATGACGCCTTCACTGCCGGGGGCATTGACGGCGACACCTATCGGACGCTCCTCGACGAGCTCTACGCGGCGCAGACGCTGGGGGAGCTGGTGCCTGTCGTGGAGCACCTTCCGGTCAAGAGCACCCATGACGAGCCGGCCATGGTGCAGCAGCACACCCGCACCGCGCCCGGGGAGTTGGCTCCCGCCGGGATGAATGCGAACACCGCCACCCGGATCGGCATGGCGCTGGGCGGGCTGGGCCTGGTCCTGGTGCTGCTGCTGGCCGTCCTGCTCTGACCCCCTGCTCAGAGGCCCTGCTCAGAGGCCCCTGTCGAGGTCAGTTGGCGAGGATGCCCAGGACCGGGTTCCACTCGGTGATCTCGGCGTCGGCCACCAGGCCGAGTTGCTGGAAGGGATCCTCGGTCAGGATCTCTCGCAGCTGGTCGGCTGACTCCGCGGTGAAGATGAGCAGGGCTCGCGCGGGGCTGGTCTCCAGCAGGGGGCCGGAAGCCACGAGATGTCCGCGCTCCAGGAGGGTGGCGAGGAAGGCGCGGTGCGCGGGCCGGTTCTCGTCGAGCTGGGCGGGCTGGTCAACGTAGGTGTAGATCACTGCGAAGTGGGCCATGGCAGGAGCCTAGCGCGATGATTTGGTATGGGCTGGCGCTCTGGCGTAGAGTGGTGTGTCGGTCACCTGTGTCCAGGCGATCGTTCGTGCCCGCATCCATCCGGATGGGGTTCAGTCCAACAGATTGAGAGTAATGGCCAAGAAAGAGGGAGCCCTCGAACTCGAGGGAACGGTGGTCGAGTCCCTGCCGAACGCGATGTTCCGCGTCGAGCTGGTGAACGGTCACAAGGTTCTCGCCACGATCAGCGGCAAGATGCGGCAGCACTACATCCGCATCCTCCCGTCCGACCGAGTCGTCGTCGAGCTGTCCCCCTACGACCTGACTCGCGGACGCATCGTCTACCGCCACAAGTGATCGTCGGGGCGGACGCTTCCGCCTCGGAGCAGACACATCCACCACAGAACTGGGGCATCGCTGTGTACAGCGCCAGCCGGTTCGATGATCCGAAAGAGACTCTCGAATGAAGGTTCAGCCGAGCGTCAAGAAGATCTGCGACAAGTGCAAGGTGATTCGCCGGCACGGTCGCGTGATGGTGATCTGCGACAACCCGCGCCACAAGCAGCGCCAGGGCTGACCAGCCAGGCAATGCCGCTTCCCGGGCTTCGTGCCTGAGAGGCAATGGGCGGTGACTCGCAGAACATCGCAGGTGCAAGGTCACCCACCGTCTCGACGGTGAACCACCTGCCAGACAAATCAACAACGTGACGCAAGGCCGGAGATGAATACCGGTCACACCCCTGGGCGAAGGCCAGGGCCCCGACGGTGGCAGGAAGCCATCACAAGGCATCGGGGACGCGTCACGCCACACACCTTCGCGGCCCATGACCAAGCTCCATCACCCATTGGAAACGGGGGAGCCCCCACGACGGGGACCGGGTCGAGAATTGAAAGGTAACCGCCTGATGGCACGCCTCCTCGGTGTCGACCTCCCGCGCGAAAAGCGCCTCGAGGTTGCACTCACCTACATCTTCGGCATTGGCAAGACCCGTGCCCAGGAGACCCTGGAAGCCACCGGTATCAGTGGCGACCTCCGTGTCCACACCCTCACCGACGACCAGCTGGTTGCCCTGCGCGACCACATCGAGGCCAACTACGAGACCGAAGGTGACCTCCGCCGCGAGATTGCCGCCGACATCCGTCGCAAGATCGAGATCGGCACCTACCAGGGCCGTCGCCACCGCGCCGGACTCCCGGTTCGCGGCCAGCGCACCCGCACCAACGCTCGTACCCGCAAGGGCAAGAAGAAGGCCGTCGCCGGCAAGAAGAAGGCGCGCTGACCCCCGGGTTGGTGCAGACACGACAGATTCCAGGAGAGAACTGACCCATGGCTACTGCAGGCCGTAAGGGCGCCGCCGCGAAGACCAAGGTGCGCCGCAAGGAAAAGAAGAATGTGGTTGCCGGACAGGCCCACATCAAGAGCACGTTCAACAACACGATCATCGCCATCACCGATCCCACCGGTGCTGTGATCTCGTGGGCCTCCGCCGGCACCGTCGGCTTCAAGGGCTCGCGCAAGTCGACCCCGTTCGCCGCCCAGATGGCCGCCGAGTCGGCCGGCCGTCGTGCCATGGACCATGGCATGAAGCGCGTCGACGTCTTCGTCAAGGGTCCCGGCTCGGGCCGTGAGACCGCCATCCGTTCGCTGGGTGCCATCGGACTCGAGGTTGGCGCCATCGCCGACGTCACCCCGGTGCCGCACAACGGATGCCGTCCGCCCAAGCGTCGTCGCGTCTGATCCGCTGACACGCACCCGCCCGAGAACACAGAAAAGGACTGATCAACAATGGCCCGTTACACCGGCCCCATGACCAAGAAGTCCCGTCGCTACGGGACCGACCTGGTCGGCAATGACAAGGCATTCGAGAAGCGCCCGTACCCGCCCGGCGTGCACGGCCGCGGCCGTACCAAGGACTCCGAGTACTCGCTGCAGCTCAAGGAGAAGCAGAAGGCTCGTTACGCCTACGGCGTGCTGGAGAAGCAGTTCCGTCGCTACTACGCCGAGGCCGACCGCGTGCCCGGCAAGACCGGTGACGCCCTGCTCCAGATCCTCGAGAGCCGTCTGGACAATGTCATCTACCGCGCTGGCTTCGCTGCGACCCGCCGTCAGGCTCGCCAGCTCGTGGTCCACGGCCACTTCCTGGTCAACGGCCAGAAGGTGAACATCCCCAGCTTCCGCGTCAGCCAGTACGACGTGATCGACGTCCGCCCCAAGTCCATGGACCTGCACCCGCTGGTGGTGGCCCGTGAGACCCACGGCGAGCGCGAGGTTCCCGCTTGGATGGACGTGCGTCCCAACAAGATGCGCATCCTGATCCACCAGCTCCCGACCCGTGAGCAGATCGTGGTGGACGTCCAGGAGCAGATGATCGTCGAGCTCTACTCGAAGTAAGGTCTTCCGGTTTTCCTCGGTGCCGCCGCGCGTGGTGCCGGGGAAAACCTCACCTTGCTGCACTGCAAGGCTGGGTTCCAGTGGCACCCAGCCCTCCCCGCACCGCCGAACATCGGTGGTGCTCCACACGGTCCTCAAATAGCGGGGGACCTGGAACAAAGGAAAGTACATGCTCATCGCACAGCGTCCGACCCTGTCGGAAGAAGTGATCAGCGACTACCGCTCGCGCTTCATCATCGAGCCCCTGGAGCCCGGCTTCGGCTACACCCTCGGCAACTCGCTGCGTCGCACCCTGCTGTCGTCCATCCCGGGCGCCGCCGTGACCAGCATCAAGATCGAGGGCAATCAGCACGAGTTCTCCACCCTCGAGGGTGTCGTCGAGGACGTCACCGAACTGATCCTCAACCTCAAGGGCCTCGTGCTGTCCTCGGAGGAGGACGAGCCCGTCACCATGTACCTGCGCAAGCAGGGCGCCGGTGAGGTCACCGCAGCCGACATCCAGCCGCCGGCCGGCGTGGAGATCCACAACCCGGATCTGCACATCGCGACGCTGAACGACAATGGCAAGCTCGAGCTCGAGCTGGTCGTGGAGCGGGGCCGTGGCTACGTCTCCAGCGCCCTGAACGACAACCCGGACGCCGAGATCGGTCGCATTGCGGTCGACTCGATCTACAGCCCCGTGCTGAAGGTCACCTACAAGGTGGAGGCGACCCGAGTCGAGCAGCGCACCGACTTCGACAAGCTGATCGTCGACGTCGAGACCAAGCCGGCCATTCGTCCCCGCGACGCCGTGGCCTCCGCAGGTCGCACCCTGGTCGAGCTCTTCGGCCTGGCCCGTGAGCTCAACCTGGACGCCGAGGGCGTTGAGATCGGCCCCTCGCCGGTGGACGAGCAGCTGGCCCAGGACCTGGCCCTCCCGGTGGAGGACCTGAACCTGACGGTTCGTTCCTACAACTGCCTCAAGCGCGAGGGCATCCACACCGTGGGTGAGCTGGTCTCGCGCAGTGAGCAGGACCTGCTGGACATCCGCAACTTCGGCTCCAAGTCGATCGACGAGGTCAAGCTCAAGCTCCACGAGATGGGTCTTGCGCTCAAGGACTCGGCTCCCGGCTTCGACCCGCTGCAGGCCGCGGAGCGTTACGAGGACGACGCCGAGGGCGACGAGGACTTCGCCGAGACCGAGCAGTACTGACCGCTCTGCTGACCAAGAATCTGGAGAACTGACATGCCTACACCCACCAAGGGACCCCGCATCGGCGGTACGCCGACGCACGAGCGGATCATCCTGGCCAACCTGGCCAGCCAGCTGTTCGAGCACGGCCGCATCACCACCACAGAGACGAAGGCCAAGCGTGTTCGTCCGCTCGCGGAGAAGCTCATCACCAAGGCCAAGCGTGGCGATCTGCACAACCGTCGCCAGGTGCTGAAGACCATCGGTGACCAGGGCGTCGTGCACACCCTCTTCACCGAGATCGCCCCGGCCATGGCTGAGCGTGACGGTGGCTACACCCGCATCACCAAGATCGGCAACCGTCAGGGCGACAATGCCCCGATGGCCGTCATCGAGCTGGTGACCGAGGCCGTCGTGAAGAAGCCCGCCAAGGCCAAGGCCGACGACATCAAGGCTGACATCGCCAAGGCCAACGAGGCCGAGGAGACCACCGAGGCTCCCGTCGAGGAGACCACCGAGGCTCCGGCTGACGAGACCAAGGCCGACGAGGCCAAGGCCGAGGAGAGCGACGCCGAGAAGGCCTGATCGCCACATCGTCGTCACGGGGCGCCCCACCAAGCGGTGGGGCGCCCCGTGCGCATTGTGGCCCGGTTGTGGAGGCTTCCGGATCCGCGCTGGATATCCTCGGGGCATGACATTGCGGATTGCCCAGCTTGCCAACTTCGTCGGACCGGTCTCCGGGGGCATGCGCGTGGCGATCGAGTCGCTCGGCCAAGGCTACGTCGCGGCTGGTCATGAACGGATCCTGGTGATCCCGGGCAAGGAGGACACCACCACCGAGACGGAGAACGGCATCATCGTCCAGGTCCGCGCCCCTCGGATCTCTCGCGACTACCGGATGATCGCCAAGCCGTGGCGTGCCCTGGAAGTGCTGGACCGCTTTCGTCCCACGTCGATCGAGGTCAGTGACAAGTGGACCCTCTCGCCGGCGGCCCGGTGGGCCAGCAAGCGCGGCATTGGCTCGGTCCTGTTCAGCCATGAGCGTCTGGACGACATGCTCTCCGGCTGGGTGCGGGCGCAGTTCGGCGTCGAGACCGCAGTGGGTGCGCTGAACCGTCGGCTGGTCAAGGAGTTCGACGCCGTCGTCGTGACCTCCGCCTATGCCGCCGAGGAGTTCGCAGATCTGGACGCCAACCTGTGGCACGTGCCGCTCGGGGTGGACCTGGAGACCTTCCACCCGTCCGTCGGCAGCCCGGCCGACGACGGTCTGGTGAAGCTCTGTTATGTCGGCCGGATGTCGCACGAAAAGAATCCCGAGCTCGGCGTCGCCGCAGCGATCGAGCTGCACCGCCGCGGCCGTCCGATCCAGCTCAACATGTACGGCGTCGGACCAGACCTGGAGAGGATGCGTGCGCAGGCCGGCGATGCCCCAGTGGTCTTCCACGGATTCGTCAAGGGCCGCGACGAGGTGGCCCGACGCTTCGCCGCCAGCGACATCTCCCTGTCTGTCTGTCCCTCGGAAACCTTTGGCCTGGCAGTACTGGAGGCCTTGGCCTGCGGCACTCCGGTGGTCACCTCCAACCGGGGCGGAGCCCATGAGCTGGTCGATCCCACCTGCGGCGACTACGGCACGCCCGACGCGGTGGGCCTGGCCGACGCCATCGAGCGGGTGATGGCCCGGCTCGGGCCTGACCTGCGTCTGGCCGCCCGGGCCCGAGCGGAGCAGTACACCTGGCAGGCCAGCATCGACAGGATGCTCCAGCTCCACGAGACGCTGGCACACCAGGTTCCGAACCGACCCGTCCGTCGTCCCGCACCGCGCCATCGAACCGAGAACCCGGAGAACCTGTGATGAAGAAGACACCCATCCTGTGGGCCGGGCTGGCGTCCGCCGTCGCACCGGCCGTCGTCACCGCGCCCCGGGCCGAGAAGGCCCGTGAACGCGACGCCATCAACCGCATCGTCCAGCACTGCCGAACCAGTGGGCTCAGTGGCTGGGAACTCGTGGACGAGGCGAGCCGTCAGGTCCACGCCGCGTACACGCACCATTCGTTGTGGCACCTGTGGGAGACGCCCACCGCGTCACTCGAGCGGGGCAGGGGCTGGTCTGCGCAGTACAACGGGGCCCTGGCGCTGGTGCTGCGGGAACTGGGCTTCGAGGTCCAGGAGGTGCACGCCTCCCGAGTCCGCGGCCTGGGCCGCAATCCGTGGTGGCAGGCCGGGCACACCTGGCTTCGGGTCACCCATCAGGGACGCACGCTCGACGTGAGCGCGTCGTCGGCCCAGAACATTGCGGGCAATGTGGACTTCGTGCCCACCAGCGTGGTGCGCCCCACCCGTCGCTGGACGCGCAGCGCCGTCTCTGTGGCGCTGGCCCCGATCGTGGCCGTGCAGGCCTGGCGCCAACTGCGTGGCGCACAGACGCCCCGCTGGCTCTACCGGGATTTCGACCAGCCCCTGTGACCCCTGTTGGGACCCCGGCCGCTGCAAGATCCGTCGCCGGGAACCCCGGACATGACGAACGCCGTCCCTTCCCGGCCGGGGAAGGGACGGCGTCTGCCGTTTCATGGCTGATGGTCAGGCCGCGTGGCGGCAGCCCCAGGGCTGCAGACCGCGATCTGCATAGACCTTGTTCGCGATGGTGATCTGCTGGGCCTTGCTGGCCAGGTTCGCGGTGGGCGCGTAGGCGCCGCCGCCGGCACCCAGCCAAGTCTGACGGTCGAACTGCAGGCCGCCGTAGTAGCCATTGCCGGTGTTGATGGACCAGTTACCGCCCGACTCGCACTGGGCGATACGTTCCCACATGGCCTGGTTGGCGACATTGAGGCTGCCACCGGAGCTGCTGGAACCGCTCGACGTGGGCGTCGAGGAGCTGCTGGCGGAGGGCTTGTTGGACGGGGCCTTGCGGGGCGAGGACGTGCTCTCGGATGAGCTGGACGAGGAGTCCCGGGAGCTGCTCTCCTCACGGCTGCTGGTCTCCTCGGGCGCCTCCTCCCGGGTGCCCACGAGGATCTCCTCGGTGACGGGCTTGGTGGTGACCTTCTCGCTGAGCAGCTTGCGGTCGGCGGCCTTGCCGTCGACGACGGTGACCTGCCAGGTCTTGGTGGTGACGCCGTCCTTGCCCTCGACCCGGACCTTGGTGGTGCCCTTGTCGAGCTTGGAGCTCTTGATGCGCTCCGTCTCGTGCTCGATGTCCTCGGTGGTCGTCTCCTGCTTGGTGGCGACGCGCTGCAGCTTCACGGCCATCTTCTCGGTGATGGCGGTGGTGGCGGCCGGGGTGAGCTTGTCCGTCTTGCCGACGGTGATCTTCTGCTCCTTGAGCAGGTCTGCCACGGTGGCTGCGGTGGTGATCACCGGGCGGTCCTTGCCGCCGGCCGTCAGGGTGACCTGCTTGGGGCTCACCGCGGTGAGGGCCAGACCCTCACGGCCCAACGGAGTGGAGCGGCTCACCGAGAGCTTGGTGCCGGCCTCGATGACGCCGAGTTGGCCCAGAGCGCTGTCGACGCTGGTGGCGGTGGTCCACAGGGTGGTCTTCTTGCCGTCCAGGGTGATGGTCAGTGGGCGACCGTAGTTGACCGCGATCTTCATGCCGTCGCTGATGCGGCTGGCGGGGGAGGGCACGACGGTGTCGTGCTCGCTGACGGTGATTCCCTTGGCGGCCAAGGCATCGGCCACCGTGCTGCCGAAGGTGTTCACGGTGCTGGTCTGGCCGTCGACGGCCACCTGCACCTCCTTGTCGGCCACCTGCCAACCGACGGTGCCCGCCACTGCGACGAGGGCGGTGGTGCTGGCGATGATGCCGAGGGTCTTCTTCTTCACGCTGCTCCTTGTGGGTCCTCCCCAATTGTGCCCTGTTTCCTGAGAGAAACTGCAATCCGGCGCAGGATGTTCTCAGGAATGGCACGATTGGTCAAGGACGTCGAGTGGCCCTCGTCCCCGGAGGGGGACGAGGGCCACTCGAAGATCACCGGGCAGCGCCCGGGCGCATGCCTCAGGCTTGACGGGCCTTGCCCAGACGCTCGGTGACGTCGGCCCAGTTGATGACATTCCACCAGGCGTCGACGTAGTCGGCCTTCACGTTCTTGTACTGCAGGTAGTACGCGTGCTCCCACATGTCGAGCTGCAGGATGGAGGTCTGGTTCAGCGGGATGTTGCCCTGCTGGTCCTGCAGCTGCAGGACGTTGAGGCGCTGGCCCAGCGAATCCCAGGCGAGGACGGACCAGCCGGAACCCTGGATGGCCTTGGCATTCTCGTTGAAGTGCTTCTGGAAGCCCTCGAAGGAACCGAAGAACTCGTTGATGGCGCTCGCCAGCTCGCCCTCGGGCTGGCCGCCACCCTCCGGCGACATGTTCTTCCAGAAGATCGAGTGGTTGACGTGGCCACCGAGGTTGAAGGCGAGGTCCTTCTCGAGCTTGCCGATGGTGCCGAAGTCACCCTTGGCGCGGGCCTCCTCCATCTTCTCCAGTGCGGTGTTGGCGCCGGCCACGTAGGTGGCGTGGTGCTTGGAGTGGTGCAGCTCCATGATCTCGGGCGCGATGTGCGGAGCGAGAGCGCTGTAGTCGTAGTCGAGCTCGGGCAGGGTGTAAACAGCCATGTGGTCCTCTTTCCGTCTCTGCCGGGCTGGGCCCGGGGCCCCTCGGAGGGGCCATCATCTGGGACAACCTCGATCCTAGGGACTTTGTTCCCGGACGGCCATGGATGTTCGCCGGCAGCTGGAATGCGGGCGAATCACGCCTTCTTGCGCTTGTTCATGTAGTAGGCCGCCACCAGGCCGCCCACCACCGCGGCGATCAGGACGGGTGTCATCAGGTTGCGCTTGTCGTCCTCCCCGGCCGTCGATTCGGTGCTGGGCGATCCGGTGCTGGCCGAGCCCGCGCCGGCTGACTCGCTCGCCGTCGTCCCGGTGCTGGCACCGTCTGTGGAGCCCGTGCTGGCGGGGGCCGTGGAGGCGTCGTTCGCGGCAGGGGCACGCCCGGCAGAAGCCATGGCGGGCAGAGCCGGGGTGCACTCCTTCCCATAGCACCAGCCCTCGAGTGTTCCCGGCTTGGGCTTGGACTGGTTGGCGCCCACCTGACTGAAGGTCCACTGGCCGCCCTGCTCGGCGGTGTAGTAGTGCCAGAAGTTCCCGTCGAAGGAGGCGGGGCAGGTGGCGGGCTCGCCCTCCATGGTGCAGATCATCTGCCCGCTCTTGTCCTTGCCGATCGTGACGCCGGCCTTGGTGAGCAGCTCCTCACCGGTGGGAGCAACGTCGACGCACTTGTCCACCAGCTTGGTCTCCTTGGAGTCCTGCACGACAAGCCAGACCTTGCCGCCGGACAGGCAGTCGTCCACCTGGCTCGCAGGCAGCGTGCGTGCCGGGGCTTCGGCAAGGGCCAGGGCCGGGGCGGCGGGAGCCAGACCCAGCAGGGCGACGGCGGCAGTCGTGGAGGCGATCTTGGTGGCGAGAGTGCGCACGGTATTCCTTCTGTGGCGGTGGCGGGCCAGTACCGCGTTCGGTGACGGGTTCGGCCGACGTGACCCGCACGACACTACTGCTCCCCGTTGACGGGGCGCACGTCGAAAACCCGGAAGCCCTTGCTCGACGCGAGGCGTTCGCACGGGTGGCCCTGCTCCACCAGCCAGCGCTGCAGGGAGTCGGCGCCCAGATTCTTGCCGACCACCATCACGGCGCGTCCCGTGGGGGCCAGTCGGGGCAGCCAGGTGAGCAGCAGCTCGTGCAGGGCCGGCTTGCCGATCCGGATCGGCGGGTTGGACCAGATCTCGTCGTAGCGGACCGCGGGATCCGCCTGCCCGGGGAGCAGCGTCCGTACCCGGCTGCCAGCGCCGATCCGTTCGGCATTCAGCGCGGTCAGGGCCAGGGCGCGTTGATTGACGTCGACGGCGTCGATGGTGCTCGTGGGGCAGCTGGCGGCCAGTGCCACGGCAATCGGGCCATAACCGCAGCCCAGGTCCAGGAGTCGGCTGCCGTCGGTGGGCGGCGCCACCTCGTCGAGCATGATCCGGGTGGCCGGATCCAGACGGGTGCCGGAAAAGACGCCATTGGCCGTGGTGAGCGTGAGGTCGTGGTCCCAGATGGTGGCGTGGATCTCGCGGCGCTTCTCGACGCCGTCGGGGGTGGTGAAGTAGTGACTCACGAGGTCTCCAGGTCATCGGTCGTGGGCAGGGTGCGCACGGCGCGGGCCAGATCGGCACGAGCGGCGAGCTGGTCGTCTGCCGGATAGCCCACTTCCTCCAGGCACAGGCCTCGGGCCGGCATCACCAGGACGCCATTGTGCCGCTTCGGGGAGGCCATCACCTCGGCCAGCCACGCCTGGTCGCGGCGCCCGGTTCCCACTGAGGTCATGGCGCCCATCAGGGAGCGCACCATGGAATGGCAGAAGGCATCGGCTGTGACGGTGAACTCAACCGTCCAGTCGGGCGTCCGCACGGCATGCAGACCGGTGAGGGTGCGGATGGTGGTGGCGCCGTCGCGGGGTTTGCAGAAGGGGGCGAAGTCGTGCAGGCCCACCAGCATGGTGGCGGCGCGATTGGCTGCCTCGACGTCGATCACACCGCGGACGGGGGCGATGTACCCGCGCCGCAGGGGATCGGGATGCGAGGCCTCATCCCAGATTCGGTAGACATAGCGCCGCCAGATGGCGGAGAAGCGCGCGTCGAAACCCTGGGGGGCAGGGGAGACGCGGGTCACCATCAGGTCCTCGTCCAGCACGCGACGCAGTCGGTGCTGCAGCCGGGAGGTGTCGCAGTCGTCGGGCAGGTCCACGTGGGCCACCTGGCCGCGGGCGTGGACACCGGCGTCGGTGCGGCCGGCGACGGTCAAGTGCACCGGCTTCGGCAGCCGCAGCACCTGGGTCGTCCATCGTTCGAGTTCGCCCTGCACGGTGCGCAGCTCGGGCTGGCTGGCCCAGCCCGAGAAGTTCGTGCCGTCGTAGGCAATGTCGAGCCGCCAGCGCGTCATGAGGTCTTCCGGTAGGTCAGGTCACGAATGTTGCGGCCGGCCGCCAGACCCTTGCGCTCGTACTTGGTTACGGGCCGCATCTCCAGCCGGGGAGCCCAACCCGTGTGCTCCGGATCCGTCGGATCCAGGTGCTCATTGACCAGGCCCGGCGCATCGTCCAGGACCTCACGCATCCACTGGGCATAGTCCTCCCAGTCGGTCGCGAGCCGCCAGCGCCCGCCAGTGACCAGCCGGCTACGCACCAGCTGGGCAAAGTCCGTGCTGACCAGCCGCCGCTTGTGGTGGCGGGCCTTGTGCCACGGATCGGAGAAGAACAACCACAGCTCCTCGACGGACTCGGGTTCGAAGAGGTGTTCCAGGCCCTGCTGGCCATTGGCCATCACGATCCGCACATTGTCCACATCCTCGCGGGCCATCCGACCCAGCGTGCTGGCCACCGCGGGCTGGAAGACCTCGAAGGCGACCACATTCGCGTCCGGGTGCTGCTGGGCCATGGCCACCAAGGACTCCCCGGTGCCGGAGCCGATCTCCACCAACAGGGGAGCGGAGCGTCCGAAGACGGCGGTCCAGTCGACCGGTGGCTGCGGAGCCACGGAGGTCTCCGTCTCACCCTGGGCAACCCGCACCACGCGACTTTCGTTCCACGTCTGCCAGGCCTTCTCCTGGGACGGATTCATGCGAGCGCTGCGACGCACGAAACTGACCACGTCGCGGTGCACACGGTGAGCGCGCGGGCGGGGGCCCCCAGAAGGAGTCTCGGACGGATTCTGCACCGGACGAGTCTACCTGTGCCGGGCCCCCATCAGTTCTGACCTGGTCAGTTCTGGGCAGGCCGCAGGCGCAACCCGGCCAGCAGCAGCGCGACGCCGCCCAACAGCCCCACGAACCATCCGGTGGTGGCCTGGCGAGCGGCTCGACGGCACTCCTCGAGCCATTCGGCCGGTGGCTGGGAGCCGGAGGTGTCCACCACTCCGCGCACCACGACGGAAATCGACGGCCCGCACAGGCGATTGTCCACATAGGTCTCCAGCCACAGCAGCCAGCCCAGGCAGACGACGGCGAGGAGCAGCCCGGACAGTGCGAGCCAACGCCAGGACGAGGAGGAGGACTTCATGTGGCCACCCTAGTAGTTCGAGAACACCAGGCCCCGACGCCGTCTGGCAGGCTCACGCTGGCCGGTACTTGCTCGCGTCGGCAGATCCGTCAGGACCGCTTGTGGCCGGAAGGGAACCGGGGCTGGAAGGGAACCGGGGCCGGAAGGGAACCGGGGGGCGTGGGAGAGGTCACCTCAGAGGATGTTCGCTGGCTGACCCGTCCGGAGCAACCCGGGAGTGCGCACCCGGCAGCCGTAGCCCAGCAGCAGGCCGGGGCGCAGCCGCCCCAGCAGGTCCTCGTCTCGCTCCCCGGTGACTGGACTGTGGTTGACCAGCTGGCAGCGGTCCAGCTCGCGCTCCACCTCCAGCTGTAGATCGCCCACCTGCAACCAGTCGCCGGTCTGGGGTTTGAGCGGCGCATCCCGATCGTCCAGGACGATGTTGGCGCGGTAACGGGGCAGGTCGTCGGGCAGCCCCAGCTCGTCCAGCTCGGATCGCAGCAGGATGCTCAGGGGCGAAGACCAGATGAAGCCCGTGCGGCCCGAGACCCGGGCCAGCAGCAGGGGAGAGCCTGCCGCCTGACTCAGACGAAGTGCCACCGGTCCGCCGTGGATGCTGCACTTGAACCGACGGTCGTAGTACGTCACCTCGTGCTCGTCGCCCGGCATGGCCTGGTGCTCCCCCAGGGTGGGCAGCTCGCCCGCCAGAACGGTCACCGACGCAAGTTCCGGCACCTGCGGCGCACGGACCGCACGCAACTCACCATCGGCCGATCGGGTCACTGGCGACCAGAGCCGGTCACCCACCGCACCGTGCTCCGTGGTCACCAGCAGGCCCGTCTCGAGCCAGCGAGTGCCCTTGACGGGGGTCCACCCGAGGGCCTCCACCTGTGCCACGTTCGTCCTCCTGATCCGCCGGTGCGCCCCGGCCCTTGTGATCCTGCCCGCAGAACCGCTCAATCGGCCAATTTGTCGAGCAGTTCACAGAACATCATGTTGGCCCAGCTGAACCAGGGCCGCGTGAAGTCATGGGCATCGTCCACGTGAAAGCTCTCGTGCTGCATTCCCGTCCCCGCGGTGGTGGTGGCGAGCAGGCGTGCGATTGCCAAGCCCTCGTCCCGATCGGTTGTGGTCAGTCCCTGCACGGCCAACGCGATGGGCCACACCCTTCGGCCCGGGGTGTGCGGGCTGCCGATCCCACTGGCCACACGTCCCGTGTGCCACCACGGATTGCGCTCCGACAGGATTCGTCGACGAGTGGCCAGGTAGCGCGGATCATCCGCTGCGATGTCGGTCAGCAGGGGCAGCCCGAGCAGGCTGGGCAGGTTGGCGTCGTCGGTGGCCAGCACACCCCCGAGGCCATCCACCTCATAGGCCCAGGAGCCATCGGGCAGCGTTGCGTGCGCCGCCACGCCCTGCTCGATCCCCTCGGCCAGACCGCGGGCGCGCTGGCCAAGGGCATCGTCGTGCCACAGCTCGTCGCACCAGGTGGCGGCGATCCGCAGCACGTGGACGGCGAGCAGCTGGGCGGGGATGTTGTAGCCGAATCGGCAGGCGTCGTCACTGGGACGAAAACCTTGCCAAGTCATGCCGGTGCGCGCCACCGGTGTGCCCTTGCCCAGTTGGGGCAGGGTGTCGTGCTGGCGCCGCGTCAGGACGGCGGGCAGTCGGATGAAGCGGTAGCGACTGGTGCGGTGGTCCTGCTCGCGCTCCCACAGGCCGACGACATCGGCGAAACCGGCGTGCACGCCCCAGTCAAGGTGCTCCGTGCTGTTCGTCGCCAGCTGGAGTTGGTGGGCCAGGAGCAGGGGCAGCGCCAAGGAGTCCAACTCGTACTTGCGCTCCCAAATCCACGGGTCCAGCCGGGTGGTCAGCACGTGGTTGTCCAGCAGGTGGTGCGTGCCGCCCACGGGGCCGTGGTTGAAGGCGTTCGCATAGGGATCGTGACGGATCAGCCGCCACTGCATCAGGCAGACGCCCCGCAGGACATCGGCCACCTCTGGTAGTTCGGCGGCCAGGGGCAGCCAGGGGCGCATCTGGGCCGACGAGTCACGCAGCCACATCGCGGGGATGTCGCCGGTGGTCACGAAGACGCCGTCCGGGCCGGGGTGCAGCGTTCGGGTCCACGTGTCGATCATCAGGCGTTCGTAGTGGGCGCCGAATTCCTCGCTGCCCAGTGCGCGTGAGATGCGCCGTCCGCGGCTGGTCAGCGCAGCCATGAGGGAAGGGCTTGGTGTCATGCTCCCGCCTCGGGCGTGCCGCAGGGCCAGCGGACGGGTCAGCGGTGACATGGGCACAGTATGTCAAGTGAGGGATGCCCACTGCGACATCTGTCCGGGACGCCTGCCCGGACAGAGCTGTTCGTTCGTGGCGTACTCGGGTCCGCCCAGTGGTTGACACCCTTCGGCGCCGTCCCATCACCCGCTACCGTGGGGAGAGGACCCGCCCCCGACTGCCAGGAGTCAACCCATGCCCTTGTCCCTCGATGTCTGGGCCCCGATCCCGCAGCGAGTCGACGTCGTCGTCGACGGGGTCGAGGTGCCACTGACCAAGGCCGAGGAGGGTTGGTGGCGGCTGGCCCCGGAGCACCACGAGTTGCTGCGTGAGGGCCTCGACTACGGCTACCGGCTGGACGGTGCAGAGGCCATCCTGCCGGCTCCCCGCTCCCGCTGGCAGCCCAACGGGGTGCACGGACTGTCCCGCACCTTCGACCCCGCCAGCCACGAGTGGCAGGACCAGGACTGGACCGGCCGTCAGCTTGCCGGTTCCATCATCTACGAGCTGCACGTGGGAACCTTCACGCCCGAAGGAACCCTCGTCGCGGCCATCGACAAGTTGGACCACCTGGTGGAGCTCGGCATCGACCTGGTGGAGCTGATGCCGGTCAATGCCTTCAACGGTGAGCACGGTTGGGGCTATGACGGCGTCGGCTGGTATGCGGTGCACCACGCCTATGGCGGCCCTGGGGCATACCAGGAGTTCGTCGATGCCTGTCACCAGCGTGGGTTGGGCGTGATCCAGGACGTCGTCTACAACCACCTGGGCCCCAGCGGGAACTACCTGCCGCAGTACGGGCCCTTCCTGGACCATTCGGTGCAGTCGCCGTGGGGCAGTGCCATCAACCTTGCGGGTGAGGACTCCGACGAGGTGCGCCGCTTCATCATCGACAATGCTCTGATGTGGCTGCAGGACTACCACGTCGACGGACTGCGCCTGGACGCGGTGCACGCCCTGGTGGACACCCGGGCCATCCACATCCTGGAGGAACTGGCCGTCGAGGTGAATGCGCTGAGCACCTTCCTCAACCGGCCGCTCACCCTGATCGCGGAGAGCGACCTGAACGATCCCCGCGTCATCACCCCGCGCGAGGCCGGCGGCTACGGACTCGACGCACAGTGGAGCGATGACTTCCACCACGCACTGCTGGCCAACCTGACGGGCGACGACTCGGGCTACTACGCGGACTTCGCCGAGCTGCAGGCCCTGGGCAAGGTGCTGGAGACCGGCTTCTTCCACGACGGCACCAAGTCCTCCTTCCGCGGGCGACGTCACGGACGCCGGCTGGACACTCCGACGATCCCCACCTGGCGGCTCGTGGTGTGCAGCGACAACCATGACCAGATCGGCAACCGGGCCGACGGTGCGCGCCTGTCCACCAGGGAGAGCACCCGCCAGCTGCAGATCGCGGCACTGATGACCCTGCTCTCGCCCTACACCCCGATGATCTTCATGGGCGAGGAGTGGGCCGCCAAGACCCCCTTCATGTTCTTCAGCTCCCATCCGGAACCGGAGCTGGCCGAGGCGGTCAGCAAGGGGCGCGTGGAGGAGTTCAGCAAGATGGACTGGGACACTTCCACCATTGTCGACCCCCAGAGTCCGGAGGCCTTCCAGCGCTCCAAGCTGGACTGGGACGAGGTGCAGCAGGAGGTGCACGCGGAGGTGCTGGCCACCTATCGCGACGCGATCTCCTTGCGCCGCACCTACCCGGACCTGACCGATCCGCGCTTCGAGTGGGTCTCGGCTCGTTATGACGAGAACGGGCACTGGTTCGTGATGGAGCGGGGCGAGACGATGACCGTGGCGGTGAACTTCGACCACGATCCGGCCGAGATCGAGCTGGAGGCTCCCTCCGAGGTCCTCATGCGCATCGGTGAGGTGGAGGTGGTGGACGGCAAACTGCAGCTCGGCTCCCAGTCCGCGGCGGTCCTTCACCTAGCCAAGGACGCTTTGCCGGGTCGTGCCTGACCTCGTTTTGACCCGGCCCACCTGAAAAGGGTAGTCTGAATCGCTGTTGCGCACTGGAAGGTTCTGGTGGGACCACTCGCTGACCCCATGCGCTGCCGCCCTTGTTCAAGCAATCTAACGGAAGATGGTCTGCGACCCGTGTCTACGTACAGCCCGAAGCCTGGGGACATCACCAGGAATTGGCATGTGATCGATGCCGAGAATGTCGTCCTCGGCCGCCTCGCGGTGGCTGCCGCCACCCTGCTGCGCGGCAAGCACAAGGCCACGTTCGCGCCGCACGTCGACGGTGGTGACTTCGTCATCATCATCAACGCCTCGAAGATCGCCGTCACCGGCAACAAGCGCACCGACTCGATGCGTTACCGTCACTCGGGCCGTCCCGGTGGCCTGACCGCCACCCCGATCGGTGAGATGCTCGACAAGGATCCGCGCAAGGCGGTCGATCTGGCTGTCTGGGGCATGCTCCCCAAGAACAAGCTGAGCCGTCAGCTGATGAGCAAGCTCAAGGTCTACGCCGGCCCGGAGCACCCCCACGCCGCGCAGAAGCCGCAGGTGTACGAGATCACCCAGATCGCCCAGTGACGATCGACCACGCGAATCAAGGAATCAAAGTGTCTGAGACCGTAGAGCTTGACGAGAACCTCGAGACCGAGGTCACCCCGTTCACCGACGAGAACGATCGCGAGATCGCCTACCGTACGGATTCGAACCCGGCCCCGGCCACCAACCCTGCCGGTCGCGCCGCTGTCATCGCCGCTGGCGGTGGCACCGGCCGTCGCAAGGAGGCCATCGCCCGCGTCCGCCTCGTGCCCGGCAGCGGCAAGTTCTCCATCAACGGCGGTCGCAGCCTTGAGGACTTCTTCCCGAACAAGGTGCACCAGCAGCTCGTCAACGAGCCCTTCGTCACCGCTGCCGTGACCAGCGCCTACGACGTCATCGCCCGCATCCACGGCGGCGGCGCCTCCGGCCAGGCCGGCGCGCTGCGTCTGGGCATCGCCCGTGCCCTGAACGCGATCGACGAAGAGGCCAGCCGTCCCGCCCTGAAGAAGGCCGGTCTGCTGTCCCGCGATGCCCGCATCAAGGAGCGCAAGAAGGCCGGTCTCAAGAAGGCCCGCAAGGCTCCGCAGTACAGCAAGCGCTGATCCCGCCCGGCCCAGCCGGACACGATCCACGAAGGCCGCTGCCCATTTGGGCAGCGGCCTTCGTCGTGTCGGGGGCTGTGCGCGCCATGCGCGCTAGTCTTGCTTTTCATGGCACGACTTTTTGGCACCGACGGGGTGCGTGGACTTGCAAACAAGGACCTGACGGCCGAACTGGCCCTCAACCTCTCGGTGGGCGCGGCCCACGTGCTGGGGGAGGCCGGCGCCTTCGACGGGCGACGACCGCTGGCTCTCGTCGGGCGCGACACGCGCGTCTCCGGCGAATTCCTGGAGGCAGCGGTGGTGGCCGGACTGGCCAGCGCGGGCGTCGACGTCGTGCGCGTCGGAGTGGTCCCCACTCCCGGACTCGCCTTCCTGGTGAACGACCGCAATGCCGATCTGGGCGTCATGCTCTCGGCCTCCCACAACCCGATGCCCGACAATGGCATCAAGTTCTTCTCCCGAGGCGGCGTCAAGCTGGACGACTTCCTCGAGGACGCCATCGAGGCCCGCATGGGCGAGGAGTGGGACCGTCCAACCGGTGCCGGCGTCGGCCGCGTCACCGATGACCTCGGGGCGGTGGAGTCCTACATCGCCCACCTGGTGGGCAGCCTGGGTGCCGAGGGCAGCCTACACGACCTCAAGGTGGTGCTGGACTGCGCCAATGGTGCGAGCTCGGCCACGGCCGTGGCGGCTTTCGAGACCCAGGGCGCTGAGGTGGTGGCGATCCACAACACCCCCGACGGCGAGAACATCAACGAGAACTGTGGCTCCACGCACATGGGCGACCTGCAGAAGAAGGTCGTCGAGGTGGGCGCCGATCTGGGTCTGGCCTTCGACGGAGACGCCGACCGTTGCCTGGCCTGCGACGCCGACGGCAACCTGGTCGACGGCGACCAGATCCTCGCGATCCTCGCCCTCTCCCTGAAGGAGGAGCGCAAGCTCCACTCCGACACCGTGGTGGCCACCATCATGAGCAATCTGGGCTTCATCAATGCCATGAAGGCGAACGGCATCCGCGTCGACGCCACCAAGGTCGGCGACCGCTATGTGCTCGAGAGCATGAATGCCAATGGCTTCGCGCTGGGCGGCGAGCAGTCAGGCCACGTCATCATGAGCGAGTTCGCCACCACCGGTGACGGCGTTCTGACCGGTCTGCACCTGGCCGCCCGCATGGTCCAGACCAAGAAGTCCATCGCCGAGCTGGGCTCGGTGATGACCCGCCTGCCCCAGGTGCTGATCAATGTGCGCGACGTGGACAAGCTGCGCGCCGGCATCGACCCGCAGATCCAGAGCGCCGTCAGCGCCGCCAACCAGGACCTGGGTGACCAGGGCCGCGTCGTGCTGCGCCCGTCGGGCACCGAGCCGGTGGTCCGCGTCATGGTGGAGGCCGCCACCCAGGAGCACGCCCAGCAGGTGGCCGAGGAGCTGGCAGGCATCGTCAAGGAGCGCGTCAGCCTCTGATCGCCAGAGCACGCACCAAGGGCCGTCACCCACTGGGTGACGGCCCTTGGTCGTCAATCCTGCGTCACACGGCCTTGGCGACCTCGGCGACGTCGTCGTCTGCCAGGGGGGTGTCCCTATGTTGCTCGTCAAGCGGCGAGGGGTATGGGTGAGGGTTCTGGCGTCGGGGCGGGTGCTCGGTAGGGCTCCCGGTTCTTGAGCATGGCGAACAGGA